>JBDNJN010000288.1:0-29527 GCA_041687725.1 Pseudanabaena sp.
GTTCGCTGACTTTGATCTCTATTGTTTTCGGGGCTGACATCTCTTTTTCCTCCTACTCACTCTCCCTCTATTATCGCCTGTTTTTTCCTGCTTCTCTTCTAATCTTTACGTTTCGTTACTTCAGCCAGCGTGTACTAGTATCTTCAGTACCTGAAGTAAGAATACTGGACTGAGTGGTAAATTCAATGGCTTTGAGGCTATTAACATAAGCACCGTTACCATTATTGAATGACACCAATAAGGGATCGCCATTGCCATTTTTAATCCCGACCGTAGCACTGGCTCCATTGATTGAATCAACATTTCCTGTATCTGTGTCAACATAATTCAGGGTAATGTTACCTGAATTTGTGCCTGTATTCAGTTGCAGAATTGCTTGAAAAGTGATCGCGTTAGTAGTGGCATTAAAGAAAAAGACGTTATTCCATTCAATTACAAGTCGATCTGGGATAGTATCAGCATTAAGGTCTTGGAATTGAAACAATACTTGGTCATCAGCGTTCTTGTCCGTGACCAGATCGTCCCAGAAAACCGCGATCGCAGGTTGAGTAACACTGGTGGTAAGGCTGTTATTGCTAAAGGCAGAGTTACCAGATCCAAAAGTAATCAAGCCATTACTACTAACGAAAATCGTGGAGTAGTTGATACCATAAAAGTTGAATGACTGGCTACCTAGGGAAAGAGCTTCAAAATTATCGTCTGTGCTAGCTAAATTGGCAAATGAGCTTACGCCAGATGCCCCTGGGATAAGGTTGATCGCCTGATAGGAAGCAACAGAAGCAGAGTAGCCAAATGTATTACTAGCAGGCGAATTATAAACAGGGGCATCGTTAACGGCAATACCTGTGAATGCTTTACTACCAGTTACTACTGAGAAGCCATCAGAGATGCTAGTAGTAATAGTAAAATTGCTATTAAAGTTTGCTGTTGAGGTGAAAGTTACTCCTGCTAACAGAGCATTAACATCAGCGATCGCACCAGTTGCAGTCCACACACCATTGACAAAAGTAGAAGTGACTGCTCCAGAAGTACCCGTACTTAAGCTACCTGCACCTGAGTTTGATAGGGTTAGAGTTGCTGTTACATTAGTGTTATCTGTATCGTTAACAACAATATCAGTCAAATTCAAAGGAATGTCTTCAGTGTAGGTCTCAGCAGCATTCAAGTTGGTTGCTGTAGGTAGTTGAGAGGATGGTGATAAAGATGAAGAGCCTAAAGCACCATTAATAGATACGGAAAGCAGGTAGTCACCAAAAGTTGTACCAGCGGCATTGGCACGAGCATAATAAATGCCATCCATAATCACCCTATAGACTAAACCTTCACTGGGGGATGTAGGGTTGCTTGCCGCAAGGTTACCTGCTCCTGATGTAGAAGTAAATCCTGTGACACCACCATTAACACCATTAGTCCCCACAAGGGATGTACCTGCCGCGTTGAACAAAGCTAAACGACCATCAAATGTCGTAGCATCGCGGGTGGGGTTACTGTCGAGACTCAGAAAGATCAAATCGCCCACACGAGCAGTAAAGGCATAAAAATCTATATCAGTAGCCGAGGACAGCGCACCAGAGAAGTAATTATTGCTGGCAACTTGGGCGGTGGCAATTGTATCGTTACTACTGACGGTCTCTGCTGTGGCACTTGCAAGCGCAGGCTGCACTACGGCATATAAACGGTAAGGTTCAGAAGTAGTAGTATTACCGAAATAATTAACCCGCACATAACTCGATCCACCAGTTAAAGGTGTTCCTGAGATAGAAGGTGTAAAAGTGCCGCCAAACAGTGCATCGCCATCGCCATCGTCATACTCAAGAGTATCAGTCGCCGTGGTGACTCGTAGGTCAAAATCAGTTTGATTAGCAGCCAAAGCATCAATCATTGCAAAGACTCGCGATCCAGATGTTGGCGTACCAATGCTATAAAAATCCTTATCCCCTGCTACTCCAATCGAGCCTTCAATCCCAAAAACAAAGGTATTCGCTGTAGCTGGAGTGTCATTGGTAGTCGAACTAACTGTTGTGTCTGATTCGGTGACAATCTGGTTGGCTTCGATGGTAAAGCTAGCGGTACTAGCAAGATTAGTTGAAATATCGGCGACCACATAAATAGTCTGTCCCGCAGTTAAGGAAATACCGTAAATTTCTTCAGCGGTAGTAGCAGTTGAACTAGTCCGATTTGCACCGCCCAAGATCGTCGCAGAGGTCAAGTTTAGGGGTGTACCAGCCGTGGTGGCAGGTAAGCTGTTTAGAGCATACAGGACAAAGTTTGGAGCGCTAGCAGATGGGCCAGTCACCCTAAATGAGTAAGTCCCCGCACTAGGCGCAGTAAACTTATAGACCACATCAGAACCAAGCGCTTGGGTCGTCGTTTGACCAAGGCCAGTAAAAACCTTGGTGGTTGTGAACTGATAGTCGTTGGTAGCAGTGTTCCATGAGCCTGTTAGGGGAGTATTCAAGGTTAGAGCTATGGCATCTTCCCAAGTGTCATTAGGTTGAGGCAGTATCCCCGCGTAGGATTGCAATAGCGATCGGTCTAACAACGATGAGGTAGAGCCAACGGTCACACCTAAATCCCAAGTACCACCCAACGCGCTATTACCAACTTTACTCACCGAAGCTGCAATACTCGCGCCAGTAACATTTGCCAATGAATTTACAAAATCCGCACCCGTTGAACCTGACGCAACCTCACAGGCATAAAGGGCGATTTCTTGTACGCACCATTCTTGCAACAGTCCGGCTTTCGCCAATATCTGCGATTTATCTAACGACTTTGCGCCCAAATGCACGACACCCGACTCACCATGAGCCGCGATCGCCAACCTAGTTGCCCCCGTTGCTGATAATAACTGCGTAATTACAGTCAGCGCATCATCTGTCGCCGCGATCGTATAGCCAAAGCTGTCAGGTAACAGCGATCGATATAAAGTATCTAAATCTTGAACACGACTGTCGAAAATCACCAAAGTACTAACTTGCACATTAGGCGATCGGGCTTTGAGGCTTTCGGCTAAGGGGCGATCGTAAATTGTCCCGAAAATGGTGTCAAATTTCTGCCAGAAGCTATCCAGACTTGCAAAGTCGCTTAAAAAGCTGTAAACCGTTTCGAGATTGATTGTCGTAGCCATATTCATGATCCAAAGATGTGTTGTAAAAAAAATGACAGTAGAATAACATTTTCGTCTTCAGTCAGTTTTAACTAACTTTAGCTTTTAGCCAAAAACTACCCCCGTTAAGGTGATATTTAGTGAAATTATAAAGAATACGTCTTAAATTAAGTATGACACAAACAAAGGAACATAAATAAAATAAAATAAAATAAAATAAAAGCTGAATATTTCGGTTATCCTAGGCTACATATCTAGCTCTCTCCTTGGCGATCGCTCATGACCAAATGGTTTAACACAGCAGGACCCTGCCAACCCGAAATTCACTATATGCTGTCGGCAACCGATCGCTTGCCACAGCTAAAGCATCTAATCGACCAGCGTAATTATTTTGTGATCCATGCGCCTCGCCAAATTGGCAAAACCACCGCCATGCTCTCCCTCGCACAGGAACTCACAAAAAGCGGTCAATACACCGCCGTAATGCTATCTGTGGAAGTGGGAGCCGTTTTTTCCCATGATCCTAGTGCTGCCGAAAAAGCGATTTTATCAGAATGGAAACAATCGCTGCGGTTTCGTTTGCCAGAATCACTGCAACCGCAGGCCTGGTCAGAGGCAGAGGCAGGTTCTAGAATTGGGACAGCGCTGAGTGCATGGGCGCAAGCGTCTTCTCGTCCCTTAGCCGTGTTTATCGATGAAATCGATGCCTTGAGTGATGAGGCTTTAATCTCGGTATTACGACAACTGAGATCGGGATTTCCCAATCGTCCGCAGGGATTTCCGCAATCTGTTGGCTTGATTGGAATGCGCGATGTTAGGGATTACAAAATTGTGGCGGGAGGAAGCAATCGCCTGAATACTTCCAGTCCATTCAACATCAAAGTTCAATCCTTTACAATGAGTAATTTTACTCTAATGGATGTAAAAAATCTCTATGCTCAACATACTGAAGCCACTGGACAAATATTTACGGAAACAGCGATCGCCCATGCTTTCCATTTAACACAGGGACAGCCTTGGCTCGTGAATGCGATCGCTAAAGAGATCACCGAATATATTGCTACAGATCCTACTGTTCAAATTACGCCAGACTTAGTAAATCAAGCCAAAGAGATCTTAATCAAGAGACAAGATACACATTTGGATAGTTTGGCGGAGAGATTGAGAGAAGATCGGGTGATGGCGATTATTGAGCCAATTTTAGCGGGAGATGAATTGCCGAACGTTCCTCAAGATGATTTGCGATATGTATTGGATTTAGGGTTGTGTCGTCAAACTCCAGAAAGAGGATTGGAAATTGCAAATCCCATCTATCAAGAAGTCTTGCCTAGATCTCTAACTTATGTCACTACGGCTTCTTTAGGCGTGATTCAACCAATTTGGTTGAGTGCTACAGGTGAATTTCTACCCCATCTTCTATTAGAAGCATTTCTCAAATTCTGGCGACAACATGGCGAACCATTGTTCAAAAGTACGCCCTATCCCGAAATTGCACCACACTTGGTGATGATGGCTTTTTTACATCGTGTCGTTAATGGCGGTGGGACGCTAGAGAGAGAATATGCGATCGGTTCGGGGCGGATGGATATCTGTTTGAGATATCAGGGTGTGATTTTGGGTATGGAACTCAAGGTATGGCGCGATGGTAAGAAAGATCCGCTTCATGAAGGGTTGGAGCAGTTGGACAAGTATCTGTCAGGCTTGAGTTTAGATACGGGTTGGTTGGTGATATTTGATCGCCGTTCTGGGTTGCCACCTATCAGCGATCGCACCACAACCGAAATCGCAACCAGCCCCGCAGGGAAAGATATCACCATAATTCGAGGATAAGTTCTGGCAAATCAACTAAGCCTAGTTTTTCTTTTTGCCACCTTCTTTTTCTTAGATTTCAGAAGGTACTGGGAATTGCTCAATCGGTTGTCCCGCTAAAGCCCTCTCCATAAACTTCCGCCAAATCGGAGCGACATACACACCACCTGTCACCCCATTTGCCATTGGCGAATAATCATCATTGCCAATCCAAATTGCGACGGATAGCTGTGGCACATAGCCGACAAACCACGCATCCCGAAAATCTGAAGTCGTACCTGTCTTACCAGCAACAGGTCGCCCATCACTCATTTGCGCCTCAGTTGCCGTGCCGTTGGTAACTACTCCACGCAAAGTATCAGTTAAATAAGAAACAGCGATCGGATCGAGAATTAGCTCAGGCTTCGGCGTATTGTCCAGAATCAGATTGCCATTGCGATCGGTCACCCGTGCGATCATCGTCGTTTTTGATTTATATCCACCACTGGCAAATACAGCATACGCTCCCGCCACTTCCATCGGCGTGACATCGGCTGCGCCAAGGGGCAGCGAAATAACAGGTTTGATCGGGCTAATAATCCCCAACTTGCGGCAAATCGCCACGACATTTTCATTGCCAACTTCTATCCCTAACTTGATTGCAGGAATGTTCCGAGAAACCGCGATCGCCTGACGAATAGTAATCGATCCTGAGAACCTATTGTCATAGTTGCGAGGGATATAGGGTTCATCGCCATCAGGAATATTCATCGGACTATCATCAATCACCGAGTCAGGCGTATAGTTGCCCGTAGCAAATGCGGCATAGTAAACAAAAGGCTTAAACGAAGATCCCAATTGTCGTCTGGCGAGAACGGCGCGGTTAAATTGATTTTTCTCAAAGTCGCCCACACCGCCCACTAGAGCCTTAACAAATCCTGTGCGAGGATCGACTGCAACTAATGCTAATTGATCAGCATAGGCTCCGCGATCGACTAAATCTTTATGCCCCTCTGCGGCTACTTCTTCGGCAATGCGCTGCAACTTCAAGTCAATCGTAGTCTGGACTCGCAATCCACCTTGTAAAACAACATCTCTACCAAATTTTTCTTCTAACTCTGCGGTTACCGCTTGCGATACATAAGGAATACGGCTAACTTCGTAAGAAATTCCTTGCTTACGGATAACAATTTTCTGGGCTTTGGCAGCTTTGACTTCCGCAGGAGTTGACCACCCTAGTTCTAGCAGCCGATCTAGCACCAAGCCTTGTCTTTTCTTAGATTCTGGATAATTATCAACAGGATTAAATGCCGAAGGCGCTTGAATAGTACCCGCTAACATTGCAGCTTCGCCGAGGGTCAAATCAGCCGCAGATTTACCAAAATAGTTTTGAGAGGCTGTTTCGGCACCATTAGTATTTTTCCCCCAAAATACTTGGTTAAGGTACATCTCAAGGATTTGCTCCTTGGTAAATACCTGCTCGACCCGCATCGCCAAAACCGCTTCAGCGACTTTGCGATTGAGGCTACGTTCGTTCGATAAAAATAAATTTTTGACTAATTGTTGCGTTAAAGTTGATCCGCCTTCAACAGTGCCACCCGCACTAAAGTTAGCTAAAATTGCTCGACCAATACCACTGGGATCAATCCCTTTGTGGGTATAGAAGTAGGCATCTTCCATGGCGAGAACCGATCGCTTTAAATGTGGTGAAATGCGATCGAGCGTAACAACTTCGCGGTTAACGTCGCCATGCAAACGCGCAATCAAAGCACCATTGATGTCGTAAATATAAGTAGTTTCAACTGGGACATAGCCTTTCAAAACTCTGACATCTGGCAGGTCTCGAAAACTGAGGGCTAACCCGACTAGTCCCCCAGCCACGGCTGCACCGCCGATCGTGATGAAACCCAGCAATGTACCACCAACTGCTTTGAGAGTGCCTTTTAAAATACTGCTTGCAAGCGAATCTGAACGCTCTACACTATTAGATGCCACAGTAATCTACCCTTTGATCAATTCATAGGTAATCTTACTGCATTAACTAAGTATTTCGGGCGATCGCACAAAAAACTACGTGAAATTTTTTAATGCGACCTTAACGTCGCTGAGCCAGCTTGTCGTATACCAATTGCAGATCGACATGGTGATGCGCGATCGCCACAAGTGTGTGATAAAACAAATCCGCCACTTCAGAGGCGATCGCCTCTGGATCATCATCTTTACAAGCCATGACGACTTCGGCAGATTCTTCGCCAATTTTTTTTAAAATATTGTTATCGCCACCCGCAAATAATTTGCAAGTATAAGAACTTTCTTGCGGATGCTCGCGGCGATCAACAATCACGGCAAATAATTCTGATAGAGGATCGTTCATAAAAAATACCTAATACACAACAATTATGCCGCGCTAAGCGCGGCATAATTCTAAAACGATAAAGGCACGCTATGCGTGCCTTTATAATTATTTTTAAAGATATTGCAAAGCAGGATCGTTAAAAATGCTAAGTGATACCAATAACTATTTAACGGAAGCCTTACCGCCAGCTTCTGCGATTTGCTTCTGAGCCGCTTCAGCATCAGCCTTAGCCATGCCTTCCTTAACAGTCTTAGGTGCAGATTCAACTAGATCCTTAGCATCCTTCAGACCCAAGCCAGTGATTTCACGCACGACCTTGAGGATAGCAATCTTCTTATCAGCAGGAACTTCGTCAAGTACCAAGTCAAAAGCGGTCTTTTCTTCGACTTCTTCAACCGCAGCAGCACCACCAGCCGCAGCCATCATCATGCCACCAACAGGAGCAGCAGCCGAAACGCCAAAGGTTTCTTCGATCGCTTTGACCAATTCCGAAGCTTCAAGAAGGCTCAAAGACTTTAGTTCTTCAATAATGCTGTCGATTTTTGTAGACATAGTTTTTCTCTTTAGTTAATTAGTTAGTGATTGGTAGTAATTCGCAATTCGTAATTGCCTTAAGCCGCTTCTTTTTCGGAAACAGCCTTGATAGCTCTGCCCAGAGATTGCGGAACCTCTTTGATACCGATCGCAATCTTTGTGGTGATCGAGTTGATTGCACCAGCAATTTGGGCGATGAGTACTTCCTTGGAAGGCAAGTCGGCGATCGCCTGCAAGTCTTTTGCAGTCAAAGCGCGACCCTCTAAGACACCGCCACGAAGTTCGGTTTTCTTAGATTCCTTTTGGAAAGCTTGGTAGGCCTTAACCGCACCACCGATATCATCTTTGACAAATAAGCAAGCCGAAGGACCAGTCAAGAAATCTTCAAGAGGTTTCCATTCAGGGGTCTGCGAAATTGCTTGCTTGAGCAAAGTATTTTTGGTGGTTCTGCACACCGTACCTGTTGGACGGAGCGATCGGCGGAGCTTGGTAATCTCAGCTACTGACAAAGTTGAGTAATCGATGATCATGACCATCTGAGTTCCTTCAAACTCTTTGGTCATTTCGCCGACTAAAACTTTTTTCTGGTCTAGGGTCTTACCCATATGGTTTTCACCTCCTTATATTTGGGACTAATCTCATGGAACATCGCCCCATCAAATTAGCTGTGTAGATCTTTAAAGTCATTAAATAGAGATATTAAAAAAGCCTCATCTTTTCACAGACAGAGGCTAAAAAAGGATTCACTCAAGAATCTTTTTTAAAACACCTCGTCAGGAAATTAAGCTATTAGCACCTGCTGTCTATGGAGATATTCAGTTGTTGAAATTTCTTTCTAGGCTTATTACAACAATTAGACTTAGCTTTTATTTCTTCCGTGAAATGCTTACGTTTTGAGTAAGCATTTCATAAATCAATGACTTTGAAAGGCTTTAATTATGCGTCGGCAAACTTGAGATCGCGCAAAGCCGAAATATCAACTTCGATCGCAGGTCCCATCGTCGCGGATACATAAACTGAACGCCAGTAGCGACCCTTTGCACCAGAAGGGCGATTGCGATCGATCGTTTCTTGCAAGGCTTTCAGGTTTACTAGCAAATCGTCGGCAGAGAATGTAGCCTTGCCGAACAGGATGTGAACAATACCCGTGCGATCAGCACGAAATTCTAGCTTACCAGATTTGAACTCATTAATTGCACCAGCCAAATCAGTAGTTACTGTACCACCTTTAGGCGAAGGCATTAAGCCTCTAGGACCAAGCAATTTACCGAGCTTGGCAACTTGAGGCATCATGTCAGGTGTCGAGATCAGCAAGTCAAAATCCATGCGTCCCTTAATGATTTCATCAATGAGTTCTTCAGAACCAGAGATGTCTGCACCTGCGGCGGCGGCTTCAGCAACTTTTTCACCACGAGCAATGACAGCTACGCGGATGGTTTGACCAGTACCTTTAGGCAAGGTTACCGTTGTCCGCAACTGTTGGTCAGCATACTTAGGATCGATTCCTAGTCTGACATGGGCTTCGACTGACTCGGCAAACTTAGCGGTTGCAGTTGCTTTTAGTAGTTCCAAGGCTTCAATTGGTGCGTAAGGACGCTCTTCAACCTTGCTCAGAGCTTCCTTAAAACGCTTTGATATTTTCTTTGCCATGATTTTTCCTAAGGGGTGCGATCGGAAAACTTAATTTCCTCCCCCAACTAAAATTTTATGTAAATTTATTGATCGTAAAGACTGTAGCTAAAAAACTAAGCGTTAATAGTAACGCCCATATTCTTTGCCGTGCCTTCAATAATCTTCATCGCTGCATCGATATCATTTGCATTGATATCAGGCATCTTCGTCTCAGCAATCTGACGAAGTTGATCTCTGGTAATCGAACCAACTTTTTTACGGTTAGGTTCAGCCGAGCCAGAGGTAATGCCAGCCGCTTTTTGAATCAGAACTGATGCTGGAGGTGTTTTGAGAATGAAGGTAAAACTTCTATCTTCATATACAGATATTTCGACAGGAATGACCATGCCTGCTTGATCGGCAGTACGGGCGTTATATTCCTTACAAAACATCATGATGTTTACACCATGCTGACCCAAAGCGGGACCAACTGGTGGAGTTGGGCTAGCCTTACCAGCATTCAGCGCTAGCTTAATAATTGCTGTAACTTTTTTAGCCATTTTCTTATTTAGCCACTTTCTTATTTAGCAAATATAGCCGTCAAAAAATCTACAAACCTGCGTTTGAATGAACCAGTTTTGCGTTAATTTTGCTTTTGTACCTGATTGAACTCTAATTCAACAGGTGTGTCTCTACCAAAGATTGAGAGAAGTGCCTTGAGTTTACTGCGCTCTGGGCTAACTTCTACCACTTCCCCTTCAAAGTCTTTGAAAGGTCCCGTAAGCACTTTAATTTTGTCGCCTTGAGCCATGTCAATTTTGAGAACTGGCTCTTGCTCGACTACGACACGGAAGATTCTTTCGACTTCTTTTTCAGTCAGAGGACGAGGCTTAACATGTCCACGACCACGACCATAGTGACGTTTTTGTTCTGTGCCAACGAAGTTGATTACGTGGGGGGTGCTTTTGACAGCAAGCCATGCATCATCATCAACTTCTAGATGACCAGCTTCACTTCTGATTGTTTTGATCTGGATCAGAACATATCCAGGGAAAATCTTTTCCTCTGATGCAAGCCGACTACCATCTTTTCTAAGTTTGACGGTCGGTGTTTGCGGAATTTCAATTTGCTTGATCCTATCTTCAACATCAAGAGTTTTGATGCGTTGCTCTAGGCTCGACTTGACCTTTTTTTCGCAGCCAGAAGCAATTTGGACGGCATACCATTGAAATATTACGCCTGATTCTTCATGGATACTAGATGAATGGTCGATGTCTTCGGTAAACATTATTGAAACACCTGCAATGCGATCGCCTTAAACAAAGCATCAATTAGATAAACAAAGGTTGCAACTGCAACGATCATCAAAAGAACAGATGCAGATTCACTAATAAGTTGTTGGCGGGTAGGCCAAACAATCTTGCCAAATTCGGCTTTGGATTCTGCAAAAAGCTTAAATACACCAGACTGACCAGACGTTACATCTGATTCGGTTTTTGGCGCTTCTTTTGGTTGCTCTTTCAGTTCGTTTTTCGTCATAGCGGCAACTCTTGAAATCCCTTTACAATCTTTGTAAATGCGATGTGTTTAAGTACAATCTTGAGCAAACTCAAACAATTTTGAGCTTGTGAAAATGGTGAAGCGCGCCCTGGGGGACTCGAACCCGCGGCATCAGGTTTTGGAGACCTGCGTTCTACCAACTGAACTAAGGACGCACGTAGTGAAAACACGATTCGTTTACGCAACCAGTTATATCTACTGTATCAATTGCTATATCAGAATAGTATTTGATACTTAGTATAACCATAGATCGCTCTATAGTGGTCGATCAAATCGTTGTTTAAGACGAGTTGCTTTACCAACAAGGTCACGTAAATAGTAGAGCTTAGCACGACGCACTTTACCACGACGGATCACTTTGATGCTTTCAATTTGGGGAGAATGTAGCAAGAAGGCTCGCTCAACTCCAATTCCTTGAAACACGCGACGGACGGTAATAACGGTGTTAACGCTAGAACCACGTCTTGCAATGATCACGCCTTCGTATGGCTGAGTACGTTCTTTGCCGCCCTCTTTGATCCTAACTCCAACTTTGACAGTATCTCCAACATAAATTGTCGGGAGATCTGTTTTGATGTATTCCGCTTCAATTGAGCGGATGATTTCAGAAGCGTTCATGAGGAATGCCAAAAAAGTCGCGATCATCTATGTTAGAGCATGAATGATCTAATGTCTATGTTTTTTGTAAAAAAAGTTTAGATATGGCGAGAACTTGGCAGGCAGGATGCCTGCGCTAACTAATTTTTTTGCGAAGACTAGAACTTGGGGGGAGTTTGCTGTTGTTTTGTTCGGCTTGGCGGTTGGTGATAATTTCGGCGGCTGTGGCTGAAAGGGTGCGATCGCGATAGGGAATAGCCCCACGAGTTTTTAAAAAAGCGGCTTCGGTTTCGGAGATCGGTGGTAATGGTGTGGGAGCAAAGGCGGAGATCGTGCTGGGGGATTTGCGTCCGATGGGGGCGATCGCGCCAATTTGTAATCCTGCGCTAATCATGGCGGCGCGGACGGCGGCGGATGAGGAGTAAGTGACGAGGTAGCCGTCAGTCTTGAGGCAATTGGCTAAAAGCTGGATAAATTCGATTGTCCAGAGTTGGGGACAGTGGGGCGGTGAAAAGGGATCGAGAAAGATGGCATCAGCCCATTTGGTCGGGACTTGGTTAATGGTTTGCCTTGCGTCACCAATTAGGAGTTGGAGGGTTAGATTTTTGGTTTCGACAATTTGGGTTGCGGCTGCGGTTGCTAGTATTTGGGCGATCGCAGGTTGCCAGATGTTAACTAATTCTGAGGCGATCGCCTTTTGTGGGACTTCTAAATTATTTTCGAGGGCGATGATATGCAGATGCGCGGGGCAATCTTGTATTTCCGAAACGGCGGCGATCGCGGCGGCGCTGTTGTAACCTAAGCCATAGCAAACGTCGAGGATGTTGAGTTGAGTTTGGTTTCTGGCTTTTTCGGCAATTTTGGCAGGAATGACAAATTTTGCTTCGGCTTCGAGCTTTGCGCCGTGAGCGCTATGAAATGTTTCTTGAAATGTCTCTGACCAAAAAGTGACCGATCCATCTTCGGTTGGAAAAAGTGTGAGCTTATCCATGAAATTTTTAAGATAAAAAAAGAAATCCAAAACCCAAAAAGCTGTAGCGCACGCGCAGCGTGCGCTACAGCTTTTTGGGTTTCTTTTATGTCATTTGCGCGATCGCTTCCATAGACGATAGCCAATAAAAGCAGCGATCGCAATCAGAACGCCAAAAACAACAACCTTACTGATTACATCAATATTTTTTTCGACTAAATCGTAATTTTCACCTAAAAAATAACCTGCATAGGTCAATAAAGTTATCCAGCCAATTGTGCCAATTGTCGAATAGATAAAGAAAGGAATCAGAGGCATTTTACCAATACCTGCGGGAATCGAAATCAAAGTGCGAATACCAGGCACCATCCGCCCAAATAGCACCGCCTTTACGCCATGTTTTTGAAACCACGTTACTGATTTATCAAGATCGTCTTCAGAAACACCGATCCACTTCCCATAACGCCCTGCTAATACCCGCAAGCGTTCCTGCCCTAACAGTAACCCCGCATAGTACCAAGGGATTGCGCCCACGATCGTCCCAATCACACCGACCACAATTGCAGGAATTACTTGAATTTTTGGATCTGGCCCACTTGCCGTGTATCCTGCGAGGGGCATGATTAATTCTGAAGGAATCGGCGGAAATAGATTTTCCAAAAACATCAGTAGCCCAATCCCCACATAACCCAGGGATTCCATTGTATTTTTAATCCATTCCGTCATTGTGGTTGCCAAATTACGACATTTATATACTTAGGCACGCTGACCTGTGCGGGGATCATCTTAGCCCAAAAATTGGCAATCTCTATAATAAAGATCGTAGCGAACATAGCGATCTACATTATTAATAAGCGATATCTTAGGAGTAGGGACAATTCATGAATTGTCCCTACTCCTAAGATATCGCTGAAAATCAAGCAAATTTAACTCAGGGCAGTTGTGCCTTCTGGCTCATGAAAAAATCCTTTGTTTATCGCACTTTACAAGTTGCTGCTGCTGTTGCAGTCTACTCGGCGATTTCGGTATGGGCTTCTACAGAACAGGTGGATATCATTACCAATGCAATCACAAATATAGATTCGCTCCTAGTGATTTTAGCGATCGCGGCGGGACTACCCTACTTTTGTTTTAAAGTTTTGAGTAAACTCTATACACCGCCATCACCACGAAATCTCGATAACTCATCAAAATCTAGTAGTTCGGCTCTCAGTGAAGATGAACTGAATGCGATCGCTGACCAAGATATTGAGGGGACGATGCTATACAGAGGCACTCGATATAAACCAGAAGACTTGACGATTCTCATTAACAACAAAATTAATAGCAAAGAAAAAAATGATCCTAGCTCTCAGCCTGCCATCAAATATCGCGGTGTAAGTATTGCGAATAGTGGAAATAAATCTTCTTTAGATTTGACCGATTCCTTCTCAACTGAAAAAAACCCTCAAAAATCAGCCAAGCCCAAAGAGAGAATGAAATATCGTGGCTCTTATATAGACTAATTCTTTGCAGCGCTTTTCAATGAAACCAAACCCAGATTTTTTGTAAAAGCCTCGCGAAGCGAGGCTTTTACAAAAGTATTGCGGTTCGTTTGTTCACAATTTGTTATTTGGCTATAGGCTAGAATTTTTATAGCCCCACTTTTACAGATATATAACTTCATGGTTTTATTGCAATCTTTGCCCATCGAGTCATTTAATCAAGATCCTCAATTAATCGGAACTGCTCAGAAATTTGCAGCACTGCGATCGCAGCTTACTAAACATAAACTAGATGCCTATTTTGTGCCTTCAGCCGATGAGCATTTGAATGAATATTTGCCCGAAGCCAAACAACGTCGCCAATGGATTAGTGGATTTACAGGCTCCGCAGGTGATTTTTTAATCGGCACGGATCGGGCTTGGGTATTTGTGGATTCGCGCTATTACGAACAGGCGGATATGCAAGTGGATGAGAAACTGCAAAAAGTCTGCAAGGTGGGATTAGAAGATCATCAAACTGTGGAAGAAATTCTTGAAGAACTTGGTCAAAAGGCAGCAGCGCGATCGCAGACTTTGCGATTAGGCATCGATCCATTCACGATTACTGTCGCTCAATATCGCCGCTTTTCTGAACGCTTGAGTAACAGTGGCGTAGAAATTGTACCTGTGTTGGAGAATTTGGTGGACACCGTGCGATCGCAAATTCCTTTTGCCAAAATCGAATCCATACCTCCTTTTGGCGATCAACCAGTGATCGCGCTTCCTGACTCGATTACTGGCGAGAGCTTAGCCAAAAAACTAGAGCGCGTCCGTAAAGCAATGGACAAAAAGAAAACCGCAGTTTTGCCTGTGACTAAGCTCGATCAGATTGCATGGCTCTACAATTTGCGCGGTCGTGATGTCGAATGTAATCCTGTGTTTATTAGTTATGCGATCGTAACTAAAACCGATGCGTATCTATTTACAAATATATCCCGCATTGATGAAACAGTTAAGCAATCTCTGGTTGGACAAGTGCAAATTCTTGACTATGAGCAGTATATTCCCACATTGCGATCGCTGGTTGGCGATAGTCAGCGAGTGCTGATGGCGATCGCGCAAACAACGTATGGGACATATCTACAACTAAAGGAAGTCGGGGCAAAAATTGTTGAAGCCGAACATCCTGTCGAGACTTTTAAGGCGCACAAAAATGCTGTGGAAATCGCGCAGATGCAGCAAGCAAACCTTAAAGCTAGCTGGGCAAAAACCCTTACTCTCCAATGGATAGAAGCACAAATTGAGGCTGGTCATTCTATTAGCGAAAAGGATGTTGCGAATAAGATTGAAGGTTTGTACAAGCAACAGGAAGGATTTTACGATCTCAGTTTTCCGACGATTGCAGGTGCTGGTGCGAATGGCTCGATTGTGCATTACAGCAATCCTAATCCTGATTGTAAATTACTAAATGGTGAGTTGCTGCTATTAGATTCTGGTTCACAGTTTTATGGCGGCACGACCGACGACACGCGCTCTATTAGCATTGGCACGCCCACTGACGAACAATGCGATCGCTATACAGAGGTTCTCAAATCGCATATTAATTGCGCGATGCAAAGGTTTCCCAAAGGAACTACGGGCAGTCAAATCGATGGAATTGCGCGTTCTTCGTTATGGCAAAGTGGGCTTGATTATGGACATGGGACAGGGCATGGTGTTGGCGTGTTTCTGAATGTCCATGAAGGACCAAATGGTATCAGCAAGCGCGTCAATCAATCCCTCGATCTTGGTACAATCAACAGCATCGAACCAGGCTACTATCAACCGAAATGGGGTGGTATTCGTTTGGAAAATCTTTATTTTGTGAAACAAGTTGCAGAATCTATTCCAAATTCTGTACCTTGGTACGAATTTGAATCACTGACCTATATTCCTTTTGACAAGAAGCTGATCGATCGCCAAAAGCTTAATCCTCAACAAATCGCATGGCTAGAAAAATACTATGTCACGGTTGTGGAGAAGTTGTCACCGATGCTTACAGATGAGCAAACAACATGGTTGAAGGAAGCTTGTCGCTTCTAGAAACCTATGGACTTACCGATCGCCTATCATCCAAATTATGTCGCGCCGATTGCGAATACCAATCGTTTTCCGATGGGAAAATTTCGCTTGCTGTACGAGATGCTGCTAGCGGATGGAGTGGCGCGACCAGAGCAATTTTTCAGCCCTGAGTTGCCAGATTTAGAGGCGATCGCTCTAGTCCACGATCGCGAATATATTGACGCATATTGGCAGGGTAGTCTCGATCCGAAAGCCCAGCGCCGCATCGGATTACCTTGGAGTCCAGAACTCGCCTATCGCACCAGAATTGCAGTGGGCGGCACATTGCTAACCGCAAGATTGGCGCTAGCTCATGGCTTAGCTTGTAATACCGCAGGCGGAACCCATCATGCTTTTCCTAGTTATGGTTCAGGCTTTTGTATATTTAACGATCTGGCGATCGCGGCGCGAGTTCTGTTAAGAGAAGGTTTAATCAAAAAAGTGTTGATTGTCGATTTGGATGTACATCAAGGTGATGGTACGGCTCTAATTTTTCAGAATCAGCCAAATGTGTTCACTTTCTCGATGCATTGCCAAATCAACTTTCCTTCTATCAAACAAATCAGCGATCGCGATGTCCCTTTGGCAGAAGGGATGGAAGATGATGAATATTTACGCACCCTCGCCGCCCATTTACCTGATTTGCTCAGCGAAATTAAGCCCGATCTGGTTCTTTATGATGCAGGTGTCGATCCGCATATCGGCGATCGCTTAGGGAAGTTAGCCCTCACCGATGCAGGGATATATCGGCGGGATATGCAGGTATTGAGTACCTGTGCCTCTCAAGGTTTTCCTGTCGCCTGTGTGATCGGTGGTGGTTATTGCGAAGACATGCGATCGCTGGTCTACCGCCATTCGCTCTTACATCGCGCCGCCAGTAATGTGTATCGACAATATCGCTTGTAACAAAGAGCTTTGGCGCACGCTGCGCGTGCGTCAAAGCTTTTTAAATTTTCGGGGAGAAACTATGCGCTTTTAAAATTGCTGCTACTAAAAATGCATAGGAAATACCGCCCACTATTGCCAATAGCCAAAAACTCACCAATGCACTCGTATTCCAAAGCGCGTGCAGTAGCGCCGAACTGAGATAGCCAATCGTGAGAATTTGCCAACGTAAAGAAGGTTTGAGAATACTCAATCCGATGAAATAGCCAAAATAACCGCTATAAGCCATATGTCCCGCCACCGAGCCAAGTACACGGGGAATCAATAACTGCAATCCTGTAAGCTCAGCTATTTCTGCACTTCCAGCTTGACTAGTGATACTTTGGATCATGCTTGGTACATATAGCCCCAAAGTTTCGGTCAGCGTGAACCCAACTGCCGAGGCCGCACCGATCAAAATTCCATCCAATGGCTCACTGATGCCAATGTGCGATCGCCATTTTTTACCAAAATTTAAGCCCATAAACCAGAGCGCAAAAACTGGTAAAGCTTTGATTAGCTCCTCCATCAGACCTGCGCCAAAAAACATGGCAATCAAAACACTCACAAAACTGACCTGACCTGTTGGTGCAGTTCCTGGTAAAACCTTGTAAAAGAACCAAATAAATACTTGCAAGAGCGGACTTCTGAGTATCAGTGCCGTGAATAGCGCCGCTCCTAAAATTACCCACCAAGGTTTAGCTTTGCCACATAGTTGATAGACAAAATAATAGGCGGCAAGGCTGATGTATACGGAAATCGTGAGGTTAAATAGCTGCGGTTGCCCCAAAAAAGCAAACATCATCACCACAAATCCCACAGTGGCAATTCCTGAAAAGAAATAAGTTTGCTTCCAAAGATCGTTGCCTGTGGAGAAAATTGGTAATAGCTTTGTGAGGGTGATGCTGGTAATCTGCGATCGCGGTCGCAAATTGTCATCAGTTTTTAAAGTTGTGACAGGACTAGACTCTAGCTCAAATATAAATTGGGGGCCATCTTTAGTTAATTGAATGCGATCGCCATCTTTGAGAGGATAGCAACTATACAAGCGGCGATCGTTAATAAATGTGCCATTGGCGCTATCAAGATCGCAAATTTCCCAACCCTCAAACTTTTGCCTAGCCAAGATTGGACGGATTTCAGCATGGTGGCGGGACACTGAGCCATAGATATTAATATTGATCGCAATTTCACAACTAGGATCACGTCCCAACGCAACTACGCGATCGCCCAAAGTCGCTACAATCCCACCACGATCTTGGCGATCGCTAGGAATTTGCTTAAGAAAAGCGATTGGGATAAATTTGTCCATGGGTTCTTTATATCATTAGTGAAATAGCCTCGCTACACAAGGCTATTTCACTAAATCAGGATTCTCTCTATGTCTAACTCTGAAGCAGCATGGGCAAGTTGCGAAATATCGCTCAAATCTTTGACATAGGGCAAAATTCCTAATACAGGAATCGATGCTAGTCGCGAAATCATTTGCGGGGGTGCGAGTTCCTCGATTTCTTCAGGCGTATGAACTTGAGAACAACTCAGGACAATTCCCCTTAGCTTTACTTTTTGCATATTCGCCAAAGCGACATTGGCGATCGCCTGAGAGATTGATCCTAAGCGCACAGGCACAACCAAAATTGTATCTAGATGCCAATCCCGCGCCAAATCCGCCACGATATATTCATCGGTAATCGGTGAACCCAAGCCCCCCATAGATTCAACTAGTAAACATTCCTTTTGTTGTTGCAATTTCAGAAACTGTTGCCAAATCAGCCCTAAATCAATTGTTTTCCCTTCTTTGTATGCCGCGATCGCTGGGGCGATCGGTGTTTCAAAATATAAAGGTGTAATTTCGGCAAGGGTTTGCGAAAGTAAAAAAGTCTGCTGATAAAACTCGCGATCGCCTGCTCCCGATTGCAACGGTTTATAAATTCCAAGGGATGTACTCGGTGTATTTGGGGATGGATCGCGATAGGTTAACCAATAAGCAGCGATCGCCGCCGTTAAGACTGTCTTACCCACGCCCGTATCACTGCCAACAATTAATAAAGGTTTTAGAGGTTTTGTCATTATGTAATATTCGATAAATTTTTGCTAAGTTCTATTTGGAAGACTCACCAGACCTAGATCTTAGTTTAAGCGATCGCCTTTTCTCCCATCTCCTTTAACTGGGAGCATCTCAGTTATGCAATGAGTATAAATACTTACGAGCAAATCTCGCCATTTCAGCGCCTTATATCGTTGTTTCGCTTTTTTATTGGATTACTATATTTTTTAGGGAGCATTGCTATTTAAGATTTTTTAGCCATGAGTATAATTACTTATGGCATAAGTGAGATGCTCCCCATATTTGTTGTTACTGTATGAGCCGTATTACGTCTGAACAGATGAAAATAGAACACTGGAAATCTCAGATAAAATATGTAGATTTACAACTCGACTATCGAAATCTGCTAGCAGCCTGTCGGAGAAATCCAAAATTGCTTTCGTAGGGTGTGTTAGCGATAGCGTAACGCACTGATCTGCTCAATAGATCAAGGTGCGTTACGCTGCCGATAACGCACCCTACAGGAGACCAGGTATAGTTTCATACTTGCAATCTAAGTTATAGCGATCGCTGGAGATAGGTGAGCATCGATCCCGATGGTCATGCTACTAAATATCGGGATAGTTGAGTTTACGAGAAGCGTAGGCAAAATATGGCTTTAAGTGCTAGACAGACGCTCGATCGCATATCGTGCCGCCGCCGATACTTGTGGATGAGCATCTTTAACTAAATAGTTCAAAGCCGAAAGGCTCTTATCGCAGTTCAAATGTCCTAAAGCCTCAGCCAACCTTTGTCTAGTTAGCCAATCCTCATCCTGAGCAAACCGCAAAATTTGATCAACACAGCGCAAATCTCCCACCTCACCTAAAGCGGCGATCGCTGCCTGATGCAGCATAGTTTCAGGACTATCTAATGCTTGAATTAGCGCATCATAGGCACGCACATCGCCTAAATTGCCCAACGATACCGCCGCGCTAAAGCGGACTAGCCATTCGGTATCTTCATAAAACGCCCTTAACAATGGCTCAACGGCTCGATTATCTTGCAGATAGCCCATCGCACCCGCCGCATCGGCGCGAATCCCATAATCGTTCTCGGTTTCGAGAATCCTTGCTAATACAGGGAAGCAATCTTCCGTATGTTTTAGCCCCAAAGCAAATACCGCCATCGAACGAATCTGCAAATTCTCATCATCAATTACTCTCAAAATTAACGGTACAGCCTCGTCGGGCGATAAGTTCCGTAAAGAAACTAAGGCCCGGAGGCGATCGCGCGAGTTCTCACTTTCTAATTGTTGAGCGATATTGCTTAAAGTCGGGCTTTGATCGGGGGAAGGCATAAAAAACTCATGTTAAAGTGTTAGAGTATCAATATTAATGATCGCCTAATCTTCAAAGACTATATATAAATAGTACATTCTTAAAGATAGCCCGATCGAACGATCAAATGCTTAGACCTAAGTATGCTAGGATATAATAACAATTAAGATGTATGTACCTAAACTAGCAGCATTAGAGTGCATAGATTAATACATCAACCTCAAAATTTACTCTCGTGAGGAGTGCAAAAATGAAAAAAGTATCCTTGAATTTGGTTGGAAGTCTAGGTCTATTGGGTATTGTTGGCGCGATCGCCGCAAGCCCTGCACTTGCAGAAACCGCTACAACTGTTTCTCAAATGAGCCAAGCCATGAAGAGCGACGCAGTTGCTCAAAATGTGACTTCAGTATCTCAACTTAGCGATGTTAAGCCAACCGATTGGGCTTTCACCGCATTGCAATCCCTGGTAGAGCGTTACGGTTGCATCGCTGGCTACCCTGATCGCACTTTCCGTGGCAAACAAGCAACTACCCGCTTTGAGTTTGCGGCTGGTTTGAATGCTTGTTTGGACAAGATCAACGAAATCATTTCCGCAGGGCTAGCTGATAAAGTCAGCACCGAGGATCTCGCCACCCTACAAAAGCTTCAAGAAGAATTTGCGGCTGAACTCGCCACCCTTCGTGGTCGTGTTGATGCGCTCGATGCTAAGACTGCTAAGCTCGAAGCTCAACAGTTCTCCACCACCACCAAGCTTTCTGGCGAAGCAATCATGTCCGTGCAGGGCGCTAGTGGTAATCCTGGTACTCCTAGCAGCACCAATGTCTTCGTATCTAGCCGAGTTCGTTTAGACCTCAACACCAGCTTCTCAGGCAGCGACCTGTTGAAGACCAGACTAGAAGTTGGTAACGGTGGAACAAATAATATTCCTGGTGTTTTTGGTGCTGGTGCAACTACTGGTACTGCGGGTGTTAGTAGCAATATCGGGTTCCAAACCTACGGTCAAGACTACACAGGCTTACCTTCTACCTTCACCCTCGCTAAATTGCGTTACGACTTCGATCTCGGTGATGCTCGCGTCTCTATTGGTCCTGTAATGCACGCTTACGACCACATTGATGTCAACAGCTACGCTAACAACGAAGCCGTTGATTTCGCTTCTACCTTCTTCATCAACAATCCTCTGATGATTCTGGTTAATGGTCCAACTGGTGGTGCAGGTGCAGCCTTTGACTGGAATCTGGGTAAGAGTGCTTTCACAGTTCGTGGTCTGTATCTAGCGGGTAATGCTAGCAGCCCTACAACTACTGTTGCCACCAATACTAACGGTGGTCTATTTGGTGATGCTTATCAAGCAACTGGTGAGTTGGAATTTGCTCCTAAGAATGCTGCTGGCGACAAGCCTTTTGCAATCAAGTTTCAATACACTAACGGTGCGGTAAACAACTCCAACATTAATGCTGCTGGTGTGAACGTTGAGTGGAAGTTTGCTAAGAGCCTTGCTGTATTTGGTCGCTATGGAGTCGGAACAATCGATAACCGTGGTGCTAATGCTGTTACCTCTACTAGCTATACAGGTGGGCTATTCCGTAATGGCAACACAACCACAGCACGTAATCTAAGCCCTCAAACTTGGATGGCAGGTATTGCATTCCCTGACTTATTCAAGGAAGGAGCAATGGCGGCAATTGCTGTTGGTCAGCCTTTCATCGATGGTAATGTTGGCAACGCAACTCAAACCAACTTGGAAGCCTTCTACAACTTCCCAGTCACCAGCAACATCCGTATTACTCCTGATGTTCAGTTTATCTTCAATCCTAACAACACATCTGGAAGCACCATCTTCGTTGGTACTTTAAGAACTGTATTCTCGTTCTAAAAATAAATACAAAAAAGGGGGCGCAATGCGCCCCCTTTTTTGTTGTTTATTTGATGCCTATTAATGTTTTTGCCATGGGGAAATAGGTTACCCATAGTTTGGGATCGGGGCGACTTGACCATTCGCGGCGTGAAACAATTAATTGCAAGATAATTGCCGCTCGATCTTGGTTTAGGTTTTGAGCAGTGACTTTTACCGATACATCCGAGACAAGAACATCCCGATCAAATGTACGTTGGGCCGCCGATCGCGCTAGTATCTCCGCCTTACGAGTCATCACTGTAAAACCCTCATCTTGGTTGACTAGTAAGCGAATATCGACTTCACGACGCTCCGCCACTGCACCACCCGCGATCGCTAAAGTTGATAAAGTCGCGATCGCGGAACCAAGTAAATATTTGCTTAATCTCCGAAATGACTGAGCGATCGAAAACAAATGGGAAACCCGCGAATAATTTTTTATAGTCATTTTCTCTAGGAACTCATAAATAAATTGTTAGAAAATCATTAGCGTATTGGCAAAAAACTGGGGAAATTTGTGCTATTGTCTGCTAACAAATTTGGCTTTAAAGTTTAGCGCATTAATGTAGCTTGTTTATGTGCTATTTACTAACTTAATTATGTGCAAATTATTTGTTGTCGTTATAGAGGTCTTCTAGGGGGCGCTATGTCAAAAGTTCTGATTGATAGTTTAATCGATGAAATCAATACATTGCTGAGCCGCCCAGTGAGATCGGTATCAAGGAATGCATCGCCAGACACTATGCACCAAAGGGAGCAGCTAAAACAGATGCGATCGCATCTCGAAGGCTTAACTGATGACTCCTATGTGAGTAATTTAGAGCAGCAATATCAAGCTTTAGTGACGCGCCTAAAAGGACAAATTTATCAAAATACCGATATCAAGGAAGCAAACAACAAAGAAATGAGGACAGGGCAATTTAAAACAGATAAACTAGAGATATTGCCACCCCCATTAGTTAGCCCAATAGTTAGCGACTTATTTGGCGCTGAATCTAGCTTGACCAAGGAGACTAGCCCAATGACGAATGGTACACCTGAGCCTAATTCTACATTTGTTAACGATCGCATGATTGCTTCGCTCCAGCAAGCGATTCAACAGACATTGCAACAAGTTGTCAAAGAATCAGTCCAGAAATCAGTGCAACAAGTAGTTAGCCAAACTCTCGCCGTAGAAAGAGCGTTAATGGTGAGCGAAATTTCGGCGAGTTTAAATAAAATTGTCGAATCTCAGCAGCGATCGCAAATAAGTCAAGAATTAGTTAGTTTAAATCAGCAAAAACAAAAGTTAAATGCGGAAATTTCGCAGCTAGAATCTGACCGCTCGACTTGGATGCAACAGTTTCAAGAATTTCAAACTACGCAGCAGGAGGCATTGGATCGCTCGCTTCGATCAGTTGACAACTATGTGCGCGATCAGATTTCTGACTCATTGCACCAAACCATGCAGCAGACTATGGCAGTAACTGCCGATAGCGTCAGTCAGACCGTCGCCCAAACTCTACAAGATAATTTAGCTAATCTATCTGCAATTTCTACAGCTAACCCAGTCGTAGAAGCACCACAAGAAGAATTAGCGAACAAGGTTCAAGAGCAAACCGATCGCTTTTTGCTGCATCTAGATCAAATGTTTAATGCCACATTTCGATCGCTAGAGCAGGAAATTCAGGGCTATCAGAACTCGATCTCAACCAAGCTTGGTTATATGGAAACCCTTGAGCAGAAGGGTGAAGCCTTGATTAGCAACTTAATTGATCGGATTGCTGAGCAACAGTCGTCAAGCGCAGGTGAGGTGGCTTCTACCAACATACTGCCTGAATTACCAGACGATATCCCCCGCCGATATCTCGAAACTTTTACCGAACCTGCTGATGAAAATCTGATTAATGCTTTATTAGCTGGTGATAAGTTTGGTGAAGCGATCGCCGAGCCACTTATTGAGCCACTTGAATCATCAACTATTAAGGTTGAGACTCTTGAAGTTGTGACCAGTCCTTCAAAAGTAGAAATCAATAGTGATGAGTATGGTGATGAGTTCTTGACATCAGAGTTATTGGCGTCAGATCTAGAAGATTATGCTAAAAGTGCTGTAGATAATGCTGATGTCAGTAGCACCGAAGAATTGATCAATTCAGAAATTGATGAACTAGAAAGTATATTAGGTGCATCTTCTGACACTCTGTTTGAAGAGTCAATTGTAGAGAAAATACAGCAAGAGTCTTTGCTTGATCTAGCAGACTTCGATACAAGTATTATTCTCGATCCTCAAAATGCGATCGCGGCTCGTGAGTTGAACCCTGATTTTGACGTAGAGTCGGCGACCCAAATAATTGAAAGATTTGATGTGCCACTAACTGAGATCCAAAATAGCGCAGAAGAAAGTAACAATCTTGAGTTGCTTGCATCAAATTTTCCTGTAGAAGCATTCGGCGAGTCTGGAGAGACAATTGACGATCTAGAACTTTTGGAATGGTTAGAAGAGAGTAGTAATCGACCTAATTTGACCACAAATGTACTCAATGTGTCTGCCGACGAGGATTTATTGTTATGGCTGAATAATGAAGATCTTGACAGGACAAAATTGCCTACTCAGACGCAACCTCAGTCATTAATACTCAATAATTTGATGTCTGAGCGAGAAATCCTTAATCACTCTCAAATTGCTCCTATTCCACCTTCCGAAATAAATTTAGATACAACTGAAGATATTCAAGATAAGCCCATAGAATCCCGAATTGAGCAGTCTTTTAATAATTCTCTTAGCGATCAAGCGGCTGATTCAGACGAATCACTAATTTTACTTACTAATAAAAATATAGATGATTATGAGTTTTCAGAATGGGAAGACTCATTAGTTAATGAATTAAATTTCGATCTGAAGCGCCTTGATGCTGGAACTGTCTCTGATCCGTCGATCTCCGCTAATATAGACCAATTTATTCGCAATACTCCCTACCGTTTAATCGATTGGGAAACTGAAGTGTCACAAGTCTATCCCACAATCATCGATGTCTCAGCCCAAGAGACAGGCGATAAAAATGTTGCCAATAACGATCGCACCAACGAACAATCAGAAATTGTGGTGGATGTCGTTGACTTGGAGTTGTCTCCTTTTACGGCGGTATCTAACGAGATTCCTGAAATTTTCGACAATCCTGATGCTTTATTTGATGTAAAAGAAGAAGATGAGATTTTAAATAGAGATTTAGCTATTCCATTTAATGCATCATCTAAGGATAGGGATGATGCAATTTTTGCGGAAGTAATTGCTGAGAATGCGGCTAGATATTCACAAGCAACTCCCTTTGATACTGATGAACTGAATGAATTGTTTGTGCGATCGCCCGAAGCAACTAATCAAAAATTAAGTAATCTGGGAACAGAAACTAATTCTGAGCTAAGTCTAGATGATCTAGATTATGAGAACGATCTTGAGACATTGTTATTTGGTGGTGATCGCACCACTGAATTAGAAGAAGAAGGCTATGGTTTTGATCTCAGTGCAGAGATAATACAAGAACCGATTAACTCTTCTAAAATTGGTTTTCCTGAGTCGATGGAATCCATCGAAGAAGAATTAGATACGATTTTACAAATTTTCGCAAAAGCAGAGCCTATAAATCCAGTCGATCCAATAGCACCGACTGGATTTATGGCGATCGAGGAAGTACCGACAGTTGTCGAAAATCACTATACAAATATTACCGAAGATGACGATTGGAGCGTGGTCTTAGATCAGCTTCAATCTAATCCAGTACAGTCAGTTACTAACAAATCTCCAAACGATAGTTCTAAAGCTTCAGAACTATCCGCAGATGAATTTTTTGCTTCTTTGGAATATAACAAACTGAATAACTTTGCCGATATTATCGAGGAGATATCGCCGCCAAGTTCTTTAGTAAATATATCAAATATTGATTTAGAGAATGACTCTGAGGAAGAAGACTTCTTGCTGAATGAGTTTGCGGATTCACAAAATAATGATCAAAGTAAGTCTCAGAGTGATGTTGATGATAATCAATGGGATGATTTGTTAAATGATTTGAACTCATTTAATTTTAATGAACCATTACTTGACGATCGCCGCGAGCAGCTTGGACTGTCATCAGTAGCGCCAGTCAGTGACACTAACGATAATGTTTTTGATATTGACTCCTTAGTATTGGAATCACGGAGCGTGGCGCTGATTCCCCCTCCACCCGAAAAGGAAGTTTATAATCTTGATGATAATTGGGTTTTAGGAATTGATTTTGGTAGTACAGCGATTCGGGCGAGTTTACTCAATGCGGATACTGGCAGAGTATATCCTCTGTATCTTGATGATGCTGATGAGATGCCATGCAAAATAGTTTGGAATGCGGATCATAGTCTCGATGATCCGATGACGAAAGATATTCGGATTCTCACCAAGCGATCGCAGAATACTGGATTAGAAAATGACGAAGTGGCGCTTGTCCATTTCAAGCAATTTCTCAAACTGGGCTTACCCTATCGCGGCGTAAGTACATGGCAGCCAATCATCCAATGGTCAGATCCCAACCAAGTAAGCTTACGTTGGTTAATTGCCGCACTCAAAAATCTACTGGAACAAATTCAAACTCGCGCCAATCATCCCAAACTTCCTGATGTTGGTTTGATTTTACTACTAAAGCTGAGTGGCGTTGTTTTTGGTTATCCTACGAACTGGTCAGATACTTACATTCTCAATGTCCGTGAAGCAGTTCTCAAGGCGGGGCTAGTCAGCCAAGCCGAACAGGTGATGGCAGTCGATCAGGCGATCGCCCCAGTTTTATCTTTGCTACACGATCAGAAAATCTCTCAAGAAATCACGCTGTTAATCGATGCAGGGGCAGTGACAACTAGTCTCTGTTTGACAAAGGGACTTAGCGATGTTAAAGATCGCTCCAAGCTGCATATTCGCAGTCTCGACTACGCAGGGCTTAGCATCAGTCAAGATATTGTTATAGAGTTGTTCTATCCCCATTGGCAGCTAATCACCAATCCTAACCGACATCTCTGCAATTTTGATCATCTCAGCTTGCCAGAGATTGGCGCTTCTGCACCACAGCAACGCATTCTCCTTCAGCAATATTTATTAAGTTTTCATCTTGGTCAACAAATGTTGGAACTAGCCGATCGCGTCAAAGTCACATTTGGGGAAGATGTTGGTTTGGATAGTTGGAATGAAGAGTTAATGGGACAACCGCTTCTAGTTTTACGCCGTGAACTGGAAAACTTGATTTTGCAACCATTTATCCAACGTCTCAATCGCGAACTGAATACGATTCTCAGTAATGCAGGAATTCTCGGTGAAGATGTCAGTCAAGTTTTGCTGCTGGGTAGCACCATGCATATTCCCCTATTATCGCGTTGGCTATCGCAAAAGCTACCCAATGCCAAGATCGATCCCCTAGCGACTTCTGCGGTTGCCAATGGTTTAGCGATCGCGCCCCTCTATCCTAATTTGCAAGATGTGGCGCGTCAGCAATATTCTGATTACTTTCTCTTGCAAGAGATTTGTCGCCTCAATCTCACCCAATCAATTAATCCCAATCAACTACTTCAGCAATTACAAATGCGCGGCATTAATATCAAAGTGTGTCGCGATCGCATCTTGAGCATTTTGCAAGGCGATTTGCCTGAAGGTTTATTCCCTTGGCAAGAACCAGAAAGCGCAATAATTTTGGAAGATCCCACCCTTAGTCATGAACTATTTGCTGGTCGATTATTCGAGCTAGAAACTGATGGTACATATCAGCCCAATGTGACCAAATTTCAGCAGTTGCGCGTTTACTTGCAAGCGATTATTGGCAATATGAGCCAGACTTTAAACGAGCCGCTAGTCTTTCCTGAACTCACCGCAAAATAGTGAAGGATAGACAAGGGGCTTAAGCCCCTTGTTTTTTGAGGGAAAGCAAAATAGTGAAGGATAGACAAGGGGCTTAAGCCCCTTGTTTTCGAGGGAAAGCAAAATAGTGAAGAACAGACAAGGGGCTTAAGCCCCTTGTTTTCGAGGGAAAGCAAAATAGTGAAGAACAGACAAGGGGCTTAAGCCCCTTGTTTTTTGAGGGAAAGCAATAAAACACGTTAAGATATGCAGACTTGCTATGATTTTGAAAAAGTTGAAGAGCGATTATGCTAGCGAAACGGATTTTGCCTTGTCTAGATGTGAAAGCAGGTCGAGTTGTCAAAGGCATAAACTTTGTCGATCTTAAGGATGCTGGCGATCCCGTTGAGCTAGCACAGGCTTATAACCTTGCAGGAGCGGATGAACTGGTATTTCTAGACATCACCGCCACTCACGAAGATCGCAGCACCATTTTAGATGTGGTCTATCGCACTGCTGAGCAAGTATTTATTCCCCTCACCGTCGGCGGCGGCATCCGCAATTTGGACAATATTCGTGAGCTTTTACGGGCAGGTGCAGATAAGGTCAGCATCAATTCGGCGGCAGTGAGCGATCCTGACTTAATTAATCGCAGTAGCGATCGCTTTGGTAATCAGTGCATTGTTGTGGCGATCGATGCCAGACGCAGGAAAGATCCTGATAATTTTGGCTGGGATGTATATGTGCGTGGTGGGCGCGAGAATACGGGCATTGATGCTCTCTGGTGGGCGCAGGAAGTCGTTAAGCGTGGCGCTGGTGAGATTTTGCTCACGAGTATGGATGCAGATGGCACAAAAGCAGGTTATGACCTTGAGCTTACTCGTCAAGTTGCCGATCTAGTGGAAGTTCCTGTGATTGCATCGGGTGGTGCGGGTAATTGCGAACATATTTTGCAAGCAGTGACTGAAGGCAGAGCGGAGGCGGCTTTGCTGGCTTCGTTGTTGCATTATGGAGAATTAACGATCGCTGAGATTAAAGATTATCTCAGTGCTAACCAAATTCCAGTGCGATCGCTACCCTCTTAATTCTTCGTATTCTTTACATGAGATGGTTTTCTAGTTCAGGATATTTAGAGAATAGGGTGTCAACGCTGGCGAGTTTTGCGCCATATTCTAGAACAGTGGCGATTATTTTAGACATTCCCAGTCCGCCTCATCGACAATTGGACTGACAATATCGCCTAATGTTTTGCCCTTGCTGATTAAATAGACCTCTTGCAGAACTCAAAACGTGATACAGTTATGAGTTGGCTTGATTTAGGCTTTTCTGCTGTTTGATTGGCTCAATCTACAACTATGACTTGGATATAGCTGAGATTAACCAAACCCATTATTCTACCATGAAATCAGTTCTGCAAGAGGTCTA
>JBDNJN010000289.1:0-6687 GCA_041687725.1 Pseudanabaena sp.
TGCTGTGCTTCTTCTAATTTCCCCTGTTGCTGGAACAATCCGCCTAAACAATTTAAACCAATGGCAAGAGAAGCTTGATCATTGAGCATTTCAGAAATTGCAATTCTTCGTTCAAAAGCTTGCTGTGCTTCTTCTAATTTCTCCTGCTGCTGGAGTAATCCGCCTAAACAATTTAAACCAATGGCAAGAGAAGCTTGGTCATTGAGCGTTTCAGAAATTGCAATTCTTCGTTCAAAAGCTTGCTGTGCTTCTTCTAATTTCCCCTGCTGCTGAAGTAATCCGCCTAAACAGTTTAAACCGATGGCAACAGAAGCTTGGTCATTTAGAGTCTCAGCGATCGCGACCTGACGTTTAAAAGCTTGCTGTGCTTCTTCTAATTTCCCCTGCTGCTGGAGTAATCCGCCTAAACAATTTAAGCCTCTCGAAAGTTGAGATTGGTCATTGAGGGTTTCGGAGATTGTAATTTGACGTTCAAAAGCTTGCTGTGCTTCTTCTGATTTCCCCTGCTGCTGGAGTAATCCGCCTAAACGATTTAAGCCTCTCGAAAGAGAAGCTTGATCATTGAGGGTTTCAGAGATCGCAACCTGACGTTCAAAAGCTTGCTGTGCTTCTTCTAATTTTCCCTGCTGCTGGAGTAATCCGCCTAAGCGATTGTAGGCGATAGCGAGGGCACGACTATCACCAATTTCTTCTTCAATTAGGATTTCGTCTCTAAAAGTCTGAATAGCTTCTTCAGATCTGCCTTGTTTCTGAAATATCCCTGCTAACACATTGAGCAACTTAACTTCACGTTCCCTCCTCATATCAAGAGATTCGATATTGTGCAAACTAGTTCGTGCAGACTGCAAAACCTCTATCGCACGTTCAAATTTTCCTGTATAAGACCAATAGCGTGCTTCTTGTAATTTAAACCTTGCCAACGTACTCCAATCTTGAAATTGCTCTGCCCAAGTCTGAAATCTTGCCATCAGCGTAATTGCTTTTTGCCAATGTCCGTACTTTTCAAATAAGGGTTGGAGTTTGGCGGCAAACTTATATCTTTTCTTTCTACCCTGTGCCGATTCTCCTTGCTGATTTCGTACCCATTCAGCAGCCAACAGCATATCCTCTAAATCTGCCGCAACTTCAGCAACAATAGCAGCATTCTCTAAATCATCAGATTGTAACCGTTCCACAAAAAAATTGGCATGACGTTCTTGAGCGATAGCATATACATTACTTTCTATGGCAAGATTTTTTGCATGTATCCGTACTAGTGTATGCAGAACAAAGCGATATTCACCTGTTTTTGTGTGATTCAACAGAGATAAATCATACAACTTCGTGAGATTGTCATCAGTTTCCCACTCATCGCTACAGTCATTCGCTGCCATAACAGTCCGCCGAGCAAACCCATCTTCTGCACACACACTCAAACAAGCAAAAAAATCTTTCTCCTCTTTATTTAAAAGTTCTAAACTTAAGTTGATAGAAATTTCAACATTTAGGTCAGAATCTCCTCGAACTTGAAGGCGATTGAGACGATTTTTTCTTGTTGTAATGAACTTCCATAATCAGCAAGACTACGAGGTCTCTCACGTAATGCCGCACCCACAATTTGCAAGGCTAGCGGTAAATTTCCCACTAACCGAATGATTTCATGCGCCGATGCTAATTCAGCATTAATCCTCTCATCCCCCAAGATTTTTTTGAGTAATTTCAAAGCATCATCTAAAGAGAGAGGATCGAGGTCGATCGCCCCTTCATCCGAAACATCTAAGGAACTCGCTAAAGTCCGAATCCGCGTCGTGATAATCACAGCACAAAGACCACCACTGGGGCGCAATTTCTTAATGCTTGCATCGTCAGCATTATCAAATATCAACAACATTCGACGATGAGCAAAAAACTCCTGCATCAAAGTCGCTGCATCGCGATCATCTTCCGAGTCCAACTCCTCCCCAAAGCGTCTCACAAATTCACGAGCGATTGTATCCACATCTTTACCATCGACCCGCAAACCAATCACCCCATCAGGAAAGTCATCTTTGTGAATGGTTGCAAAGTGACAAGCCAGCGCCGACTTGCCAATACCACCGCCACCTGCAAGTCCCACAATGCTACAAGCCTTACTTCCCCGCGAGTTCAGTAATACATTCTCTAGTCGATTGAGTTCTTCTTCCCTTCCCGTAAATGTTGACACATCTGACACAGGCAACACAAAAGGGATATTTGATGAAGATTGCTTGTTAGAAGCTTTTTGTGGCTCTTGCGGTGACGCAGCATAGGTAACTAAAATAACGTCATGACCACCAGACTTCATTACGACAGGCTCTTGTCCAGAACCTCTTAACTCTTTTTCGATGACATAGTTTAATTTCGACACGTGTACCCTTCCATCTATGTCTGGCGACTCTAAAGCTTTAAGCACCGCAGCCGTAAACAGACTAAATTCTTTACCCTCATAGGCTTCCTCGTGACTTCGACAAGCAGTAGCCAAATAATAATTACGGCTTCCAGAATTAAATGCCGACAAAGCGCTAGAAATTAGACTTTTCTCTAACAAATTCCCCGCATGACAGCAATCCAGCAAAACCACTAGGCTGCTACATTTGCATAGATCTGAATTGAGGATCAAACTATTAAAATCGTCTAAGCCGACCCCAACGGAGGCAACATTGCTAGTTGTACAATCCGATGCCACCAAATAACCCTTCTTGCGCCCCAGTCTCTCAACCTGATAACCATGACCGCTAAAGTAAATTAACGCTTCATTAAAGCCAACCTTCTTAAAAAAATCAGTAATACATTCTCCCAGTTCGTCGCCTTTCAGAACAGCTTCTGCGATTTCATAGCGATCTTCTGCCTCAATATAGCGTTTAGGTAAACGCTCAACATTAGAATCTCCATGTTTCTCAAGAATCTGCGCGATCGCCTCAGCATCCTCGACAGGCTTCTTCAAATCTTTAAACCCAGATCCACCGTATTTCTGGATACCAATTACAAGTGCATATCTAGTCATGCGACCACAATTCTGAGAATAAAGATCATCTAATTATAGATATTGTACTATTAAAATTAGATGAGCATAATTTTTGCAATTATTCCCAAAAATTTGCAACTTTCCAACAATATCAAACATTACATGGTTCATCATGTCCGAACTACAACGCCTCATGATCGAAGAAAACGGTCAAATAGTTGAAATCTATGTCGAAACCCCACAAATTGCTGATATTCCAGAGCCTACCAACACAGGCAAACGTTCTGGAGCAAAAGGGGGAACCGATGATGTCTTGCTCAAAATGGAAGAAGTTCAATCCAAAATTCAAGCCTATGCCAACTTTGCAATCGGTGCATTCAAACATCTTGGCGGCGCAGAAGTCGAAGAAATCTCACTCAAATTTGGCATCAAACTGGGCGGCAAGACAGGCATCATTTTCACTGAAGGCAGTATGGAAATATCTGTAAAATGCAAATTCTCCAAAGAGCCTGACAAGAAAGAGTCAAGCGATGCTTCTTCTTCTAAATTACCTGCCAGTAAAGGCTAGAGAAAATGCGATGCTCAAAAATCATAAAGTTGCATATAACTAAACAATAAAAAAGCCTTGCTTTGCAAGGCTTTTTTATTGTTTAGTTATTTATCAGTTTTAGGAACTACCGAAACAATCAATAGATTATCAGGTTGTAATAGTTCCTTCGCAGCGCGATTGACCTGCTCAAACGTTATAGATTGAATACGCTGTGGGAACTTGTAAAAATCACCAACTGGTAAGCCATAGATTTCATCGCTAAGCAGAGAGCTAGCAATGCTATCAGGATCAGCAAACTCAGTTGCGAAGTTGTTAATCAAGCTCTTTTTAGCAACATCAAATTCGGCTTGAGTAATGCCCTTATCGCGGACATCTTTAAGTAAGCCAACAGTTGCAGCGATCGCCTTTTCTGTATCTTTACCACTAGTTTGCATCTGCACAATAAATGCGCCCTGTGGCGGTCTACCCGATTGGAAGTAGCTGTAAATGCCATAGGTCAGACCAAGGCGATCGCGTATTTCTGTACCAAGACGGCTAGCTAATGTATCACCGCCCAAGATTTGATTGAGCAATAGGGCAGGGTAATATTGAGAATTAGAACGAGAAATACTCGGATGTCCCATCAGCGTTACTGCTTGGGTTTTACCAGCTAGGGTTGCTTGTTTCTCGGTAATTGCGGCAAGATTAGTCATTTTTGGGAATTGGAACTTGGGCGCTTTGCCAGTAGATTCCCATTCACCTAACTTCTCTTCCAGCAAAGTCCTCACTGTTGCAGGATCAAAATCTCCTGTAATCGTGAGAATCGTATTATCAGGGCGATAATAGGTTTTATAGAAATCAGCTAGATCTTCGCGCTTTAAAGATTTGAGAGATTCTTCTGTTCTCATCGCATTAAAGGGATGCCCTTCAGGATAGAGAGTTGACTGGAAGATCCGACGTGCTAAAGAATTAGGGCTATCCATCTCAGACTTGAAGGCTAAGAGATTGCGCTGAAGATTGAGTTCAAATTCCTTCGCTGGGAAAGTCGCATTTTGTAGCAAGTCAGCTAATTGATCGATCACAATTGGCAAATCCTTTGACATCGATATTGCCGAAACACCAACACTTTCGCGTCCTGCGGAGAAGCCTAATCTAGCGCCAAGATTTTCTAACCTCGAAGCAAGGGTAAGCGCATCTTTAGTAGTTGTACCATTGGTGAGATTTTGAGCAGTAATTCCTGCTAAGCCAGCTTTTTCTAATGAATCAAAACCCGCACCTGCATTGATTTCACCAACTAAAGTTACAGTTGGTGTGCTGCGATCGCTTAATAATAGAACCTTCAATCCATTAGATAGCGTGAACTTATCAGGTTGTACAGCAATTGGAACTCCTGCCTTAGCAACCAACGCACTATCTGGCAGATACTTGGCAACTTCTGAAGGATCGACGGGAGAGCTAGGTTTGAATGCTTCCGAAGAATGAGCATTACTAGGTGTTGTGCCAGCACTAGCCGTGATTACCGATGGCTCAAAATATCCAACTACGCGGCGATCGCGTTGCAGATATTGCTCAGCGACGCGCTTCACATCGGCGATCGTGACTTTATCGACAGCCTGTAAATAGCGATCGCTATAGCGATAATCCTTAGCAACAGTTTGGTTAAAACCAATCTGAATTGCTTGAGAGCTAATATCGCGATTGCCGAGAATATAACTAGCACGCATATTGACTTTGGCGCGTTCTAGTTCCTCTGGCATAATTGGTTGAGTTTGCAACTTGTCAATCTCATCAAGGATCAGGCGATCAAGTTCCTCTAGAGATCTACCAGCCGTCGGTGTGGCGCTGACAAAATACCAACCAGTTCCAATCTGGGTCGATGAACCGCCACTAACACCACTCGCCAAACCCGTTTCCACTAAAGCTTGATAAAAGCGTGAACTTCGACCCGATGTGAGAATACTATCCATAACATCGAGCGCCGCCACATCCTCACCATCGACATTAGGTAAATTTGGATAAACTGCTTGTAAGAATGGCACACTACCTGGTTCTTTCAAGAGAATTGGCTGCTGTGTCGATTTGGGCTGCGGTGGTTTGGGCTTGCGCTGCTGTGCTTCAGCAGTGATTAAAACTTTGGGCTTCGGTGGAGCCGCGATCGCGCCGTAGATTTCCCGCACTTTTTTGAGCGTGGCTTGCGTCTCGAAATTACCGACAATTACCAAAGTGGCATTATCAGGACGATAAAAAGTACGGTAATAATTTTGAATATCTTCAACCGTATAATTCTCAACCTCAGAACGATAGCCAATTACGGGCCATCCATAAGAACTATCGGGATAAGCGGCTAGCATCACCTCGCGATAAAGTCTTGTGCCAGGGCTATTATTACCGCCATCAAGTTCTGACAAAACGACAGTGCGCTCGCTCTTGAGTTCCTTTTCACCTATAACCGTGTTTACCATGCGATCGGCTTCTAGCATCAGCATCGCATCGAGCTTGTCGCTGCCAGTTGTTCCAAAATAGGCGGTCATGTCATAACTGGTGAAAGCATTGGAATTACTTCCCAAAGCACTAAACAATCGCCCAAACTGGATCGGACGTTCTTTTGTGCCTTTAAACATCAAGTGTTCGAGTTGGTGGGAAATACCTGTAATTCCCTGCTTTTCATTCTGCGAACCAACGCGATACCAGACTTGGACGCTGACAACTGGGGCTGTGTTTACTTCTTTCGTTAGAACAGTCAAACCATTATCTAAGACGGTTTTAAGCACATTACCAGTTAGCGAATCAGGCGCTTGGGTAGTTGGAGCAGTTTTGGCAACCAGTTCAGGCTGAGCCGCATATGCTTGACCACCTGACAATTGCGACAAGGCTGATTGCCATGATAAGGGCAAGTTACCGAGTATGACGACAGCGATCGCTGCGGCTAGTCCTCGACTCAAAAAAGAGAGCATAAAATTACGCTTCACCGATATCTCCACGAAATACAGACTTTATTATAGTTTGATAAGATGTGTGGCACTTCTTAATTACTACTGATGTTACGTGGAAGACCCAAAAACCTCACCCCTAGCCCCTCTCCTTGCAAAGGAGAGCAGGGTGGTTTCATTTTCGGAAAGGGTTAGAGGGTAAAGATTGTAGAAAAAGGCAAGAGATAAATATTGGGAGAGAAAATAAGATTGAACTAAGGAGCAAA
>JBDNJN010000290.1:0-15523 GCA_041687725.1 Pseudanabaena sp.
CTTATACCCTGTATAGTTTTTTGTAGTTAAAGTTAAGATAATTGTCCATTTTCGGGGTATCGAACCCCTCAATGGACTCGCTTACATCCCGCCGCTCACCCTGTAAACGGTTAGAGCGCGGGGCTTTCGCTCAGTAGCTAACAAAAATAAATAGCAACAAAAAAAGAAGGGGTTGTGCTTAGCACAACCCCTTCTTTTTTTGTTGTATTGTTTAGGCAGCCTAAAGCGCTGTCAACAATTTGTAGATGCCCCTAAAAATGACTCAAAGCTCAGCGCCACCACTAGCATCGCCAAGCCCTTTGATATGGGCAAAAAAAAATCTTTTTAGTAGTTGGTTTAATAGCTTACTTACAGTTTTTTGTATTTGGCTGTTGTATCAGCTTGTAAGTAATGTCTGGATTTGGGCAACAACTAAGGCGCAATGGACGGTAATTAGTAGTAATTTACGACTATTTTTAGTCGGGCTTTATCCTGTCGAAGAGTTTTGGCGCTTGTGGAGTATTTTGGCGATCGCGGGTTTGCTATCAGGAATTTCATGGGGACTATGGGGCAGGTTTAGCCGTTTCGTGGCGATCGCGATCGCCTCTTTATCAATCGCCCTTGCGATTTTGCTACCTGTTGATGGCATCTCGAAAATTTTGACTTTATCGATTACTGGGGCGATCACTCTAGGCTTTGCGATCGGGCAGCAATGCAAACGCTTTACCCAAAGCTCGATGATTTTGGCGATCGCATGGCTGGCAACTTTACCAATTTCCCTATGGCTGATTGGTGGCAATTTGGGACTGACGGCTGTTGATGTAAATGTGTGGAATGGATTAGTTTTAACCCTGATCGTCGCCATATCTGGAATCGTATTTTCTTTTCCGTTGGGAGTTTTACTCGCTTTAGGAAGGCAAAGTACCTTACCTATCATCAAATGGTTTTGTATCTTCTATATTGAGATTGTGCGGGGATTGCCATTAATCGGCATTCTGTTTATGGCGCAAGTGATGCTGCCTTTATTTTTACCAGCAGGAATAGAGATAGATCGCGTTTTGAGAGCGATCGCGGCTTTTATCTTTTTCAGTTCTGCTTACCTTGCTGAAAATGTGCGCGGCGGTTTGCAGTCAATCCCTAAAGGTCAAGCGGAAGCCGCGAGAGCATTGGGACTAAGTACACCTTTAACAATTACTTTAATCGTATTACCTCAAGCTCTCAAGGCTTCGATCCCTGCGATCGTTGGGCAATTTATTGGCTTATTTAAAGATACTTCACTAGTGGCGATCGTCGGACTTGTCGATCTCATGGGCGTATCCCGAACTGTTTTATCTCAGCCCGAATTTATCGGACGCTATGCCGAAGTTTATCTATTTGTCGCTTTAATCTATTGGATGTTCTGCTTCTCTCTTTCTCAAGCTAGTCAAAAACTAGAAAAAAAGCTGCAAAATTAACGCCAATATCGGAAGTTATCTTTAGCTCGCCAATTTAAATTGGCGCTTTCGCTATTCTTAATTTAGCTTTAGTAAAATCATCCTTAAATCTTCTTCTAGTATACTCTTTTATACCTCTTCTCTGAAATGTTAATCCTTTGGCTTTCTATCTGCGTAAGGTGAGTAAGTAAGTAGGCGAAAGAAAACTTAAAACCCAAAAAGCTGTGGCACACGCTGCGCGTGTGCCACAGCTTTTTGGGTTGTCTACTTACAGGGAATCGCTATTTCAAAATTTGATCGTCTGTGGAAAAATCAATATCGGTTTGTTGGCGATCGCTTGGCAGATAATCTTGTTCAAAAGATGTTCTCAAACCAGAAACTAGATCGTATTTAGGATTCCAGTTTAAATCCTGCTGAGCTTTAGTGACTGAGGCAAAGAAATGCTGCAAACGGAATGGGAATGCTTTCTTTTTGCCGAAGTCAAAATCTTTGGGATTGTAATAGACAAAATTTAGCTGACTTGGATCTTTACCTGCGGCGATCGCGCATTGTTTGGCGAGTCCGATAAAGGTGACATAGCGAGTATCAGAAATATTGTAAATTTCACCGATCGCTTTTTGATTGCCTAAAACTGCTGCCATCGCACTGGCAAGGTCTTCCACATGACCGAGTTGGGTAATAAATTTGCCATTGGCAGGAATGGGAATGGGACGATCGCGCACAATGCGATCAAAGAACCAAGCTTCCACATCGTTATAGTTTTTGGGGCCATAAATATAGGTTGGACGAATGGAAGTATAAGGAAATCCATTTTCGGCACGAACCTGTTGTAAATAGGCTTCGGTATCGAGTTTGCCCTTATGTCGGCTCTTAGGATCGGTGGCATCAGTTTCGTAGTAAGGCAAAACATCACTATCGAGATAGACCCCAGCCGAACTCATATAGATAAAATGCTGGAGGCGATCGCGAAAAATTTCGACTAGGGGCTGAGTATCGCTAAGTTCGCGACCATTGTTATCAAAAATCACTTCAAAGGATTCGCCACTGAGCTTGTCTTGCAATTGCTGCGGATCGGTGCGATCGCCAATAATTGTGCGTAGCCCTGCAACGGGTGATGGCTTTTTGCCACGATTAAATAAAGTTACTTCATGCCCTTGAGCCACTAAAAGCTTGACGAGAGACACACCGATAAATCTTGTGCCACCCATTACTAAAATCTTCATTTTTTAATTGGTTTTTATAGTATTCACTAAATTCAGAATATAGTGTTTTGCGCTGTCAGTATTAATAGCTGTTAACAGGTGCTATGGCGATAGTGTTAAATAGTTATGCATTACATTGCCATTTTTAGACAAGTGATAGGAATTATGCGACGACTGATAGGAATTTTTGTAATTGGAATCTTGAGTTTTATGTTTGCGATGGCGACTGGCGCTCAAAATTTTGTGCCGCCTTCGCAACTACATCTTACCTATCCACCGTTGCAACATACTACAAAGAGCGATCGCCTATTTTTTATTGGGACGGCTCCCAAAGCTGGCAATGTCAGCATCAATGGCAAGCTAATCGAACGTAGTCAGTTTGGACATTTTGCACCGAGTTTACCGATCCAGTTAGGCGAAAATAATTTTAATATCAAGTACGTTAGTTTGGCAGGTGATCCCAATAATGAACGTCAAATCAATGTAAAAGTCTTGCGCGAGTCGCGGATCACCTTACCACCAAAAGACATGGGCTTTATTAAAGATTCCCTATTCCCAACTGTAGATATTGCGCGACAGCCAAATGAAAGAATTTGTTTTGATGCGATCGCTACGCCCAACGCCAAAGTTCTAGTAAGAATCGGCGATCGCGAAGTTCCACTTTTACCACGTCGTCGCAATATTCAGTTACCACCAAATTCTTCCGTACTAACAGGTAATAACGAAGCTACAGTTGAATCACCTTCAGGATATTTTCGGGGTTGTACCGCTTTTGAAGTTGCCAGTAAACTTGGTCAGCCTGAATATGAATTGCGTTTAGAAGATCGCATTGTCAAAGAAACATCTGTAGGCAATGTGGAGATTCTCTCTCCCAAAAATATTCAAGTCGCGGAGATAACGGCGATCGAGGCTGATGCCAGAACTGGTGCAAGTTCCGATTTTTCGCGTATCACTCCTTTACCGAAAGGAACTAAAGCTTTAATTACAGGTAAGCAAGGTAATTGGCTACGGCTTGACTATGGCGGTTGGGTGCGCGAAAGTATGACCAAGATTGAAGAGTCAGACAATCCACCGCGCTCGATTGTACGCAGTATCAATACTAAACGAGTTAATGAGAAAAACAATATCTGGACAGAAGTAATTATTCCCTTAGAAGTTCCAGTGCCGATCGCCATTACTCAAAGCGATCGCCTATTTACCTTTACTCTCTACAATGTGACGGCTCAGACTGATACGATTTCTATCGATCCCAACTCAATTATCAATAAATTGAACTGGGTACAGACAGATCCTGACAAAGTAACCTATACAATTAACCTCAAGCCTAAACAGCAATGGGGCTATAAAGTTCGCTACCAAGGTTCAAACTTGATTTTAGCTCTCAAACATCCGCCGATCATTACTCCCGTCTCTCCCGAAAATCCACAGCCTCTGAAAAACATCAAAATCTTATTAGATGCAGGACATGGTGGTAAAGAGGATCTGGGATCACGAGGACCTACGGGGTTTCCTGAAAAAGATGTTACTCTCGTTACCTCCCGATTACTCCATGATCAATTACAAAATCGTGGCGCTAAGGTAATCATGACTCGCACCGATGATGTGGATGTTGATTTGCCACCGAGGGTAAATAAAATTGAACAAGAAGAGCCAACATTGGCTATAAGTATTCATTACAATGCTCTACCTGATAATGGCGATGCGATTAACACGTCAGGTATTGGTTCTTTTTGGTATAATCCTCAAGCTCAAGATTTTGCTAAGTTTATTAACGCTTATGTTTCTAAAAGCCTCAATCGTCAAGATTATGGGGTGTATTGGAATAATCTGGCATTGGCGCGTCCGACAGTATCTCCATCGGTGCTTTTGGAATTGGGCTTTATGATCAATCCCGTCGAATTTGAATGGATTATCGATCAACAACAGCAAAAGTTACTTGCGACAACCCTTGCTGACGGTATTACCGAATGGATTTTGAATGCTGCTAACTGAACTCAATAACTTCTGGTCTCTCTTCCATTTTAGTGATCTGATTAATGCTTATATTCCATTAATGGTATGGACGGGCGTTGGTTTAATCGCTTCCAGATTTGCACCTGCTAACACTTCTAAATTTCTGGGTGTCGCGCTCTATTGGGTGGGTGTGCCATTACAACTATTTGTGCTTGCTCGACATACACAATTTTCAGATGCGCCGTTCATTCCCTATGTGGCGATCGCCGCTTTAGTTCTCAGTTGGCTATTGGCTCTCATCGGTTGGCAATTTGCGAAACAACCACATAGCGATCGCTCTAGTTTGGGCAGCTTTATTTTGGCAACGATGCTAGGCAATACAGGATTTGTAGGCTTGACGCTGACTAATTCTCTGACAAGTTCCACCTATACCGATTGGGCAGTTCTTTATAGTATCGCCAGCAATGTCGCGGGTAATTATGGCATCGCGGTCTTTATTGCTAGCTATTTCGGCAAGAGTGATGTAAAGCCGCCTTGGTGGAAACTATTGCTAGATGTGGCGACTGTGCCAAGTCTTTGGGCTTTTGCGATCGGTTGGTATACGCGCCCCATTGGTCTGCCTGAAGTAATTGAGTCCAGTTTAGATGCGGGAGTATGGGTAACGATCGCCTTTGCCCTCTCTCTAGTTGGATTGCGTCTAGGCAAAATCGAGAAATGGGAAAGCGTAAAATCGGCAGCGATCGCGGCTTTTTTGCGAGTGGCAGTTGTACCTTTAGCGATCGGATTATCTGCGACCGCCTTTGGACTCAGACATGATCCGCGTTTGATTTTAACCTTAATGTCTGGAACTCCTACAGGGCTATCGGTACTAATTCTTGCAGAAGTTTATAACCTTGATCGCGATTTACTGATCAGCACGATCGCCTTCTCTTTCATTGGCATAATTTTTATGCTACCAATCTGGATCGTTTGTTTTGGCTAACTGATGTTACAAAGTATTTACTAATCTTTAAATTCTAGTTCAACATTATAAACGCCATATATACCTACACTGACTTTCTTAACAGGAACTTCTAAAATTTTATCGCTTAAATTAATGCCTATACGTTTATTCACTCTAAACCGAACCTTCTTTATATTAGAAGATACTTTAGCTATATTAACGACATTAACGATAGCTGAAAAAACCCTTTCAGTTGTTTCATCTTCTAGGTTTTTAAAAATGCTTCTAAAAACTTGTTGAATTCTTTTTGCCAATAATTGACAGAACTTATATAAAATTTTTCTAAAATTAGGTTTAGGTTTAATAAAAAACTTATCATTTTTTATTCGAGCTTTGGGGATTTCATCCTCTTGAATTGAAAAATAGGGTAATTGAGCCTCTATAAGTTTCCACGATTTAACATCTACAAATAATTCAGTTCGTTCAATCCCCTTAGGATTTGTTAAATCAAAATCTAAGTCCATAATTACACCCACTGAAGACTATGAATATTTTAACGATAGCAAACCAATTTGCCACTAAGTGTAAATGCTTAATATTTTTGCTTTCCTGATTTCCCAATCATATATTTGTCGCCAGTCAAAACCCAAAAGAGGTTGGCGGCGCTCCGCGCCGCTAACCTCTTTTGGGTTTTGATTTGTCCTGATACAAGTAGTGATCCAGATAATTTTTTAAAAGTGCCGCTTCGCGGCACTTTTAAAAAATTATCTGGATCTAGCAGCAATCCGATGCTGAATCTCTAGATAAACTAGCAACGCATTCACATCCGCAGGATTTACCCCACCAATACGGCTAGCTTGTCCAATCGTCATCGGGCGAATCTTGCTTAACTTCTCTCTCGATTCTTTAGAAAGAGTCTCGATCGCATTGTAATCAATATCAGTCGGTAACTTGCGATCGCTATGTCTAGCAACTTCCTCAATTTGATGTTCTTGGCGTTGAATATAGCCCACATATTTCACTTCGATTTCTGCCGCAAGGCGTTCAAATCGATTCAAATTAGGATCAGCTAAACCGTAGTGAATTAACTCAGCATAGTTAAATTTAGGACGGCGCAATAAATCAGAAAGCGTAATTGCTCCACGAATTGATTCACCTGTTTCGGCGGTGATGCGTTGACCGAGTTCGTCTTTTTCCTTAACACGAGTTCCATTTAGGCGTTCCACTTCCGCATGAACGCGATCTTGCTTATCACAGAATAATTGCCAACGGCGATCGCCAACTAGTCCAATTTCGCGTCCAATTGGTGTGAGTCGGCGATCGGCATTATCTGATCGCAAAATCAAGCGGTATTCTGAGCGACTAGTCAGCATCCGATAGGGTTCATGCAATTCCTTCGTGCAAAGATCGTCGATCAAAGTACCAATATAGCTGCTAGCCCTTGGCAAGACCACCATTTCTTTACCCTTTGCAAATAAAGCCGCATTCATCCCTGCTACTAATCCTTGCGCTGCCGCTTCTTCATAGCCTGTAGTTCCATTAATCTGACCCGCACAAAATAGCCCTTCAATCAACTTAGTCATCAAAGTGGGATAGCACTGTGTTGCAGGGATGTAATCATATTCCACAGCATAAGCGGCGCGGAGCATGTGGCAATTTTCCAAACCAGGCAGAGTCCGCAACATTTGCAGTTGAATATTCTCTGGCATTCCCGTTGAGAAGCCTTGAATATAAAGTTCGGGAATATTCCGCCCTTCAGGTTCAATAAAAATCTGATGGCTCTCTTTGTCAGCAAAACGGACAATTTTATCTTCGATACTAGGGCAGTAGCGAGGACCTTTAGAATCAATGAATCCGCCATAAACAGGTGTGAGATGTAGATTTTCGCGAATGATCCGATGGGTTTCCGCAGTAGTGCGCGTCAAGTAACAATTCATTTGCTCGCGCTCTACCCATGCACTAGGATCGAAGCTGAACCAATTATGCTCAGTATCCGATGGTTGCACTTCCATTTGGCTATAGTCTACGCTGCGGCGATCGACTCGTGCAGGTGTTCCCGTTTTGAGGCGATCGGTGACAAACCCCAAAGCATTCAAAGTTTCCGTAAGTCCAGTTACAGCAAATTCCCCTGCTCGACCTGCGGATATGGAGCGATTGCCCACCCAGATTTTGCCATTCAGAAATGTGCCAGTAGTCAAAATTACGGCTTTGCAAGCATAGCCAACCCCAAACTGAGTTTCTACGCCAATAATCCCTTGGTTGGCATCGAGCAAAGTATTAATCACCGTTCCCTCACGCAAGGAGAGATTTGGCTCATTCTCGACGACGGTTTTCATCTCGGCGGCATATTCGCGCTTATCGGTTTGCGCTCGTAATGCCCAAACTGCTGGCCCCCGTGAACTATTGAGAATTCTTTTTTGTAAATAAGTGCGATCGGTGATTTTGCCAATTTCGCCGCCAAGGGCATCGACTTCATGGACGAGTTGTGATTTGGCGGGTCCTCCAACGGCGGGGTTACAAGGTTGCCATGCAATGCGATCGAGGTTAAGCGTAAGGAGTAAAGTTTTGCAGCCCATGCGTGCGGCGGCGAGGGCGGCTTCGCAGCCTGCATGACCCGCCCCAACGACAATCACCTCAAATTCATCAAGGAACTGCACTTGGTTAGCTGAATTTACTACGACGTTATCACTCATTGTTTGGCGGCTCTGATCGGCAAAATCCTATTTTAGTCTAAATCTATCTACTACAGCGCTTTGCGCTGTCATAAAACCCAGAGAAATTGTTGAAAGTGCCGCGAGGCGGCATTTTTAAAAAATCATCTGGGTTCTATGGCAGGGCAAGGCGTTATACCAATAAGGTCCAAATTTTATTGTGATCTGACAAAAAAGTTTGGAGCTTAATTGATCGATCTGATGATTTTGATCGTTGGGTGGGCGATCGCCAACTCTAAATTATACAAGTTTTGGCTTTTTAGCTTTTGCCAACAAATCTTTTTCGCTAGGCAATCTCAGCTTTGATGCTAACTTCAAGAACTCAAGTGCTTTAATGAATCTAAAAGTTGGATCTATAAGATAAACAACCTGACCATCGCGAATCGTCACACCATGCCGACTGGATGACTGAAAAGCATGATGAAGATTATGCCAACCTTCGCCCAAAGTCAAAAATGCAACAAAACCACTATTGCGACTATGGTCATCGGTGACAAATGGTTGATCGCCGATAAGATGAGTGAGTGAGTTGACCGTTTGTACGCCATGAAACAGCAGTGTTGTACTGAGAAAAAAAGCGCCGAGATATTCAAGCCCACCGATGAAATAGGAAATTGCCCCAAGTGCAACTAGCGGGATAAAATGCAAACGGTCAATTACTTGTAAAACCCGATCGCTTTCCACATCAGATGGCAATTTGTCAGGAAAAAACCGAGAGGATAATAGCCATCCCCCCTGTGCCCAATAAAATCCTTTAAGTCCCTGATCGGGAGTATAGGGAGAATGAGGATCGAGAGCTTGATCGGAATATTGATGATGAGCCATATGGTGTGCTTTCCACCAATTTGGTCCCATTTGTCCCGCCGATGCTGCCACAATACAGCCTATCCATAATAGGAGTGCGGGAGCCTGATAGCTTTTGTGGGTGAGTAATCGGTGATAAATACCAGTTGTGGCAAGCATACGGACAAAATATAGTAGTAGGATCCATGAGATCGAGCCCCACGATAAACCAGTTATAAACACAAGTAACGAACCGATGTGACTGACAATAATCAGCATTGGACCGATTAGATACAGGACGATTGTGAGTAGAGAATATTGTTTCATTTGAATCGTAAGATTGAATGTGTGATGCAAAGCAGCGCACATCTAATCTTACGATGATTTTTCTGTTACCTTCGCTACGGAAGTAATGTTGCTTTTGAAGTCAGATCAAGATTTGCAGAAAGCCTAAAACTTTCTAAAATTATCCGCTTATTTACCCACCGAATCCCCTATGCCCAGCTTACCAAGCACGATTTATCCCATTGGCGCTTATAACCTTCATGGTTTAGTGTGGCTAAACGATCGCAATACCGAGGCAAAGCCCTATGCCATTTGCGTTGATACCTATCAAGGACATTTGCTCAAAATCGATCCATTTTCTGAAGGTGCAACAGTCCTAAATAATTACACAGCATTGCAGTTTCGGGACGCAACAGGCTTGGCGATCGCAGGAGAAACACTTTGGGTCACTAAAGACAATGGGATTTATTATTGCAATATGGTTGATTTTGACTTGCAACCATTTATGGAGTTGCCCAACAAGATCGATGGCATCGCTGTATCTGAAGGTGGGGTGTATGTAAGTTCTAGCGAAGTTGGCAAGATTTTTGTATTTGGTCGCGCCACGCGCACTTTATTAAGAGTCATGGATGCACCTGGTGCGGGTTTTGAGTCGCTGACTTTGGTGGGTGAAGAACTGTGGGTAAGCGATCGCACTGAAGAGACAGTTTATCGACTCAATGCCAAAACAGGCGAAATCCTACATCGTGGCTTGACTCCATTTCCGAACCCAATGGGACTAGGATTTTTAGGTGATGATTTATATGTGGTTTACTCAGGTGATGAGAACTACATTCGAGATAATCCTAACGATTTAGATCAGCCATTCTCGGTTTCTAGCCGCGAAAAGACTTTTATCCATCGCCTCAAATTCGATCAATATAAAGATGATAAATTAAACTATACCCTCACCTCTGGCTATAAAGTCGAGATGATCTATCTCGAAGAACTTTCTACTGAAGAACCAACTTCTATCTATAACCTCACATGGCGGGTTGCTTATCCCACCGATAACTATCGCCAAAAATTATTAGCGATCGAGCCAATTGGCATTCCCTTTGAAGAAGAAATTGTCGATGGTCAGCGTGTCGCCGCCTTTAAGCTCGGTAACCTTAAGCCCGAAGAATCACGCATGTTTGGTTGGAAAGCGACTTTAGAATTGCATGGAATCAAGTATGAACTTAAAGATAGTGAAGTGGAATCTGTACCCGAACTATCTCCCGAAATGCAGAAGCTTTATCTAGTCGATGATGACGGGTTGAGTATGGACAATCCGATCATTCAAGCTGCTGCTAAAGAAGCAGTAGGCGCTGAAACTAATATTTTACGAAAGATGTTATCGATTCGTGATTACGTCTACGATAAGCTCTCTTACCGTGTCACGCCCTATATTGCGCCACCTGAAGAAGTTATCGTTAGAGGCACTGGCTCTTGTGGTGAATATGTGGGTTTATTGCTAGCGCTTACGCGATTAAATGGAATTGCTTGTCGCACAGTTGGGCGTTATAAATGTCCCCATGAAGGCGAACTCATGATGAATGTTCCTCTTCATCAATACTACAATCATGTTTGGATTGAGTTTTATATTCCTAGTGTTGGCTGGTTGCCAATGGAATCTAATCCCGATGATACTGGATATCGTCCTTACCCTACGCGCTGGTTTATGGGGCTACCTTGGTATCATGTGGAAATTGGTAAAGGCATCTTTTTTGAAACAATTCAACCTCAGCCTTACTCCATTGGCGAGCTAGCACTCAATCATGTTCGCTTTAAAGTTTTGGAAGAAATTTAAAGTTTCCTAGCTGATGTTGCGTGGAGCAAAAACCGCCCTCACCCCCAGCCCCCTCTCCCTAGGGGCGAGGTGGAGCAAGATGCAATATTTTCTTGTTCCCCTCTCCCTCATCAGGGAGAGGGGCTAGGGGTGAGGGTCTTAGAATACTTTCACGTAACATCAGCTATAAGTTTTGAGACAAAAAAGAAGCTCACGAAGTGAGCTTCTTTTTTGATCGACTGTAAATGATTACTAAGTTTCATGAAGTTAACTTAAGAAGAATTTTCTGATGTCTATCCACCTCATAGGATGATGAAAGTTAAAATTTTTTATAAGTAATTAGACCTAGAGAAATAAATTTATGACGCATTTAGTTTTTAACTTGTTAGCCGTAGTTCCCACGACTCCCGTATGGTCTTTCAAGGTTGCTCTGATCATGATTACAGCTAACTTGTTTGCTTTAGTTATCGGTCGTTACGGCATCAAGGTTAAAGGAGTTGGTCCTAGATTACCTGTGCAATTACCAGGGCTATTTTCAGGCTTTGGGCTATCAGAATTGCTAGCAGTTACTAGCTTTGGTCATATTCTTGGTGCAGGTTTGATTCTAGGTTTAGCTCAAGCAGGCTTGCTATAAAAAATAGAGAGTGCGCTTCGCGCACTCTCTATTTTTTTAAGTAAATGAAGCTGAATTTCCCCATTCGCCAGTAAAAACAAAGCTAGATAGTGGATACCGATCGCGTGGAGCATTTTCGCGCTCTTGTAAGTCTGTAGGCAAATTGCTAGTCTCTCCCGCATAACCGATCGCGATCGCTGCCATAGGTCGCGCCGTTTCAGGAATATTAAAAGCCGCGATCGCCTTATCTGCATCAAAGCCCGCCATTTGGTGAGCGCCTAAATCTAAGGCTGTAGCTTGTAGTAACAGAGTTGCCACTGATTGCCCTGCATCGTATTCACCCCAAGCATTTGGCTTGCCACTGCTCTTAAAGTTTTTTTGAGCAACAACTAGTGCTAATACTGGAGCAACTTGCGCCCATACAGCATTGGCGGGAGCTAAGCAATCAAGCATTTTTTGGTAATTCACTGTGTCATCTTTAGTGGCGACGATAAATATCCAAGGTTGATCGTTAGAGCAAGAAGCAGACCATTTTGCTGCTTCAAATAATTGAGCAAGTTTTTCAGGTTCTACAAGTTTGCTATCAAAAGCACGAGGACTCCATCGCTGAGCAATTAAAGGATGAATTTCGCGATCGGTAATTGCAGTTTTTTTCATTTGCCAAGCCGTTATAATAATTTCAGCACAATTATCTTATTCTACGCGCATGGACAATACTCTTGATACACAAGCGATGCGGAGGGCTTTGCATAAATCCCCCAATTATTTTCGCCAAAGCTTTGGACATGGAGAAGAAGCTGAATCAACCATGCGATCGCAATATCATAGTGACTTGATTCAAACTATTCGTGAACATGACTATGTTTATACACAAGGTGATGTGACGATTTATTTGGCGAAATCTTTCGGTTTTTGCTGGGGTGTGGAACGCGCCGTGGCGATGGCATACGAAACCCGCACTCAGTTTCCTAATGAACGTATTTGGATTACTAATGAAATTATTCACAACCCTTCAGTTAATGCCAAATTAAAGGAAATGGAAGTTCAATTTGTGCCTGTCGCTGAAGATGGAACTAAAGACTTTTCAGGGATTGACAAAGGTGATGTGGTAATTTTGCCAGCATTTGGAGCAAGTGTTCAGGAAACGCAGTTATTCGATCGCCTCGGCAATAAAATTGTCGATACGACCTGCCCCTGGGTGTCAAAGGTATGGAATCGCGTAGAGAAGCATAAAAAAGCTGATTTCACTTCGATTGTGCATGGTAAATACAACCATGAAGAGACGATCGCCACCAGTTCCTATGCCAAGCGCTATTTGGTAGTGCTGAATATGAAGGAATCTGAGTATGTGGCTAATTACATGCTCAATAGTGGCGATCGCCAAGAGTTTCTAACTAAATTTAGCAAAGCAATGTCAGATGGTTTCGATCCCGATCGCGATTTGGAAAGAGTCGGTGTGGCTAACCAAACCACTATGCTCAAGGGGGAAACTGAAGCGATCGGTAAGTTGTTTGAGAAGACAATGATGCAAAAATATGGTGTAGAACATATCAATGAGCATTTTCTGGCTTTCAATACAATTTGCGATGCCACTCAAGAGCGCCAAGATGCGATGTTTGAGATTGTGGAAGAGGATCTTGATTTAATGATTGTAATCGGTGGTTACAATTCATCCAATACAACCCATTTACAAGAAATTGCGATCGAGCGCAATCTTCCTTCCTACCATATTGATGATGTGCATCGGATTTTATCGGCGGAAGCGATCGAGCATAAGCCACTGGGTGAAGCGATCGAGCAAGCAACTAATTGGCTACCCACAGGCAAAATCAAGGTTGGTGTCACCTCTGGCGCATCAACACCTGATCGCGTTGTCGAAGATGTAATTAACAAGATTTTCGCTCTAAAAAATTAGCTGTAAATATTTGTTCTTTACAGCTTTCGCCATCAGTATGAGGACAAGTTAAAACCGAAAAGAGAGATGCGGCGCTCCGCGCCGCATCTCTCTTTTCGGTTTTAAACAGGCGACAGCTATATTAGCGAAACTTTCGTTCGGATTCTTGAATTGGAACATCGTTAATACTGACAAAACGACGCATCATTAAGCCATTATCAGCAAATTCCCAATTTTCAACAATTCTAGCTTGCATTGCATCTACTTCTGATTGTGAATAACGAATAGGAATATGCTGAGGACAGTTCCAATCCCAGTTAACGCGTGGGACAACTAAAATACAAAACGCCATATTTGATTTATAGTAAAAGCGATCGCCTTTAAGCAAATTCTTGGATAAATGAGTAGGATCAAACAAGTAAATCGTCTGCAAGCACAAATTATCAACGCAAGCCAAGATCATCATCAGGATAATATTGGGACTTGCGTAGTGGCGGCTTTTTATCATTTTACGGACTTGCCAGATTATGAAACGATGCGGACTCCACTTAAGGAATTTTGCGATTCTCATCAATTAAAGGGGACAATTCTTTTAGCCAAAGAAGGAATCAACTCCACGATCGCAGGTAGTCGCGAGGCGATCAATGCTGTGTTGGCTTATTTGCGTAACGATCCACAACTTCAGCATTTAGAACACAAGGAATCCTATTGTCAAGGAGTTCCATTTCAACGCATGAAAGTGCGCCTTAAAAAAGAGATTGTGACTTTGGGTGTGCCAATTGACCCTAGGTATCGCGTTGGTACTTATGTCGATCCTCAAAATTGGAATGAACTAATTGCCGATCCCGATGTGATTATCATTGATACGCGCAATAATTATGAAGTGGAATTTGGCACATTCAAAGACGCGATTAATCCTAATTTAGAAACTTTTGGCGAATTTCCTGATTATGTGAAGGAACAACTAAGTCCAGAAAAGCACCAAAAGATTGCCATGTTCTGCACGGGAGGAATTCGTTGTGAAAAGGCAAGTGCCTATATGTTGTCTCAAGGATTTAGTGAGGTATATCACCTTAAGGGCGGTATTCTCAAATATATAGAAGAAGTCCCCAAAGAAGAGAGTATTTGGGAAGGTGAGTGTTTTGTCTTTGACGATCGCGTTAGCATCGACAAAGTTTAGAAAATATTCAATTCAAAACCCAAAAAGTAGATGTGGCGCGGAGCGCCGCATCTACTTTTTGGGTTTTATGTCCTAACATACTTGGCGATCGCTATATTTTGCAAAAACTTGCGAAATTCATCTTGCTAGGATGTTAAAAAAATGCAAAAATACTTAAATTCGTACTTGCAGAAATGACTATGCTCGGTAAAACTCTGACTGGGCGCTATAAAATCGTCAAAATACTTGGCGGCGGTGGCTTTAGCCAAACATTTATTGCCGAAGATGGATATTTGCCTGATCGCCCTTCCTGTGTGATCAAGCAACTTAAGCCTGCATCATCGCAAGCAGAAATTTTAAGGATCTCTCGCGAATTATTTGATAAAGAGGCGAAGGTACTTTACCGATTGGGTAAACATGATTGTATTCCCAGTTTATTAGCACACTTTGAAGAAGATGAAGAGTTTTTTCTCGCTCAAGAATTGGTTGAAGGCGATGTATTGACTCAAGAAATTAAGCGAGGGCAATGTTTGGGAGAGCATTACACAATTGATTTTCTGACGGATATTTTAACAACTCTCGCCTTTGTGCATTGTCAACAGGTGATTCATCGAGATATTAAACCTAGTACACGCTGGCTGAAGTAACAAGACGCTAACCACGGAACTTCCATTTAAAAGGTTTGGATAAAAGCTCATTGAAATAGTTGATAAAAGCGATAATTTTCTGACGCAAATGGTCAACAGATAAAAAGCTAC
>JBDNJN010000291.1:0-14049 GCA_041687725.1 Pseudanabaena sp.
TAGAGATGTTAATGCTGCAATAAATTTAGTACGGCTAGTTAAGTCGGATTTTAAGCCTGTGGACAAGAAGGAGCCGACTCCCTTGGTTGAATCAGGAAATAAACAGCAAACTAGGTTTGCATAGGTTTTTTATAACGGATACAATGCACATGGAGTGGATAATGGCGCAGAGGCTCTGTCAGATATTCAGCAAAAAACACCTGACTTAGTACTGTTGGATATTAATATGCCTCATATGAATGGGTTCGAGGTATGTAAACAATTAAAATCAAGCGAGCTTACTCGTGATATTCCTATAATTTTCATTAGTGCGCGTGATGAAGTATTAGATAAAATCCAAGCCTTTGCTGTAGGTGGTGTGGACTATATCACCAAGCCGTTTCAGATTGGGGAAGTATTAGCTAGGATCACTAATCAGCTTGCATTGCGAAGACTGCAAAGACAGTTAGAATCACAAAATGAACGGTTAAAGCAAGAAATTAATAGTCGGATTATCGCCGAGACATCGCTCCAAGAAGCTAATGAAAAGTTAGAGCGATTGGTTAACTTAGATGGCTTGACGCAATTAGCTAACCGTCGATGTTTTGATGAATATCTTGAACAAGAATGGCAGAGATTGGCAAGAGAGCAACTGCCTTTATCTTTGGTCATGTGTGATATTGATTTCTTTAAAAACTACAACGATACCTATGGTCATGTGGCTGGTGATGATTGTCTACGCAAAGTTTCGTTGGTGTTCAAAGAATCGATACATCGTCCTGCGGACTTGGCGGCACGTTATGGCGGAGAAGAGTTTGTTTTAGTCTTGCCGAATACTGGCATAGAAGGCGCTATCCAAGTTACGGAAGCTATTCGACAAGGGTTATTGGATTTGCAGATTCACCACGAGAATTCCGCCGCTAGCAAGTTTGTGACTCTGAGTATGGGGGTAACTTGTCTAGTCCCTACGGTCGATTCTCATCCTGCGGTGTTGCTTACGGCTGCCGACTATGCGCTTTATCGTGCCAAAGAGTTGGGCAGAAATCAAACTTATCAAATTGGATAAGGTGACAGGCAAGGGGCTTAAGCCCCTTGTTTCATTTCTGCTAGAGCTTCGCAATTGCTCATACTTGCAAAGCTAATAGGCAAGGGGCTTAAGCCCCTTGTTTCAACACAAAGCTTTGTAAACATGAGAAACTTAGTTTTACAAGATGTCTAAGCCCAATTGTCTTCTACATCGCTTTGCCCTGAATTAACATCTCTTCGCAACAAATTATCAATATCTTGCCAATTAACGAGACTGGCTTCAGTATCTTGGACTAACTGCCCTTTATGTAAGCAAATCAGCCGATCGCACCATGTTTGCACTAAATCAAGTTGATGGTTAATCATCACGACGGTGACAGGCTGTGATAATTGGGTTAACTCGGTCAAAGTATCTAAGAGCAGATGCGATAAGCCACGATCTAAAGCCGATGTGGGTTCATCGAGTAATAATATTTCTGGCTCCATCATCAAGGCTCTAGCGATCGCCACCCATTGTCGTTGTCCGAGCGATAACTCTAGCTCTGAACGATTTAATAATTTACGCTCAATCTGTAATTTTTCTAGCCATTTTTGCGATCGCGAATCAATTTCGCTCTGGGTAAAATTTTGTAACTTTAAAGGATAGGCGATCGCCTCCGTGACCGTCATTCCTAACAAGCTTGGCTCCTGCGGCACAAGTAAGACGCGCCGCCGCAAAGTTTGAATGGGAATTTCTTGAATATTTTTACCATTGAGAGAAATTATCCCCGCCGAGGGATCGGTTAAACGATTGAGCAAACGTAAAAATGTGGTTTTCCCCGATCCCGTTGCCCCAATTAATGCGGTTTTGCTACCCTGTGCGATCGCGACTGAAATATCCGTCAAAAGTGTACGAAATTTGGTTTGATAACTGACTTGATTTGTGGCGATCGCCATAGTGTGGGGAATTGACTGAGATACTGTTGAAACCTTTTGCATAATGTCACTGTCTTGGCGATTAGAAATATTGGGACGCAGCCTTAAATTCATTAAAACCTTTCTCAAGATTAATTAGGAGAAAAATCATATATGTCTTCACAGAAATTTTTTAGAATATCTCGACAAAAGCGAATTGCCTTTTTCTTTACAGGCTTATCTATTTTCGCTTTGGCTGCTCCCCAGATTGCCCCAGCTTCGGCACAAGCAACTCAAGCAATTGTGCAAGAAATTCTTGATGGCAACCAAGTTTTTATTCAAAATCAGAAAGCCTCTATCAATGACGTGGCGAGACAGCAGCAGCAAGTCCGCACAGGCAATTCCCGAACGGCGCTCTTGTTTAATACTGGTGCTGTAGCTAGGCTGTCGGCAAATTCTGTACTGTCAATTGGTCAATGCGCTCGCCTTAAGCGGGGAACGATTTTAATCAATGGCGCAGTTAATGCTTGCTCGTCTTCAATTACAACAGGTGTACGCGGTACAACTTATTTGCTAGAAGTGGATGAGTCAGGCAATCAACAGGTCAAAGTATTGGAGGGTGAAGTTATCGTCAAGCGCAACGCCAATCCCATAATTGATGAAGATGATCAACCCACGACCGAAACTAAACCAACAACTCAGCCACCTAACGTCATTTCTCCAATCACCTCACCCAAGGTTAAGCAATTTTCGACAATACCTACAGCACCTGTAAATGCGCCACCTGTAAATGCGCCACCTGTAAATGCGCCACCTGTAAATACGCCGCCTATCAGACCAACATTGCCTCAAGGTAATCCTGAAGGACGACCTATAGATCCTTTAAATGCTCAGCCAGCCAATGACAAACCTATACTCAAAATTGATCCGCGTCTACAGCCTGCTAATCAACCAGATGAAGTCGTTTTAAAGGCTGGTGAAAAGGTTGAAGTCGATTCTAGAGGGGCTTTGGGAATAATCCAGCAACTTACTGAAAATGAATTTGTGGCACTACTTCAAGGGAATTTATTTCAGGGCTTTACTAATCAAATCCCCGGAATTGATAAAGTTCGGGCTGTGTTTGACGGACTATTCCCTGGTGTAAATTTCCCAATTTCAATTCCCAGTATTCCGATACCAAGTATTCCACTTCCCAGCTTCCCTAGATTCCCGTTCTAATCGATGACGCTTTGCAATCTAGAATAAGTAGAGAAAAAGCACCGTTCAGGTGCTTTTTCTCTACTTATTCAGGATTTCGATATGCGCCGAACTTGTTTGCTTTATCAAAGCGATCGCCCAATCTCATACCTAACCGCGTGGCAATGGCAAAAAGATTTAGTTGAGAAGCGCAAACAAGCTAAACGTGAGGGGCAAGATTTGCCTGATGTTTTATTATTACTTGAACATCCTGCCGTTTATACACTTGGGCAAGGATCGAGTTTAGAGTTTTTAAAATTTAGCCCAGAAGATCCTAATATTGAATGTCATCGGATCGAGCGCGGTGGTGAAGTCACTTATCATGCGATCGGGCAGCTAGTCGCCTATCCCATTTTAAACCTTGACCATCATCAGCGCGATCTGCATTGGTATTTGCGAAACCTAGAAGAGGTGATCATTCAGGTTTTAGCTAGTTATGGTGTCTCTTCGCAACGCATCCAAGGTTTAACGGGTGTATGGATCGATAATGCAGGACAAAATCAAAAAATTGCTCAAGTCGGAATTAAAGTCAGTCAATGGATCACCATGCATGGCTTTGCTTTGAATGTCTGCATGGATTTATTAGGTTTCGATCGCATTGTTCCTTGTGGGATTACCGATTGCCAAGTTTGTAATTTGAGTCAGTTTGTAAGTGTTGAGTTTGAAGATGTGAGAGAGGCGATCGGGCAAAAGTTTGCAGAAATATTTAATTTGGAATTACAACACAAGAACATAAGTGAATATCCTTTTAAATCACCCATAAATGTCTGACAAGGTCAGAAACAAGTCTGAAAAAGCCAATGGTAAAAATTGTTTATCTTTTTGGCTGATTACAATTTTTTGACTGAAAATACCATTTTCAGGTTGTCGGTAAATCTCCAAAACATCAGATTCCAAATTGGCAATCCAAACATCTGGAATCTGATGTTTAGCGTAGAGCGGCAACTTCACTTCGCGATCGCTTTTTAAACTAGAATCAGCCACCTCAATCAGCAGCAAAACATCTTCCGCTTCAGGAAATTTCCCCGCATACATATCGTCTTGCAATCGCAAAATCACCACATCAGGCTGCGGCTCGGAATAATCATTGAGACGAATAGGATTTTGGATGCTGAGAATACCGCGATCGCCAACCCGCTTACCCAAAAATCGATTGAGACGATTAATCGTAACCATGTGCTTCAAACCAATTGGCGACATAACTACAACCTCTCCCTCAATAAGTTCTAGATGATATTCAGGATTAAGAATGCCTGTTTCACCCATGCGATGATATTGCTTGACATCAAATTTATGTGTGAGTAGTGGCATGATTGCGACTCCTTTCTAATACCAATAGATATTTTTATTAACAATCAATTGCGAATAAAAAGCGCCCCTAGGGGCGCTTTTTATTTAAGAAGTAGCTAGCGTACGGCGCTTCGTGACCATGCGGAAGGCTTCGATGATATCGCCCTCTCTCCATGTCGAGAATCTCGCAAGGGAGATACCGCACTCAAAACCTGCGGCGACTTCCCTAGCGTCATCCTTAACTCGTCGCAGCGAGTCGAGTACGGCTGAATGTACAACCTCATTACCACGCTTGACGCGGACATTACAGTTGCGTAGCAGCTTACCATTCTGAACATAACAACCAGCCACAGCACCCTTACCAACGGCAAAGATGGCGCGAACTTCAGCTTGACCGAGATATTCTTCGATCATTTCAGGATCGAGCAAGCCTTCCATCGCATCTTGGATATCTTCCAAGAGCTTATAGATGACGTTGTAATCACGGAAGTCAACACCCATCTCATCGGCCGCTTGTCTTGCGCCTGGAGCCATCGTGGTATTGAAGCCCAACACAACTGCCGAGCTAGCTGCCGCTAAACTGATGTCGTTTTCGGTGATTTCACCTGGAGCCGACAAGAGAATACGCAACTGAACTTCGCGTTGTGGCAACTGCGCCAAAGAACCAAGAATTGCTTCGAGAGAACCCTGTACGTCCGCCTTGAGAATAATATTCAGTTCCTTGAGTTCGCCTTCTTTGACCTTTTCGGACAAAGTACCAAGGGTGACACGGCGCGAAGCCATTGCTTGTACCAAGCGAGCTTGACGTTGATCCATGGTGCGTTGATCAGCGATCGCACGGGCTTGTTTTTCGTCCAGATAGACTTCAAACTCATCACCCGCCGCAGGCACATCGCCCAAACCAAGGACTTCGACCGCAAAGGATGGTGAAGCTTTGTCCACACGCACATTGCGATCGTCCACCATGGCGCGGACTTTACCAAAGGCTGCACCCGCCACGAAGATATCACCAACGCGCAATGTCCCGTTTTGGACAAGCAATGTCGCAACAGGACCTTTTGCCTTATCAAGGTGAGCTTCGATGACCGTACCCTTAGCAGTACGGTTAGGATTAGCTTGTAAATCTTCAACTTCAGCAACCAGCAAGATCATTTCTAGCAAGGTATCAAGGTTTTCACGCTTGATCGCACTGACAGGAACCATGATCGTGTCGCCGCCCCATTCTTCAGCAACAAGGGAGTACTCGGTTAGCTCTTGACGAACGCGATCGGGCTGAGCGTCAATCTTGTCCACCTTGTTAATGGCGACCACGATTGGTACTTTCGCCGCACGAGCATGGCTAATTGCTTCAATGGTCTGAGGTTGCACACCATCATCGGCGGCTACAACTAACACCGCAATGTCAGTAACCTTGGTTCCTCTAGCACGCATCGCCGTAAATGCTTCGTGTCCAGGGGTATCTAAGAAAACAATCTGTTGTTTCTGACCATTATGCTCAACATCAACATGATATGCACCGATATGTTGGGTAATACCACCCGCTTCTCCTTGAGCGACTTTGCTCTTGCGAATTGCATCAAGTAAGGTGGTTTTACCATGGTCAACGTGTCCCATGATCGTAACCACTGGCGGACGGCGTTGGAGTTTGTCGAGGTCACCAGATTCGATCATCTCTGTCTTGAGCGCTAGCTCGACGACTTCAGGGGCATGGACTTCATAGCCCAATTCTGTCGCGACCATTTTGGCAGTCCCTACATCAAGAGTTTGGTTGATGTTCGCCATGATCCCCTTCATAAACAGGGTGCGAATTACCTCTGTCTCAGAAAGCACTAAGCGGTTAGCGAGTACAGCAACGGTCATACCCTCTTCGATTTGCACAGATGTTGGCTTTTCGGGAATGACTTCGACATTATGATGGCGGCGATCGCGACTAGGTGCAGATCTTTTGCCTTTTTGAGTGGGCTTGATGTCAGCCGCCATAGTTGGCTTCGATGGTGCAGCTACGGCTTTAGGACGAGCGGCTGGACGGGCTAGAGATAGACTGATCTGAGCGGCCTCGTTAGCTGCATCGTTAGCATCATCATCATCTTCGTCCGCGAAGTCACGCAGATAGCGCTTCGGCTTGTTCAGACGATTCTTTTCTTTAAGCTCTAGTAAATCCTTTTCTTCTTCTTCTTTGGATTTACCCTTGCGCTTGTTAGCCTTGTTAGGTAAGGTTGGTTTTTCTAAAAGGTCGGGCAATGTAGGAGGACTAAATCCGCCTGCTGCATCGGGTTTTTTACCAGTCCTGTCAGCAATGACGGGCTTTTCAGGCGCACGCATCAAAGTAGGCATCGGTGGACGCAAATTGTGCGGTGGCTCGGTCGGAGCGGTGATCCCGCGCTCGATCAGTACCGAGTCTTTGACCAATTTTGGTCCACGGCTTTGGGGTCTACCGCCGGCAGGAGCAGCCGTAGGAGCCATAGCAGGAGCAGGTTGTTCAACTGGCTTATTTAGTTTTGGTCGTTCAGGCTTGGGTAATTTAACTGTGTCGGGAGTTACCTCGATCGCACTTTGATCGACCCTGTCTTGCTCAGCGATACTCTGACTCGCCTTAGCAGAAATTCTTGACTCATCTGATGGTCTTGCGGCAGGAGGCTTCGGTGCGATCGGGGCTTTCGGCACAGCCGCAACAGAAGGCTTGGGACGCTCTGGTGGGGCGACGGGCGCACCAGTCGGCTTGCTTGCCACTTTGACTTGAGGCGGTGACACGCTCACCAAGGCTTGCTTTGGCGCGATTGGGCGCTCGGCTTTTGGAGTCTCTTTACGGGGGGCTTGTTTGGAAGGGTTGACCCTTGCAGTAGTAGGATCATCAACCGAGACTTTTGCCGCGATCGCTACAGCCGCCTTTTCGTTAGGTTTGGGAGCGGTTGGCGGCACAATCAATTCTGTTTTTGATTCTGTTACCAATACTGATTTTGGTTCTTGGATCGCTGGATGTTTTACTGGTGGGGTCAATGCTGTTTCTGAGGTCAATTCAATTTTGGGCGCGGGTGTGGTTTCTGATTGTTCGTCTTCTGAGACAGAGGGACGACTGGGAGGCTTGACTAACGAAGAAGCAGGGGGCATGGGCAAGGAATGGTTAATGGCAGCAGGTTTGGCAGAGAGGGCTGAGCTAGGCTCAGCAATTTCATTAGGTGGGTTAAGAGTAGTTGTGACTTCTACATTAACAGAGGGCGGTGGAGAGTTGAGCCGAATCGTGGGCTTCGTAACTGCCAAAATTTGTGGCTTAGCATTACGCGCTTCGGGTTCTTTAGTCTTTGCCGCAGTCGAAACTTTCTTTTCAGAAGGCTTGTGACCGTTGGCTTTTGGCTCGACGCTCTTGGACTCGGCAGCTTTGGGTTGGTGTTGAGGGGCTTTGGTGCGTACCATTTCCGCCTCTGATTCTGTAATCGTACTACTATGACTTTTGACGATTATATTTAGCTCCTCACACACCGCGATTACATCTTTGGTGTCAAGATCTAGCTCTCGTGAGAGTTCATATAGTCGAACTCGATTGGTTATACTCATTGCTTACTCTGCCCTGCGTAACTGTTGTACATGGTGAAATTGAATTTACATAGAAGTGGCTTCCTGTCTTTTGCTAGGTTGAATTACATTGGCTGAATTACATTGACCATAGTTAATCTTAGAAGCGCCTAGCTATTCCTGATAAACAGGCTAGCGAGTAAGTTTCAATTTTTGAATGAAACTAATGTAGCTATTATTACTCACAATCTAAGTAATGTGAGAAGTTAGAAAACTTAGGTCACAATGTTTAGCAAAATTTCACTTAGTCTACTAGCACTTGTACACTACCGTTAAAAACAGTTTTTGAAAAGAGGCAAGGCAGCGCGGAATGAGGTTTATCCTCTTTTCGATGAAATTACAGCCTATTGAGAGTTTGAGTGGTACGGATAATTTTTTAAAAGTGCCGCTTCGCGGCACTTTTAAAAAATTATTTGGATTCTATAGCAGCGCAAGGCGCTATAAGTAGGAAATTAAGTACATCGGTATTGTTACGTTTATTAACATCACTTTGATTTAATGTAGGATCAAACAGTCTCGCAGTGTTTTCATTTTATGACCAACGTACCCGTCTCTCGCATTCGTAACTTTTCAATCATTGCCCATATCGATCATGGTAAGTCTACGCTTGCCGATCGCTTGTTGCAATTTACAGGTACGGTGGCGGATCGAGATATGAAAGCGCAATTTCTCGATAATATGGACTTGGAGCGAGAGCGGGGAATCACGATTAAGTTACAAGCGGCGCGGATGAAATATGTGGCGCTCAATGGTGATGAATATACGATTAATTTGATCGATACGCCTGGACATGTGGATTTTTCCTATGAAGTATCGCGGAGTTTGGCGGCTTGTGAAGGGGCTTTGCTGGTCGTGGATGCGTCACAGGGGGTGGAGGCGCAAACTTTGGCGAATGTTTATTTAGCATTAGCAAATGATCTGGAAATTGTGCCTGTATTAAACAAGATTGATTTACCAGGAGCAGATCCTGAACGCATTGCTACCGAAATTGAGCAGTTAATTGGTTTGGACTGCGCCGATGCCATTCACGCATCAGCGAAACAGGGGATCGGCATTCGGGAAATTTTGGAGGCGATCGTTTTAAAAGTACCGCCACCCAAAGATACGGTCGATCAACCCTTACGCGCTTTGATTTTTGATAGCTATTACGATGCTTATCGTGGCGTAATCGTTTATTTTCGGGTGATGGATGGCACGGTCAAAAAAGGCGATCGCATCAAATTTATGGCATCAGAACAAGAATATGTCATCGATGAGATTGGTGTATTAGCGCCCAGTCAAGTCCAAGTTGATGAATTACATGCGGGTGAGGTGGGTTATCTCGCTGCCGCGATTAAGACAGTTGCCCATGCGCGGGTTGGTGACACGATTACTTCGGCGATCGATTCGGCTTCTGAGCCTTTCCCTGGTTATGAAGAAGCAAAACCAATGGTCTTTTGCGGCATGTTTCCCACTGATGCCGATCAGTTTGAGGAATTGCGCGAAGCTTTGACAAAACTCAAATTAAATGACGCGGCGCTGAACTATGAACCAGAAACATCGAATGCGATGGGCTTTGGTTTCCGTTGTGGATTTTTAGGGATGCTGCATATGGAAATCGTGCAGGAGCGTCTCGAACGGGAATATAATCTCGATCTGATTGTAACTGCACCCTCGGTAATTTATCGGGTGACAACGAACACAGGCGAAGTTTTAATGGTAGATAACCCTAGTGAGTTGCCGCCACCGAATGCAAGGCAAGAGATCGAAGAGCCTTATGTGAAGTTGGAGATCATGACTCCGCAAACTTATATTGGGACATTGATGGAGTTGTGCGTGGCAAGACGCGGCATATTTGTGGATACGAAATACATCACCACCGAACGAGCAACTTTAATTTATGAGCTTCCATTAGCCGAAATGGTGACAGATTTCTTCGATCAGATGAAATCACGCACTAAGGGCTATGCCAGTATGGAATATCAAGTGATCGGCTACCGTCCTAACGATCTAGTGTTAGTTGATATCTTGGTGAATGATGAGCCTGTCGATGCCTTGGCTTGTATCGTCCATCGCGATAAGTCCTATAACATTGGTCGGGCTTTGGTGTCTAAGCTGAGAGAACTGATTCCCCAGCAACAGTTCCAAATTCCAGTTCAAGCAGCGATCGGTAATAAAATTTTGGCGCGTGAGAATATTTCGGCGTTGCGAAAGAATGTACTCAGTAAGTGCTATGGCGGCGATATTTCACGGAAGAAGAAACTATTGGAGAAGCAGAAGAAGGGTAAAAAGCGAATGAAGTCAATTGGAACTGTGGAAGTTCCGCAAGCCGCGTTTATGGCAATTTTGCAATTAAACGGTGATTAGCCTATATCTTGCGCTCATAACTCCCTTCCCAATAATTAGCGGCGCAGAGCGCCGCTAATTATTGGGAAGCGTCGTCAAATAATCTTTAATTTCTTGACGATACTTTTGCTGGTACTAATTTTCTAACTTTAGCCCAGCTAAACTCATGGATCAGGACATAGGAGCAGGGAATTAGGAACAACGTCAAAATTGTCGCAAGGGCTAAACCAGAGAAAATCACAATTCCAAGGGGTTGCAAAAACTCGCCGCCATCGCCGCCGCCTAGAGCTAATGGAAAAGCCCCAACTACCGTCGTAATCGTGGTCATTAGAATCGGGCGTAAACGGGTGGGTGCAGCTTGCAGCATCGCCTGAATGCGACTACATTTCTGCTCCTCTCGCAATTGGTTTGCTAGTTCCACCAGCACGATCGCATTATTAACGACGATCCCAATTAGCAAGATCACACCGATAACCACCATCACATTGATTGAGCTACTGGTGACGTAGAGTCCGACAATACCGCCAGCCAGAGCGAGGGGAATTGTGAGCATAATCACTAAGGGATCGAGCAGTGAGTTGTACTGCACTGCCATGACCACAAATACTAAAAAAGAAGCAAGCAAGCCTAAGGTTCCAAATGCACCAGATAGGTTGTCATTGGCTGCCTTTGCGCTACTGGGTAACACTGTTACACCATCTGGTAAATTAATCGCGGCGATCGCCTGTTCTGTCTGTTTGAGTGCATCACTAAGACTCGCCCCGCGCTCTAGACTGCCAAGCACCAGATAGACCTGACGCTGATTGATTCGCTGGATTTCGCTAGGGGCGCGACCTTCGCGAATTGTGGACACATCAGCGAGGCGGACAGGACGATTATTACTGACAAATAGGGGAACTTGCTGCAATTGTGAAGCATTTTTACGCAAGGCTGGATCGAGTTGGACGCGCACATCGATAAGGCGATCGCCACGTTGTAACTGCGTGGGAACGGAACCTGTAATCGCAGTTTGCAAAGTCGAACCGATCGCTTGTGTGGATAATCCTAACGCTTGCAAGCGTTCCCAATCAGGAATAATCTGGACTTCGGGCTGGCGCGCATCGGTATCGGGACGGAAGTTAGCCCCTTTGACCTTTTCTAAGGCACTGAGAACTTCTGTACCAGCTTGAGCTAATAATTCAGGATTAGAACCCTGCAAAACCACATCAATATCGGTGCGTGGCACAGGAGAATTATTGACGATAATTCCGCGCACTTGTCCAGGATTAACCCTGATCCTCACCCCTGCTAGATTTAATCGCCCGATTTCCCGATTAACGCGACTGACAAAGCCCGTAAGGTCAGCATTGGGCTTGAGGGTGATCGTGCTACCACTGCGGAGTGGATTAGCAGTAACGTTACTGCCAAAGGAACCGCCGCCAATTGTAGCAAAGGAATAAGCGGTTTCAGGCTGTTTAATCAGGATTTCGTCAACCATTTTCATGATCTTCTGATTTTGAGCAAGGGTTGTACCTGCGGGAAATTGAGCGTTGAGGTTGACATCTCCCGTTTTGACTTGGGGAATGATTTCTTGGGGAAGTTGTCGTCCCATCAGGAAGCCACCGCCTCCGAGTATGACGAAAAGACCAATTACGACTAATAGACGATACTGGACAATCCTTGCTAAAAAACCTGCATAGCCAAGGGTCGCCGCCGCAAAACGACGCTCAAATCCACGCATAAACCAAGTTTCATTTAAACGGCTCGACCAAGGAATGGCTAATAGTCGCGAAGCTAGCATTGGCACTACCGTTACCGCGATCGCAATTGAGGCTAATACAGCAAAGCTAATGGTGAGAATGAGTTGATTGAATAATAGCGATAGAAATCCTCCCAGTAATAAAAATGGAAAGATAACGACGAGGTTGGTGCTAGTCGAAGCGATTAGGGCTGATTCAATTTCGGTGCTGCTTGCCTGTGATTGATCGATAATCTCGCCAAAATCAGGATCACCACCTTTACGTTTGCGAATTTTCTCAATGCCGATTGTGATATTTTCTAACATCACAATAGAGTTATCGACAACGATCCCCACCCCTAGAGCTAGTCCACCGAGACTAAACAGGTTTAGAGAGAATCCAAAAATACCCATGCAAATGATCGCGGCTAGGGTAGCTAGGGGAATGGCAAGCGTAATGATTAAAGTCTGACGTAACGAACCGAGAAATAGAAATACTGCGATCGCGGCTAAGCCTGAACCAAAAATTCCAGAGGAGGTAACGTTCGCCACTGATGCTCTGATTAACTTTGACTCATCAAGGGTCGCAGTTAATTCGGCATCATTGGGAATTAAACCACTAGATTGCAGAGCTTCAATCTTTGTCTTAACGCGATCGATCACTTCAATAGTATTAGCATCGGGCTGTTTGGTTACCAATAACCGCACGGCTTCCTGTCCATTTAATGTTGTGAAAACACGTTGCTCTTCAGTACCATCGATAATGTCAGCAAAGTCTCGCAAATAGACCTGTTTGGGTGCGATCGCTGTATTAGTATTAGGGTTAGGACTTCTGACAATAAAAGATAATCCTTCTAATTCTTTAACATTACTAAACTTGCCGACCGCACGGGTCAGGGGTTCCACGGCTCCATCACGCAATCTTCCACCCGATACATCGACATTTCGATCGCGCAAGGCATTAAGAACATCACTAATATTCACGCCGACGGACTGCAAGCGTTGGAGATCGAGATTGACCTGTATTTCTTCTCTGACACCGCCAACCACATCAACACCCGCCACCCCCGGCACGATCGCTAGTTCCCGCGCTAATTCCTCATCCGCAAATAGCCGTAAATCTGATAGCGATCGCGAAGGTGATGTCAGCGCAAATTCATAAATCGGAAATTGGGATGGATCAAATTTAAAGATTCGTGTATCTTCTATATCGTCAGGTAACCGACTACGCCCACGGTTAAAACTAGCGACAGTATCATTGAGAGCTTGATCGACATCACTACCTGCTTCAAAAAACAAATCAACCCGCACTTGACCTTCGCGAGTGCGTGAGAAAAGCTGGTTTACACCTTCTGTCAAGGCGAGGGCTTCTTCTAAGGGCTTGGTTACTTCAGTAATCGCCACTTCTGGGGTAATGCCGGGGATATTTACTTGGACACCAATCCGAGGATAGACAATGGACGGCAGTAAGTCCACTTGTAAACGGCTGATATAGAAGGCTCCCATCACAAAGATGGCGATCGTTAACATCAAAGTCCCAATATGGCGGCGAATTGCGATCGCACTGATACTAAATCCTGTCGGTTTCGGGATAGGGGAATTCGGGGCGCTCATAAATTACCTCTGGATGATTTTAAAATTATTGGTAAAGCCTTATGACTAGAAGACCCTCACCCCTAGCCCCTCTCCCTTTGGGAAAGGGGAACAAGATTTGCTCCCCCTCTCCTGCGGGAGACTACCGTGTATACACAGGTCTTAAAACCCCTCCCTAGCCCTCCCCTTGCAAAGGGGAGGGAACAAGATTTCTGGTTTCCCCCCCTTTGCAAGGGGAAATTAAAGGGGGTTTTTGAGACTTGTGTGTACACGGTAGACTGGGAGAGCAGGGTGGTTTCATTTTCGGAAAGGGTTAGAGGGTAAGAACTTTCAGGTTGCGCCAGAGGAAATGAATGGAGAGAAATCAGGAAGAGCAGGAGAGAATATCAAAAGCTTGATGAACCTGATTAGCGAGAACA
>JBDNJN010000292.1:0-9030 GCA_041687725.1 Pseudanabaena sp.
CAAGAGAAAACAAGCCATTTAAAATTCTTGATCAAGATTTTACAAAGATATTTTCGAGCTTCAATCGCTGGAATCCAGAAAACTCGTTCCCGAAAATGAGCTAAATTAAAATGTTAAGAAACGTGTGCGGTTGCCCTGATTTGGTTGACAGCAAACTTGACAATCTTCTACATAAGACTGAGTTAATCCAGCACTAAAATCAACAAACGTTGAATTGCTCTCTCCACAGAAAGCGCAAATGTATTCGGCAGTATCTTGCATGTTTTTCCATATTATACAAAAAAGGGAATGCGATCTCCTCTCATCAAAATCCAACAGCGATCGCCGATCTTCTACTTTTAATCCCACTGGTAAGTCGTCTTCCATTTCCATTTCATCCTTTTGTCTGTTGCTCTTAATTTGTAAATCTCTGCTCGCTCTGAAATGGTAAGATATGTATAGCTAATGAGGATACCCTTATTATTGTGATAAATATCAGAATATCCTTATGAGTCCTTGATGGCAAGATCTCTAGGTGTTGCACTTCAAGTTTGAATTGGCGGGTTTTTACTTTGGCGCTAGAGGTAATGCAGATTAATCGTGTTAAACACCATACTTAGAGGGCATTACAAAATTATTAGCCACCTTGGTAGTGGTGGTTTTGGGCAAACATATCTCGCTGAAGATATCGATCTGCCGACGCATCCTACTTGCGTGGTTAAGCAACTTAAGCCCGTCTCAAATGAGCCTTTTGTACTGGAAACCGCCAAACGCTTGTTCGATCAAGAAGCAGCAATGCTCTACTCATTAGGCTCTCACGATCGCATTCCCCGTTTACTCGCTCATTTTCAAGAAGGCGAAGAGTTTTATTTAGTTCAAGAGTTTGCTGATGGCACAGATCTCACTCAAGAGATCGGTAAGGACAAGCGATCGCCTGAAGCTATGGCGATCGCATTACTCAAAGAAGTTTTAGAAATATTAGTTTATGTACATGATCACCATGTCATTCATCGTGATATCAAGCCAGCCAACTTGATTCGCCGCAAATCTGATCGCAAAATTGTCTTGATCGATTTTGGTGCGGTCAAAGAAATTAGTAATCTCACAGTCGATCCGCAAGGAAATACGGATCTATCGATCGCGATCGGTTCTTCTGGATATATGCCGATCGAGCAACTGAATGGCAAGCCGCGCTTTAGTAGCGATATTTATGCATTGGGGATGATGATAATTCAAGCAATTACTGGCGCAGAACCACGACAGTTTGCTGAAAATCCTGATACTGCCGAATTAATTTGGCGCGATCGCCTATCTCAAGGCAGCTATTCACCTCAGTTTCTGGATATTCTCGACAAAATGATTCGCTACGATTTTCGTCAGCGTTATCAGACAGCGAACGAAGTGTTAGAGGCGATCGCTATGCTACCTAGCGCCACCGAACAGTCCTTACCAACAACGTTGCTGCATGGCAACCACAATTCAGTAAGTAACCTTGCAACGGTGGTTGTTTCGCCACAAGTGCGATCGCCCTATGCCCAAGACGAGCATCCTAGCCAACTCCACACCGTCGCTTTCCAAAAATCATCACTACGCCCAGCATTTCCGCTTTGGATGTGGATCTCTGGGGGGGCGCTGTTGTTGCTGTTAACGATCATGGCGATTATTGGTAAATCGATGAAAAATGTACCCGAAGTCATCAATACGCCATCGCCTACTGCAACTGCTAAACCTACCCCAACTGCTACTCCCTCGCCTACAGTTACGCCGACCCCAACTGCTACTCCCTCGCCAACCGCAACTGCTACGCCGACCCCAACTGCTACTCCCTCGCCAACCGCAACTGCTACGCCGACACCAACTGATACTCCTTCGCCAAGTCCTTTACCTGAATTTCAACCGCAACCTCAAAACATACCAGCACCATTAATTGATCGTAAGCCACCATCAAAAAAAGGCGGTAAGAAAAAATAATCCACCAAACCGCCGCGCTTTACGCATAACCTAATAATTGGATTTAAACCTTACCAAGAGTGATCATGAGCGATTTGCCTATTCGTCCCGATGGTAGAAGTTGGGATCAACTGCGACCCGTACATTTGCAGTTGCCCTTTACCAAAGCGCCTGCGGGTTCAGTGTTGGCAAAATTTGGCGACACCCAATTGATCTGCACCGTTTGCATTGAAGAAGGCGTACCAAAATTCTTGACTGGTAGTAACCAAGGTTGGCTGACTGCTGAATACCGAATGATGCCAGCTTCCACGATTCCCCGTCAACAGCGCGAATTGATGAAGCTGTCAGGACGGACTCAAGAAATCCAAAGATTAATTGGACGCAGTTTACGGGCAGCGCTAGATATGACCGCGATCGCTAATTACACATTTACCGTTGATGTTGATGTGTTGCAAGCCGATGGTGGCACACGCACAGGCGGGATCACAGGTGGATTTGTGGCGTTGAAAGCAGCTTGCGATCGTTTATTAGCTGAAGGCAAAATTACGCGATCGCCTATTCGTAAAGCGGTGGCGGCTGTATCGGTAGGTTTATTAGATGGTGTGCCAATTCTGGATCTAGATTACAAAGAAGATGTTGCTGTAAGTGTCGATCTCAACGTGGTCATGGATAGCACTGGCAAATTGATCGAGGTACAAGGTACTGCCGAATCTGATACATTTAGCCGCTATCAGCTTAATCAAATGCTTGATATCGCCGAAAAGGGAATTGGCGAACTGCTGAAACACCAACAGCTATAGCTACGGCTACTTGTTTTAGGACATACAACCCATAAAGTAAATGGGGCGCGAAGCGCCCCATTTACTTTATGGGTTTATAAAAAAAGTCATGATTTACGCGGCTTTTTTTATAGCTGCTTGAGATAGCTTAATAAATCTGCCATATCGTGTGGACTTGGTTGAAACTGTGGCATGGGCGGAGTTTCGCCGCTTACGACTTGATGGACTAAACGCGCATCGGACTTGCGATCAGATACTTTATACAAACTTGGTCCCACCTTGCCATTTGCCCATTGACCATGACAAGCCACGCAATTCATCACAAAAATCGAACGACCTTGCACAGGATCGCCCGATAGATTTAAAACTGACTGCGTATATTGATCAAGTGGTGGACGCAATACCCACAAGGCGATCGCGATCGCGACAATCACAAAGGTAACGGCGATCGCCAAAGTTTTTTGTAAGGATGACTTTGTGTCAAACGATGGAATTGATGTTGCATCTGCCGCCACATCAGTATCTATTGTCAAATTTATCCCTTCTTTAATCACAGTTTTTAGACCTAGCTAATTAGTTAGTTAGCCCAAAGTTTTACTTAGCGAAACACTTAATAAAATATTCATAGCTTAAATATTAATAACATATCTTCAAAAAAGTATATATACCCGCATCAAGTCAAGAAGTTAAAAAAAGCCTAAGTTTTATTGATCAATTCAAGAACAAGGGGCTTAAGCCCCTTGTTCTTGATTGGTTAAGCAAGCAAGGGGCTTAAGCCCCTTGTTCTTGATTGGTACTTGACGTTCTATAATTCAAAAGCACAAATAATAAAAACGTTTAAAAACACAGGAAAGAGTTGATTATGGGAGGCAATGATCGCTTGCTCAGGGCAGCAAGAGGCGAAGTACTAGACCGTCCACCAGTATGGATGATGCGCCAAGCAGGGCGATACATGAAGGTGTATCGGGATTTGCGCGACAAATATCCGACATTTAGAGAGCGATCGGAAATTGCCGAACTCGCTGCCGAGATTTCTTTGCAACCATTTCGCGCCTTCAAACCCGATGGCGTGATCATGTTCTCCGATATCCTTACTCCCCTCACAGGTATCGGCATTAACTTTGACATCATCGAGAGCAAGGGACCAATTATCGAGTCCCCGATCCGTACTCAAGCTCAAGTTGATGCACTCACCGAGTTTGATCCCGATACGGCGGTTCCATTTATCCGCAAGATTTTAAGCGCGATTAAAGAAGAAGTTAAAGATCAAGCGACAATTCTTGGTTTCGTGGGCGCACCTTGGACATTAGCCGCATATTCCGTTGAAGGCAAAGGGTCTAAGGATTATTCTGTCATCAAAGCGATGGCATATAAAGAGCCAAAAATCATCCATAGCTTTTTGACTAAAATTGCGGAAATGGTTGGTACTTATGTAATTCATCAAATTGAATGCGGTACTCAAGTTGTCCAAATGTTTGACTCTTGGGCAGGGCATCTTTGTCCAACCGATTATGCAACATTTGCACTTCCTTATCAAAAGATGGTTGTGGATAAGGTAAAGGCTAAATATCCAGATACACCATTGATCCTCTACATTAGCGGCAGCGCGGGTGTACTCGATCTGATGCCGAAATGTGGTGTCGATATCGTCAGTGTTGATTGGACTGTCGATATGGCGCAAGCCCGCGATCGCCTTGGTCGTGATATGCCTGTGCAAGGAAATCTTGATCCCTGTGTGCTATTTGCTGAGCAAAGCTATATTCGCGATCGCATTTTAGATGTTATCGCTAAAGCTGGGAACAAGGGTCACATCATGAACCTCGGACATGGCATTTTGCCCACCACGCCAGAAGATAATGCAAGATTTTTCTTTGATACCGTCAAGGGACTTGGCTCATAGAAAAAGCATCGCGAAGCGCTGTCCCTAGAAATAAAAAAGCCTCGCATTGCGAGGCTTTTTTATTTCTATTCGGTATGAGTATTTGTGATGAAACAATTTCTACCTTTAGCTTTCGCATCATATAAAGCCTGATCTGTACGCTGAATTATTTCTCTCGGTGACGTGTCAAGGTGAGGGATACAAACATTGACACCAGCACTAATTGTCACAAATGGATTAACCTTTGAGGCTTCGTGCGGAATCCCTAAATCGACAATCGCCTGTAGTGCGATCGCCGCCAATTTCTCGACATTTTGAAGCGAAATATCTGGCAATAATAAAACAAACTCTTCACCACCATAACGCGCTGCCATATCAGTCTTACGCTTTGTCAAGCTATTCAGAGTAAGCGCCACTTGCTGAATACAAATATCACCTAATTGGTGACCATAAAAATCATTGTACGCTTTGAAATAATCGATATCGATCAGAATTAAAGCAACAGGATATTGATATCGATAAGCTCGACCTAATTCCTTATCGAGTGCCAAATCGAAAGATCGACGGTTAGGAATTTCGGTTAATCCATCGAGATAAGATAGTTTTTCTAACTGTTGATTAAGCACTAATATTTCCTGTTGAGCTAGTCTCAGTACCTGTAATTGTTCGCGTGATCTAATCGCAAACCACATCGCGATCGCAACGGCCATTGAAAATAATCCACCAAAAATCAAAATCCCCGATGTTACAAAATTTATGATCTGGATTCCATCTTGACTATCAACATATATTCCTGAAGCATAAAGAGCCTGCCAAAAACAAATAGTAATCGTAATTCCTAATAGAAAAAGGGTCAGAGGAAGTGTTAAAGAAGGTGTTTTTAACTTAGTTCGCCCACTCAAATATCTTGTTACTAGAATCAACAATATTCCGACAACTATAAAACCAATTGAAGTATGGATCGCCATCTTGGTTAATTTACCCCAACCATAAGCTGTCTTTATGTTTGACAGATATCCTAAGAAAGCCACAGTCCCCAGTCCCGTTATTAAAGATCCCAATAAACTACTAATCAAGAAATGGTTTAAGCCAATTTTAGATTTAGATATTACAAAGATAGCGATCCCACTTAGCAGAAAATTTAAAGCCGTATTTGGAGCCATTCTACCTGCTTGCGAAGTCCCAGTCATAATGTAATGCTTCATGAACAGCTCATCAATAAAAAAATTGGTTCCAAACATATGTTGAATTAATGTTAATCCCCCTAACAATATTAGGATAATGCCTATATATCTATTCAAATTTTGGTGATTACTGGCTAAGCCCATAATCGCTAAGCTAATTAGAACAAAACCCAGAGCAGTATTAAACTGCATCGGTACGAATTGCGGATCAATTTGGATCAGACTAACTGAGCCTATAAACCACCCAACAATCACTACCAAACCTAGTAGTAGTATTAGCAATGCACCACTATAAATAGGACATAGTAAAGACGAATACTTAAACATCTTTAAAGAGAAGTTTTTCAACTGTTTGATAGTTTATAAGGATTATAAAAAGTAATTTTCAAATAAAAAAAGTAGAGCTAAGAGAACAGCAACAAATTAGAGTTCCAAGTGATATGGCTTCGACTACGCTCAGCCATCGATGGCTGAGCGTAGCGCTGTGATGAGCCTGCCGAATTACCGAAGCCAATCTTACAGATAGTTTGGCACATTTTTTCTTGCTTGTCCTTAACCGTGATTAAGCAAATAGAAAAGCCCTGCATTGCAGGGCTTTTCTATTTGCTTAATCGCTAAAACTCATCCTTAAAGATGTGTTGCAAAATCCTACGATTTTCCACTTGCAAGCCTTTAACTTCAGATTGCATCTCTCTAACATCAGATTGCATCTGCCTAATGTCAGACTGCATCTGTCTAATATCAGCTTGTGTACTTGCTGCCGTCTCACCTAACTGCATCATAAATGTAGTTAGATTCGCGATCGCCTCAGTATTAACTTTTTGTTGTACAGCCACTTGATCGACTGTGCGATCAATACGTTCGTATTGCCTTGCAAGGGTAAACATGATGTCCTTGACGGTATCTAAATCGTTGGCAACGCCATCAAGTGTTAAGGGCGGTTGTGTCATTTTGAAGTTGCTCCTTATGGTTGAAGAGATTAGAGATATTTTTGCAAAATCATTTTTAAGCGATCGCGATTTACATCAGACACCATACTTAAATCCGTCAAGATCGAAGTTTTTAAAGCATGGTGGGCTTCAGACTTTGGCGGATTTGCAGCAATCTTGGCAACTGTATTTTGAATTACCTGTTGAGCATTCACCGCATTTTTATGTAAATTTTGAATGACCATCTCCACGGTCACGCTCTCATGATCATCGTGCCAACAATCATAATCAGTAACTAGTGCGATCGTGGCATAGGCAATTTCCGCTTCACGGGCAAGCTTTGCCTCAGTGAGATTAGTCATCCCAATTACCTTCGCGCCCCAACTGCGATAGAGCAAAGATTCGGCTTTAGTAGAAAAAGCGGGTCCCTCCATACAGATATAAGTTCCGCCCTTATGCACTTTGTTTCGTCCTAAATCAACTGATTCCGCAGCATGAGCAACGACAGATAGCAATGATTTGCAAATTGGTTCGCCAAAGGCAACATGGGCAACGATGCCTTCACCAAAAAATGTCGAAGTGCGGCTAGTTGTGCGATCGATAAATTGATCGGGTAGGACAATATCAAGGGGACGAGCGTATTCCTGTAAAGAGCCCACTGCGGAGGCGGAAATAATATATTCTACGCCCAAGCTCTTCAGCGCATAGATATTGGCGCGATAGGGAACTTCTGAAGGGAGAAGATGGTGCGATCGCCCATGTCGTGCCAGAAATAGCACAGGTGTTCCTGATAATTTGCCATAGATAAATGCATCTGACGTTTTACCGAATGGCGTGTCGATACTAATTTCTTGAATATCAGTCAGGGCCGACATTTTATAGAGCCCACTGCCGCCGATAATGCCGATTTGTGCGTTAACTGTCATAGATTTTAGTTTTTTTAAGATTGTAGGACAGGCAAGGGGCTTAAGCCCCTTGTTCTTGGTGCAAGACTTTTTATTGTTTAGGTTGTGGGAACAGCTTGCAAATCTGCAAGCAAATTATTTAGCTGCTCAGTGTCAGCACGGTAGACTTCACCACAAAAATGACAAATCGCCTCTGCTCCTTTATCATCAGCAATCATCGATCGCAGATCCTCTTCACCAAACATTTTCATTGCCGCTAACATGCGATCGAATGAACAAGGACAATGAAAGCTCACGTCTTTGCTCAGAGGTAAAATATCCAGACGCATATCGGCAAATAGCTCTGTCATCACATCTTCGATCGCCTTATCTTGGATCAACAAATCCATAAAATTTTGCGGATCGCTTCTTGCTTCTAGCTGGGCTACTAGACTTTCTTGAGAAAGATTCGATGTTTTGGCGATTCTAAGGGTTGCCATCGGCATAATTTGCAGTAATAGCCCCGCCGCCACTTTGACGGGAGATTCGCTATTATCTGGATCGATTACTTCCGTAAGCATCAGCTTGGAATAGGTTTGCTCGGAAGACGCTAAATACCAAGCGACATCGTTGGCGATATCACCCACAATTAACTCAACGGTGCTGCTATAGGGTTCGCCATAGCCAACATCGCGCATCACTTTAAAGAAGCCTGTTTGCCCAACGCCTTGACTGACATCTTGTTGACCGTCGGCTAGAGGTGGTACTTCAAATTCAGGATTGGTGACAAAGCCGCGCACTGTGCCATCAAAGCCCGCATCAGCATAGATTAAACCGAGCCCACCATCACCTGCGACTCTGACATTAACTCTGGCTTTCGATCGCTTCATGCTGGAGGCAAGCAGCAAACCAGCGCTCATGGTGCGTCCGAGTGCGGCTGTAGCAACTGCCGACAAATGATGACGGTGATAGGCTTTATTAAGGGATTGGGTGATATTCACACCAACGACACGGACTCGACCATCGGCAGTGAGGGCGCGAACTAAGCGATCGCTCATAAATTCTCCTGATGTTTAAAAATAGTTTGGATACGTTGAATCGGTACAATTTTGCGGTCTTTGCAATCAATAGTTTTTTAGCCTTGACCTGCAAAGGCTGCGGCTAATTACATCTTGTCGCCATTGCCTTAAAATCCTTCGCTTTACTAGATGTTATCCTAGCCAAATTCGACAAGTTTGTTGTGATTTTTGATATTTTCAACCGCAACAAGAAATCTTTTTAATTTCGTGCTTTTCTGTAAAGGGCTATCAACAGTTGACATAATACCTAGCTATACTTAGATTTAAGCCATATAAATCTGATAAAATCTATGGATAGCCTGATTAGTGAAAAGTCGATAGAATAAATAAATAATTTAAGTAATTCTGATGTTATTAGGATTTAAAA
>JBDNJN010000293.1:0-7143 GCA_041687725.1 Pseudanabaena sp.
AAAATATCTTTGTAAAATCTTGATCAAGAATTTTAAATGGCTTGTTTTCTCTTGTCTGTCTCTCTAGCTGAAACTCTTGTCTAGCAAGCATTTAGGGGTTAGCGGCTAAAATGTTAAGAAACGTGTGCGGTTGCCCTAGACCAAACGACTCAAGGCTGGATGGAATAATAACTATCTTAAGGCTGTCCTTGAGGCTTTAAACATAGTCACTGTCTAGTTATGAGTGATTATTAAGAAATATGTATTACTTTGTTAAGAAACGTGTGCGGTTGCCCTAACCACACAACCGCAAAATTACTTATACTTATTTTGACTGAACATCTTTAATTAATATGTAATTTTAATTCCATAAAGTACAGCGAATGATGATGATAAACTTTCTTTAAGACAAGGTAAGGATAGAGAGTAATCTTTACAAATACATAATTCAATTTTTAAGTCAACAGACTAATTATGTACTTTCTGCTACATATTATTTCAATATATTGTTTTCTCAGGCATTGTTACACTGATTTGCGCTGTCATAAAACCCAGAGAAATTTTTGAAAGTGCCGCGAAGCGGCACTTTCAAAAATTTCTCTGTACCTTTTAAAGCCCCAATAGGCTGTATTGAATTTTAATCAAATTTTTTATTAATTAGCTAGAAGCAAAATCATGAATAGCAATATCAACGATCAGCCCAATTCAACTCAAAAAGATGGTAATAAAAAAACTGGTGACAGCCTGAAATCTACTGCTGAAACTAAAGAAAAAGATAGTTTTGTTAAACTTGCCATGCGTAACATGGTCAAAAAAGGCAGTACATCACTATTTCATTTTTTCTTAACAATTGTCGGAGTGTTTGGTGTTTTGATCGGATTAGCGATCGCTTTTCATTGATAACTTTAAGTAAGTAGACATAATAAAACCCAGAACCCAAAAAGCTGTGGCGCACGCGCAGCGTGCGCCACAGCTTTTTGGGTTTTTCACCTACTTACAAGCTTATCCGTTGATTCTGTTCTTGATTATTTATTGACGCATGGGGAGCTACAGCCTTGAGTATCGAATTGTATTGTGAAATTTATCCTGAGATTGCCGATCGCCACCCGATTTCAGTAGAGCAATGGCAAGAATGGTTTGCTAGTTGGGAGCCATATCTACGATCGCAACAGGCGATCGCGGATGGTGAGTATGAGCTATCTCTATCAATTACCGATGATTTGACGATTCAACAATTAAATTTGCAATACCGTCAGCAGGATCGCCCGACTGATGTTTTGTCGTTTGCCGCTTTAGAATCACATGTTCCAGAAATTCCCAGTGATGACTCTGATTATATTGAGCCAACTTGTTTAGGCGACATCATCATTTCTCAAACCACGGCAATCCGTCAGGCGGAAGAGCGCGGTCATTCGCTAACCTATGAATTGGCTTGGCTAGCAGCTCATGGATTGTTACATCTACTTGGCTGGGATCATCCTGACGATGAGAGTTTAGAGACAATGCTCAAACAGCAAGATCGCATGTTACAACTAATTTCGTTGTAGATTCAGTTCGTACATATTTAGACAAAAGCCTCGCAGAGAAGCTTTTGTCTAAAATATAGCTTTTATTTTGCGCTAAGCAATGTCAAAATTAGTAAGCAACAACTTAAATATTTGAGTGGGTAAGCTGATCAGCATTTAAAATGCATATCAAAAACCAGAAGATGATTGTGCCGCACGAAGCGCGGCACAATCATCTTGCAACTTAAAGGCACATCAGCTTAATTTGGGTAAGTTAAGTTAAGTGCCTAGCGTTAAAATTTTGACAATTGCTTGGCAAAGTCTATTTGGAAAAATCTGCATGAATAACGATTTACCGTTACCAAAACTACTTTTAGTCAAATTGCCTTCTTTATCTGAGCCAATGACAAAGACTGATGAGTTGGAAGGATCAGAAGAGAGTGCAGCGCAACGCCGTGATTCTTTTCAAGTTGCGACAAACTTGCTGCTTAGTTTTAAATATGCTGGACAAGGTGTTAATTATGCTTTCCGTACACAGCAAAACTTTCGGATTCATCTGATCATTGGCGCGATCGCCTTATCTTTGAGTGTTTATTTTCAACTCTCAGCTGTTGCTTGTTCGATTATTACTTTGACGATCGCCTTAGTTTTGGTACTGGAATTGCTAAATACAGCTTTAGAAGCAGTCGTTGATTTGGCGGTAGGTCGTGAATTTCATCAATTAGCCAAAATCACTAAAGACTGTGCGGCTGGTGCAGTGCTGATTGCGGCGATCGCGGCTTTGCTAATTGCTAGCGTGTTATTACTGCCCCACATTTTGGATCTCATAAAATAAGAAGGAGCGCTTTGCGCTCCTTCTTATTTTTATAGATTGATTAATGCTTTCATTTCGCGAATGGCTCGGTCTAAGCCGACAAGTACGGCGCGGCTGATAATGCTATGTCCGATGTTTAACTCCTCCATTCCTGCAATTTGAGCAACAGCATGAGTATTCCAATAGGTTAACCCATGTCCTGAATTTAGTCTCAGACCTAGCTCGATCGCTAAAGCCCCTCCTTTAGTTAAGACTTCTAACTCACGCTTAAGTTCTTCATCATTTTTGGCATTCGCATAAGTCCCCGTATGTAATTCCACAAATTTTGCGCCAGTTCTTGCCGAAGCTTGGATTTGTTCTGTTTGTGCATCGACAAATAAACTCACAGGAATACCTGCACCTTGTAATTGATGCACAAATTTACCTAGGCGATCGCATTGAGCTTTAACATTTAAGCCCCCTTCAGTCGTAATTTCTTCGCGGCGTTCGGGTACGAGCGTAATGTAGTCGGGCTTAACATCTAAGGCGATCGCCACCATTTCGGGAGTGGCTGCCATTTCTAGATTGAGGCGAGTCTTCACAGTTTGCCGCAATAAACGCACATCGCGGTCTTGAATATGGCGACGATCTTCGCGCAAATGGATGGTGATTCCATCCGCTCCTGCTAACTCAGCAATGACCGCAGCAGCAACGGGATCGGGTTCAGAGCCTCGACGAGCTTGGCGAATGGTAGCAACATGGTCGATATTTACTCCAAGTGTAGGCAAAGCTTTGTCCTCAAAAATTTTTTAAAAGTATTTATATTTCTTGCTTCTTATGATATTAGAACAAATTCAAGCTTAGAAAGTAAAAGGGGCGCTTTGCGCCCCTTTTTAGTTTCTAGCTTTGCTATAGCAGTTTTCAAACGACCACCGTACAGAAAAAACAGAAAATGTAGGGGCAATTCATGAATTGCCCCTATATTTGTGTCCCACACTCAACTGAAAACCGCTATAGACAAAATCATTCATATTCGCGTAGGATTGAAAACCGCTAAAAAATTTTGAACATAAATGACCTCTGACAAAATGAAATTGCTGGTTGCAGAAGCCGTTACTGCTCTTGTGCCAACATTTACCCAAATCGATCTCCATGTTAAAAACAATCTCGAACGAGTTTTGCAAGCTTTTCGCGATCGCCGCGTGGGAGCGCACCATTTTGCCAGTGTGTCAGGCTATGGGCATGGTGATATGGGGCGCGATGTCCTCGATCAGGTGTTCGCACAAATAATGGGCGCAGAATCTGCCGCCGTGCGCGTCCAGTTTGTTTCAGGAACTCATGCGATCGCCTGTTGTTTATTTGGCATTTTGCGCCCCCTCGATGAACTTTTATCAGTCGCAGGTGCGCCCTATGACACCCTCGAAGAAGTAATTGGCTATCCACTCACCTCTGATAGCCAAGGAAAAGATTATGCGGGTTCTCTCAAAGATTTTGGGATCACCTATCGCCAAGTAGAACTCACTACCGCAGGTGGCCTCAATTGGGAACTCTTAGCAAAATCAGTGAAACCGCAGACCCGTATGGTCTTGATCCAGCGATCGTGCGGCTATGCATGGCGCGAAAGTTTATCCATTGAAGATATTGAGCGCATCATCAAATTAGTCAAGCAACAGAACCCAAATACAGTTTGCTTTGTCGATAATTGTTATGGTGAATTTATTAGCGATCGCGAACCAACGGCAGTTGGAGCCGATATCATCGCAGGCTCTCTCATTAAAAATCCTGGTGGCACGATCGCCACCGCAGGTGGCTATATCGCGGGTAAATCTGAATATGTGGAACTAGCTGCTCAAAGACTCACTGCCCCCGGAATTGGGCGCGAAGGTGGTGCAACTTTTGACCTCAATCGACTTCTTTTTCAAGGTTTGTTTCTTGCGCCGCAAATGGTCGGTGAAGCGATGAAAAGCAGTCACCTCGCCGCCTATGTATTTGATAAATTAGGATACAAAGTGAAACCACTTCCCTTTGAGCCACGACGCGATATTATTCAAGCAATCCAACTTGGCGATCGCCAAAAACTAATTGAGTTTTGTCGCAATCTCCAACGCTTCTCACCGATTGATTCTTACGTTGATCCAATCCCAGGAGAAATGCCTGGATATGTGAGTGAGTTAGTTATGGCAGGTGGAACTTTTGTTGATGGCAGCACCCTAGAATTATCTGCTGATGGCCCTTTACGCGAACCTTACACCGTATTTCTGCAAGGTGGTACTCATTGGACGCATCTGGCGATCGCCCTCGAAAATTTTCGGATTGATGATTTATCGTAAGTGAGCATCAAAAACTATAGGCAGAGATTATCCTTAGCGCTTAACTGTTGTATTTGTATTGTGCTATACATTATACACCCTAAACCCAGAAGAGCCAGATTTTTAACCTAAATAAACTAAATTAGAAATTACAACTGTCAAATCTCAGAGAATATATAAATGTCGTTTATCGTTTCTGCGATCGCCTCACTCGTCTCAATATTGATATTTCTGAATAGTAAACGCTTTGTCGATAATCGCACTGCTCAATTAGTGATTAAGGCGATCGCAGGATTAATTGCCTTAATCACTACGATAAATGCCCTGAGCCGCTTAATTATTGTCATACCTGCGGGAAATGTTGGCGTAGAAGATTTTCAGGGCAAAGTTGGCGATCGCACCTTACCCGCAGGTATTCATGTGATTAATCCGTTTACTGATGTGGTGCAATTTTCAACGCGATTGCGTGATCTTAAAGAAGAAATTACGGCAACATCCAAAGAAGGTTTGGCTTTAGGAATTGATGTCAGTCTGCAATATCGTATCGATCCTGCCAAAGCTGCAAGTATTTATCAAAATATCGGGATCGAAGAGCGGGAAATTTTAGTTTCGCGATTTCGTTCGATTTCTCGTGAAATTGTCTCTGGCTATCCAGCCGAAGCTGTATATGCGACTAAGCGCGAAGAAATCAGCCTCAAACTTGCCGACAAATTGCGATCGCAACTTGCCCCGCTAGGATTTATCGTCGATGAAGCCTTATTGCGTGATGTGAAAGTACCTGAAACCTTGCAAGCAGCTATTCAGCAACGGTTGAAGGCGGAACAGGAAAATTTGCAAATGAAGTTTGTGCTTGAAAAAGAAACTCAAGAAAGCGATCGCAAACGGATTGAAGCGAAAGGGCGGGCTGATGCTCAAAAAATCTTAGCTGATGGGCTGACACCTGCGGTTTTGCAATTGAGATCAATTGAGGCAAATGAAAAGTTATCATTATCGCCAAATTCTAAGATTTTGATTCTTGGCAATGGTCAAAGCACACCCTTAATTTTGCCAATTGATCGCGAAGCCAACAGGTCGGTTACACCAACTCCATAAAACTATTGCCGTGTTTAACCAAATCCAGATTTTTTGGAGAAGCCCCGCTTTGCGGAGCTTCTCCAAAAAATCTGGATTTGGAGTTACTCAAACTGTTAAAATTTTCACAAGGTTTAATAAAATTCTTTACAGTTTTAGTCATAAAACGCAGACAGGATCGCAAATAGTGAGAATTGCCGTAGATGCGATGGGTGGTGACTTTGCCCCACGCGAAGTGATTGAAGGAGCGATATTAGCTCAGACTCAGTTAAATGTAGACATAGCGCTAGTGGGCGATCGCGATATTCTCGCTAATTACCTCAAGCAACATAACTATCAAGAAAGCGATCGCCTAGAGATCGTGCCATCAGAAGGCATCATCGAAATGGATGATGAACCCCTCGAAGGGTTGCGTCGCAAGCCCAACTCCTCGATCGCCGTTGCCATGAATTTAGTCAAGCGTAAGCAAGCCGATGCCGTAATTTCGGCAGGGCATTCTGGTGCGGCAATGGCGGCGGCTCTCCTGCGTTTGGGGCGCTTACCAGGGGTAGATCGACCTGCGATCGGCGCATTATTCCCCACACAGGTTGCCCACAAACCAGTCTTGCTGCTGGATGTCGGCGCAAATGTAGACTGTCGCCCCAAGTTTTTAGAGCAATTTGCGATTATGGGATCGCTCTATAGTAAATATGCGATCGGTATCCAAGATCCTAAAGTAGGTTTGCTGAATATTGGCGAAGAAGCCTGTAAGGGCAACGAACTGGCGATCCGTGTGCATCAAGCCCTGCAAGATAATCCCCAAATTACCTTTGCAGGAAATGCCGAAGGACGCGACATTCTTAAAGGACAGTTTGATGTGATCGTCTGTGATGGATTCGCTGGCAATATTGTCCTCAAATTTGCTGAGGGTGTCGGTAATGCAGTAATGCAAATTCTCAAGGAAGAATTACCCAAAGGTTGGCGGGGCAAGCTCGGCGCATTGATCTTGAAACCTAATCTCAAAAAGGTGAAAGAGCGCATTGATGCCGATGAATATGGCGGTGCATTATTGCTCGGTGTGGCGGGTATTTGCGTGATTAGTCATGGTAGCTCCAACGCTGTCAGCATTCGTAATGCCATCCGCGTTGCCAAGGATGCGGTTGACAACGACGTACTTGAGCGCATTCGTGGTCAAATCAAGCCGAAAGTCCCTGTTTCTGCGATCGATGATACGCCTGATGATCCACCAACTTAATCCCTTTATTGTTAGCGATTTGCGCCAACAATAGATACTCTTGTTTAGCTTAACAAGCGGGAAGCCCCGCGCTCTACCCGTTTACAAGGGTGAGCGACGGGATGAAAGCGCGTCCATTGAGGGGTTCGATGCCCCGAAAATGGACAATTATCTTAACTTTAACTACAAAAACCTATACAGGGCATAAGTTTCATGCTATAACTAATCTTGGATATGTGACACCTCTACGGAGGGAATCTGGCATATCTGAGT
>JBDNJN010000036.1:0-4187 GCA_041687725.1 Pseudanabaena sp.
CAACGTGTTCTCGCTAATCAGGTTCATCAAGCTTTTGATATTCTCTCCTGCTCTTCCTGATTTCTCTCCATTCATTTCCTCTGGCGCAACCTGAAAGTTCTTACCCTCTAACCCTTTCCGAAAATGAAACCACCCTGCATCAGCATAAAGTAGAAGGGGGTGGCGACTTCGCTCAACCCGCACTAAAGGCGAAATTTTTTAACACAGATATTCTCGAAAAAATCATGATGTCAAATCAAAGTGAATCTCTATGCCATGTGTTTGTTTATGGCACTCTCAAACCTAATGAAGAAAACTTTGCTGAATACTGCGCGGATAAAACGATCGCTACTCAAAGGGCGATCGCGTTCGGTGAATTGTTTGCGCTGCCGATGGGTTATCCTGCGATGATTGTCGGTAATGATCAAGTTCATGGATATTTGCTCTCATTTAAAAATGCGAGTATTTTAGAATCCCTTGATGATTTAGAAGATTATCAAGGCGATCGCCTTGCCTCAGAGAATGCCTATAACCGCCAACAGATAGAAGTTTTCGATCTAGAAAAAAAGTCTCTGGGTATGGCATGGGCATATTTGATGACATCGGCACAGGTGGTCAGTTATGAAGGTATTGCTCAACTTGATGGATGGTGGAGCGCTTGAAAAAGTTAAGATTCCCGACTTTTTGGATGCTTGTTACAGATAACCTGCGATGTTCAAGAAAAAGTCGGGGATCTGGGTATTTGTAGTTTTCTTTTACCTACCTACTTATGCCAGCCATCCTTGTTCAATGCGCTCTAGGTATTTCTTTGCGCCGAGTTGTTGGTAGATAGATCTTGCTTTTTCGTAATATTGCTGGGCAAGGGGCAGGTTGCCACGTTGTTTTTCAAGTAGCGCAAAATCAAAACTAACCATTGCGATACCCGCGCGATCGCCAATTTCTTCTCTCACTTGCAAAGACTGCCTGTAAAGAGCTTCAGCAGCATCCCAGTTGCCACGGTTGCACTCAATGCCTCCAAGTGTACCCATAACTTCCGACGTTCCCTGTTTGTCTCCCAATTCCTGACAAGTTTCAAGCTTTAATTTGTAAAGAGATTCAGCAGCATCCCAATTGTCACGGTTACGTTCGATGTCTCCCAATACTCCCCAAGAACTTGCCATACCCGCGAGATCGCCTATTTCTTCTCTCACTTGCAAAGATTGCCTGTAAAGAGCTTCAGCAGCATCCCAGTTGCCACGGTTGCGCTCGATGTCTCCCAATTGTCCCCAAGAAATTGCCATACCCGCGCGATCGCCTATTTCTTCTTCAACTGCTAAGCATTGCCTGTAAAGGGCTTCAGCAGCATCCCAGTTGCCACGGATGCGCTCGATGTCTCCCAATACTCCCCAACATTCAGCCATACCCGCATGATTGCCTATTTCTTCTCTGACTTGCAAAGATTGCCTGAAAAGAGCTTCAGCAGCATCCCAGTTGCCACGTTTGCGCTCGATGTCTCCCAATTGTCCCCAAGAATTTGCCATGCCCTCGCGATCGCCTATTTCTTCTTCAACTGCCAACTGCTGTTTGAAAAGGGTTTCAGCTTTATCCCAATCTCCTAAACGCCGATACATATAGCCCAAACTATTAAGAGAATAGGTTAGATCGGATTGGCGTTTATAGCGCTTTTGTAAAGTTATGGCACGATTGAGATAGGTTTCTGCAAAAAGCTGTTCCTTTTCGCGATCAATCGCTTCACCTTTCCATACTCGTTCTGAATAAGCTCTACCAAGTTGATAATAAATAGGTTCCGTATTTGCACTCTCTTCGCCCCAAGTCTTAATCGCTTCTGCTAGAGAATCTTCTAATTGCAACACCGATAAAACAGAACCAGCCGATCGCTTTGAAGAGTCTTCAGATAACTTTGTGATGTAAATCGAATCGGTAAGAACAGGAATTGAGAATGTAGATTTGAAGGTGAAAGTACCACCGCGCCAACTCCAAAAATCGGGAGCTAGGTTGGCAACTTCAGGAAGTAATGCCGAAGGCAGCCACAACACAATCGGCATCGGATAACGGCGCAAAGCCTCCCTCGTCCATTGCAGATATCCTAAAAAACTAGTTAAAGTCTGGCGATCGCCAAGATTGCTAATCTTTTCTGCACCCGTCACCGTTGCGATCGCCTGTGATGAATTCTCAATCTTACCATCGATCAATGCTTGCAATAGACTTGGCTCTTGTGGATTAATCGACAAGCGATAGACCCGCACCCCTTGCGCTTCTAGCTCCTCCTCATATTGCCGCATCGTTTGCTGACGCAAAGCCGTATTGTCACAAACTGCCAACAAAATCTGCAACGTACCTAAACCCGCCTCAAGAGAGACGATTAGGCGATCGTAATTATTCTCATTTTTATTATTATTATTTTCAGTGTCTGACATATCAACAACCATTCACTAAATTGACGCGGCAGGAATCAACTTCTCAACTCGCAATTGTTCGATCATCAGAGGATGCACATCATACCAACTCTCAGTATTTTTATATTCGATCGCTACCAGATTATGCAGTAGATCTAGAAATTCTTGAGCTTTCGGATCGTCAGGAGTGTAGTTTTTATAAGTTTGCAGCAAGATTTCGCGATCGCTCTTACTCAAAGTAATTTTCATATCATTGCGAATAGTATCGAGAGTTTCCCTCAAAATCAATTTGTCAATCTTTACATTTTCGATATCTTCATTGAGTTTTTTTTGCCTCCGCAATTTCACCAAAACAGCCCTACAGCATTCTTGAGTAATCCGTACCGCTTCCCTCAATATCCCACCACTATTCAGAGCAATCTCTTCTTTAATCCCTGCCTCAAATAGATCATCAGTATCGATGCGATGCGCCAATATCGATTGAATAATTTTTAGCGCAGCAGAATTTGGCTTGCCATCAGATTTGTGGCTTTCTCCCAAAGGATAGATTTTCAACACAGGCATTACAAAAATTCGATTGCCAGACTCATCTTCGATATGTTTTTTTAACTTGCCATCACGAATTGTCGCGATCGGCACTGTATAGATAATGATGAACTTAGGCTGAAGCAACGCTTTTAAGTTTTTTTGGAAAACATTATAAATCTGTTCTAGATCGGACTTGTCCAAATCATCAACAATTACCAATATTTCCCGCTTCGTCACCAATTTGATCTCTGTAGCGATCGCATTCAACGTATCAAGCAGATCCCGAAAATTTTGTGTAAACTTAGTCTTGATTTCTTCCTTAAGACTTTGCTCAGTATTGAGTTTGGCTTTAAGAATACCAAATAGCTCCAAGCCAAAACCAACATCACCCGCAACTTTTGTGGTTTCAGTGAGAGTACGCTCTTTGAACCAATTAAAGAAAGCTTTTTTCTTATCATCAGCAATCTTCACATTTTCCCGTTCTGCCTTTTCCATCATTTGCAATGCGATCGCAAACAAAATATTAATATGACTAATCTCTTCCATCTGAATCAAGTCAGAAATAGAGAAAAATACTGTAAAAAACTGCCCCTCCATTTGACGTGAAAAATCATAAAGCAAAGTTGACTTGCCACAGCCGCGATGTCCAGCAAACACAATCTGATTGGTGTTTTCATCACAGTCCAACACCTTCTGCTCTAAATCCTCAATGCATTGACTGCCATAGTCAACCCAAAACTTTGCCCGATCTGCATCAGACAAAAGCGGTTGCAACTGAAAATTGCGTGAAGCTGCTTGAAATTGTTGGATGCGATCGCTAGCCATATCTTTTGTCTCGTTCACTCACATATTTCAGACTAAGCCTAGAGTTTACCCCTAAACAGTGATTTTTATCCTAGTAAATAAGCTCAAAAAGCTGTAGCGCACGCTGCGCGTGTGCTACAGCTTTTTGGACTTTGAGAAATTAGATTTTTACGCTAAACTTAGCTTAACAAGCGGGAAGCCCCGCGCTCTACCCGTTTACAAGGGTGAGCGACGGGATGAAAGCGCGTCCATTGAGGGGTTCGATGCCCCGAAAATGGACAATTATCTTAACTTTAACTACAAAAGACTATACAGGGTATAAGTTTCATGCTATAGTCGATCTTGGATATGTGACACCTCTACGGAGGGAATCTGGCATATCTGAGTCAAGAGGCGACAACCATCGCAGTCTTGGTAGGTAACACCCGTCCGTGCCTAGGTCATGAGGAACGTGAAACTGGTGCAGTGAGTCCAAAAGAC
>JBDNJN010000037.1:0-2884 GCA_041687725.1 Pseudanabaena sp.
CTGCTTATTGAGGTCATAGCCGTTTACTTTCTCGTTATCCATCCAGTACCGCAAAGCCTTGTTACGACAAAACAGAGCAGTACGAATCGCCTCATCTATGAGTGCGTACTGCTCTGTTTTACCTTTTAACTTTGCTTCGAGGACTACCATAGTTAACTTAATTCTTAGGTAACTTATTCTAAAGTAAGATTGGCTTTATTGGTATTAAATTAGAATATAAAGCCGCCCTAGAAGGGCAGGGTTTTAAACCCAGTTTTCTGATAAAAAACAAAAGAATAAGTGACTTCAAAAGATAATTGGTAATTTTTACCTAGTCCAGAGAGGTCGCTTATTCGTAACTTCTCAATAACCGATGGTGCTTGCCCTGCAAAGCTTTCAGCCCATGTCAATTCTTCTAATCGACTAAAATCTTCTTGGTTGAATGTGATGTAAAAAAGGCTAAAAGCTATACACAGTTAAGATTTCAGCGAATATTTTCAAAAATGATCTCTACTCTAAATGCAAAATATCGGTGTCTGAAAGCCTTACCCAGAGACAACCATTAGTTATTGAGAAGTTGCGAATAAGCTTATTCTTTGTGTAGATGTCGGTACTTGTATTACAGTCTATTGAGGCTTTAAGGGGTACAGAGAAATTTTTGAAAGTGCCGCGAAGCGGCACTTTCAAAAACTGCTCTTAGTTTGTTTTACAGCGCTTTGCCCTGTAAAACAGACCAAAACCCAAAAAGTAGAAGCGATCTCTAAATTATTTACTTGCGAGTTAAGAATCTGTTCGTGGAAAGATTTAATATCCGCACCGTGATTGATGGGTATACCCAAGGCTATTTTTTGATGTCAGAGGGCGATGGACAGCCGATTGAGTGGTATTACACCAACAGTCGCACCTTGCTCCCCCTTGACGATCGCTTTCGATATCCTAAGTCTTTGCAACGTGTAATTAACCAGAATCGCTTTGAAGTCAGGATCGATACTGCCTTTGAAGATGTGGTTTCAGGCTGTGCCGATCGCGAAACTACTTGGATCTCGACAGAACTGCGATCGCTTTATATGAAGTTACATGAGGCGGGTTGGGCGCATAGTTTTGAGACATGGCAAGGCGATCAATTAGCAGGGGGGATTTTGGGAATTGCCATACGCGGCGTATTTATTGGCGAATCGATGTTTTTTAAGATTCCTGAAGGCTCTAAGGTGGCGATGGTGAAATTGGTGGAGCATTTGCGATCGCGTGGTTATGGTGTATTCGACGCTCAGTTAATGAATCCTCACCTTGAAAGATTTGGAGCCTTTGAAATTGATGACGATCGCTATAAAGCGTTGCTAAAGCAAGCTTTAACCAAATCTTGCCAATTCAAATTGGCTCAATAGGTGTTTCGGGGAGTTGAAAGGATGGGAGAACAAACGATTGCACCCCTTATTAAAAAGAGGGGCAAAGCTTTGCTCTCTACTTTGTTGGACTCTCTTATTTCCTTACCTCCCCGAAACACTGATTGAGCCAGAAGAATTTGCATCAACGACCCTGATTTGTCCAGACTGAATTGCATCAAAAACCGAGCGAATCTGGTAGACCTCTTGATCGGTTAAGCCCGAATTCTCAAATAAAGTATTAAAAATTGCTTTGCTAAAATATAAATAACCTTTACGGCTAATCACACCCGTTTGCATAATCCGATGGACAACCTCATCAAGGCTAACCGCATTAGTTGATGTGCCACGAGTTGTATCTTCTGGCAGTTTGAACATCGAAATTTGTGTATTAGGAGCGTCAAGACTAGAATTAGAAGATCTAGAAATAGGAATTATCGGAAGATTTTGAGTCTGTCCCTTATCAGCTAGACATCGATTAATTGCCGCTTTCAACATCTCTGGATCAAAAGGCTTGGTGAGATAGTCATCAGCTCCAAGCTCCATACATTTCATGACACTATCCATTTCTTCGATCGCCGAAATCATAATTATGGGAATATTACGCAGTCTTGGGTCGTTTTTTAGGTGTGTAAGAACTTCATACCCATCAATTTCAGGCATCATGATGTCCAGTAGAATTAAATCATAGAGATTCGACCGAATCATCGATAAAGCTTCACGTCCATTAGTAGCCATGGCTAAGTTAAAATCTTTTCTACGCAAGCGTCTCGCAAACATATCGCGATTTATTTCGTTATCATCAACAATCAATACTTGAAAATTTTGAATGCCCACTTTTTGCGCCCATTTTGTGATTATTCGTCTGCTGACCATACTTTAACGCAATTTCGACCTTCTCGCTTTGCCTGATAGAGTGCTAGGTCAGCTTCTTTAATTAATTGGTGAGCTGTGAAAATTTGCATATGCGGCATCAGGGTTGAAATTCCCACGCTAGCGGTGATATAGGGATTCATATCAGAAGAGCTATGACAGATCTTGAGATTTTCAATGGTATGACGAATTTGTTCGGCACAAAACGCAGCTCCTAAAGTATCTGTATCAGGTAAAATTATCGCAAACTCTTCACCTCCATATCTCGCTAAGGTGTCCCTCGGTCGTTTGAGTGCCTGAGAAGCGGCGATCGCTACCTGATATAGACAGGCATCTCCTGCCAGATGCCCATAGGTATCATTATATTTTTTGAAATAGTCGATATCAAACAATATCAACGAGAGACAGTTCTTTTCTCTTTTGGCAGAACTCCATTCTCTCTCTAGAACCATGTCAAAATGACGACGGTTAGCAATTCCAGTTAATCCATCGCGATGCGATAGAGCTTCTATAGCGGTTTTCAAATGAGCGTGGTACGAGCGTCGCATTCATAAAACCAGCCAAAGAAGTCAGATTCAGAAACAGAATTGAAAGCGAGAGTGATGGCAGCATGAAGCTGCTCAGTGGTTCTCGGAGCAATCGAACGCAGA
>JBDNJN010000038.1:0-5542 GCA_041687725.1 Pseudanabaena sp.
GCATCTCTCAAGAAAAACTGCCTTTGTATTTGGGCTTCTTTGAGTTTGTTCACAATGCTAAAAAGAGGGGCAAAGCTTTGCTCTCTACTTTGTTGGAATCTCTTATTTCCTTACCTCCCCGAAACACCTATTGAGCCAAAAACTTTTATCATTTGATTCTACCCTAACAAAACGGTATAGTTCGCTATTGATCGAATAGGTTAAATGCTAAATGCGATCGCTCCTTTATTCTCAATTGGCGATGAAATTAGGCGATCACTACTTATCTCTCTCAGCCCTTTTGCGTTCGAGTTCCCTCATTCTCTGTTCTAAATCCATTTTGTCAGACTCAAAAGAAATGCTATAACCAACAAGTCGATCAACCATTCTTTCCTGCTGCCTAGACTTCTCAAGCAATAGTTCTATATCTTGCCGATCGCGTATTTGATTCTCTTGTAAATTTCGCTGAACGCTCGAAGCCAGTTTGGCTTGTTCAATCAATAACAGAATATCTTCGCGCATTAACAGAATATCTTCGCGATCGCGAAGTTGGCTTTCTTGTAAGTTTCGCTGCACTTGCAACATACTTGCGATAACAGCTTGCATTTCTTCAAAGGTCATGATTTTCGCTTCATGATCATCCCTGATGAACTTGTATGGTTTGATTTTAACTCAACCAAACAGCATCGTTAGCCATAAAATCATAGTTAGATCCGTAGGATCTGTTCAAGTCATGACACAAACAGCGATCGCTACTTCACTCATCGCAGGATCATCTAGTAACTTAAGCTGGGGACGAGACTCGAACTCGTGACCTACTGATTACAAATCAGTTGCTCTACCAACTGAGCTACACCAGCATATTTAATGCTTTGAAATAATAGCAGAAGCGCGATCGCTTTAGCAATAGTTATCGCAAAAGTAGAGACGGGACTTTGTGCTGACTCTATTTTTACCTGTCAAGGTGGTTGACGTTGAGAGAATATCCCTACAAAATGCTTAGGTAGATCAATCACAAGGACATGGCTAGGACAATCGATCGCGCCCAACAAATAAATCATTACAAGACCCTGAGAATTAGCTCCAACGCGGCTCATACTGAGGTTAAAACCGCCTATCGCGGACTAGTCAAGGAATATCATCCCGATTGCAATCATCATCTCGATAATCACGATGCGATCGCCTCGATCAATCTCGCTTACGAAGTCCTGAGCAATCCTCAAGCTCGCGCCCGTTACGATCGCAGTCTTGGCATTAAGCATTCTCCCAATGGTGCGCCTCATGGCTCTGGAGTCAAGCGATCGCCGACTAAGCGCGAGACCCATCTTAACGAAGATCAAAAACTCGATCGTTGGTTCAAGCAAGTTTACGAACCAATCTCCGAGATGCTCGAAGTAATTCTCGACAGCCTAGACGAAAAAATCGACGATCTTGCGGCCGATCCTTACGATGACGGGCTGATGGAGGATTTTGAGGATTATATTGATGAATGTCGCGGCTCATTTGCTAAAGCCCAAATTTTCTTCCGCTCCTTTCCCAATCCTGCATCTGCGGCTGGGATCGCTAGCTATCTCTATCATTGTCTCAATGCGATCGCTGATGGCATCGAAGAATTAAATTATTTCACCATGAACTTTGACGATCAGCATCTACACACAGGACAAGAGCTATGGCGCAGGGCGGATGAATTGCGTTATTACGCCCAAGCGGGTATGGAAAATTTGCAAATCAATTAATTGCTTTTGTGACTGCGCGATCCGCGAAAAGGAGGAGCCGTGCGATGTAGCGCCTCTCTTTTTGCGGTTTGTTCGGTAAACCCTACCAGATTAGGTAGAGTCCCCCTGATGTGTTAATCGGGAAAAGTAGTTAATGTTGTAGGAGATTAAAGATTAACAAAACTTAGGAGTTGGAAGCCTTATGGCTAAAGTAGTTGGAATCGACTTAGGTACGACAAACTCAGTCGTAGCCGTCATGGAAGGGGGCAAGCCAACGGTAATTGCAAACGCCGAAGGCTTCCGTACCACACCATCTGTTGTCGCTTATGCCAAAAATGGCGATCGCCTAGTTGGGCAAATTGCCAAGCGCCAAGCGGTCATGAATACCGACAACACTTTTTATTCAGTAAAGCGTTTTATCGGCAGACGCTATGACGAAGTTAGCGGCGAATCCAAGCAAGTCGCTTACAAAGTAATGAAGGTTGGCGAAAATGTCAAAATTGACGCGCCTGCGGTTAGCAAACAATTTGCGCCCGAAGAAATTTCTGCTCAAGTGCTGCGTAAGTTAGTTGACGACGCTAGCAAATATTTAGGCGAAACTGTCACTCAAGCCGTCATCACCGTTCCTGCATATTTCAATGACTCGCAACGTCAAGCCACCAAAGATGCTGGCAAAATCGCGGGTATTGAAGTTCTACGGATCATCAACGAGCCAACCGCAGCCGCATTGGCTTACGGGCTGGACAGCAAGGCTAATGAAACTATTCTCGTATTTGACCTTGGCGGCGGTACATTTGACGTATCGATCCTCGAAGTTGGCGACGGTGTATTTGAAGTAATGTCCACCAGTGGCGACACCCACCTCGGCGGCGATGACTTCGATAAAAAGATCGTAGATTTCCTTGCTAACCAGTTCCAAGCGGCTGAAGGTATTGATCTTCGCAAAGACAAGCAAGCATTGCAACGTCTGACTGAAGCTGCTGAAAAGGCAAAGATTGAACTTTCGAGCGTTACTCAAACCGAAATCAATCTTCCCTTCATCACGGCAACTCAGGATGGTCCGAAGCACCTTGACACCACCTTGACCCGTGCCAAGTTTGAAGAACTCTGCTCTGACCTGATCGATCGCTGCCGTATTCCTGTTGAGAACGCGATCCGTGATGCCAAAATCGACAAGTCGAAAATCGATGAAGTCGTCTTGGTTGGTGGTTCTACCCGTATTCCTGCGGTGCAAGAAGTTGTCAAGAAGATTCTTGGCAAAGACCCTAACCAAAGCGTTAACCCCGATGAAGTTGTGGCGATCGGTGCAGCAGTTCAAGCTGGTGTATTGTCTGGTGAAGTTAAAGACATTTTGTTGCTTGACGTAACTCCTCTATCTCTTGGTGTCGAAACCTTGGGCGGCGTAATGACCAAAATCATTCCCCGCAACACCACTGTTCCGACCAAGAAGTCCGAAGTCTTCTCGACTGCGGTTGATGGACAAAGCAATGTGGAAATTCATGTTCTTCAAGGCGAACGTGAAATGTCCAACGACAACAAGAGCTTGGGAACCTTCCGTCTCGATGGCATTCCTCCTGCTCCTCGTGGCGTACCTCAAATCGAAGTTATCTTTGACATCGATGCTAACGGTCTATTGTCGGTAACGGCGAAAGACAAGGGTACTGGCAAAATCCAAACCATCTCGATCTCTGGTGCTTCGACCTTGCCTAAGGATGAAGTTGAGCGCATGGTTAATGAAGCTGAACGCAATTCTACGGTAGACAAAGAAAAGCGCGATCGCATTGAAGCGAAAAACCAAGCTGACTCTCTCGCTTATCAAGCTGAGAAGCAAATCAAGGATCTTGGCGACAAGGTTCCTGAAGCTGAGAAGACCAAGATCGAAGGTTTGGTTAAGGTTCTCCGTGAATCGATCTCTAAAGATGATCACGAAGCGATCACCGCTCAAGCTGAAGAGTTGAAGCAAGCTTTGTATGCTCTTAGCTCTTCTGTCTATCAGCAAGGCGCTAGTGAGGCTCCTGCGGGTGCTGCTCCTGAAGATGAAACTAAGGATGCTGCTAGCGGCGATGATGATGTCATCGATGCTGACTTTACCGAATCTAAATAGTAAATTCTAAAAATATAAAAGAGAGGGCGATCGCATTGCGATCGCCCTCTCTTTTTTATTTGCCCCTAAAACGCTGAATGCGTCTTTGAATATCGGCAGTAATATCTTCTATTTCGGTAATATCAGTGGGAAGTAAATGTTTTTGTAATAATTTCCAAATTGGTTTGAAGTCTATAGGATATTTGAGCAGTAGCAAAAGAATATCGTTTTCGTAAATGCTGGCGCGATCGAATTTGTTTTGTCGATAGAGATCTGGAAGCGCATAAAGTTTGAGAATCAACAAACCTTCAACGGTGACGCAACGCACGGTTAAATCGCCAAATTGCTTTGAGTTGACGCAATTCTTGGCGATATATTTAAAGAGTGCATTCTGAGTCAATAGAATATCTACTTGTAAATTCTCAAAGTTTGCTCTCGCAAAGTTTTGATTTTTATCAGCAATTGTGAGTTCGGGAAGTATGGTGAGATCTTTTTGGGAGAGAATGAGATCGATGTCCTGCGTGTTGCGTCCATCGACATAACTTAGTAATGCTACACCACCAACTAGCAAATAATTGATATCGCGTTCTTTTAACAGGGCAAATAGGCGATCAATATTTTGCGATAAATCGCCTATTCCAGACTGCTCATTACCCCAATTTTTCATATCGAATGCGATTCCATTTTTAACGATTTCACTAATAGCAAGCATTACTTTTAACAAAGATCGACTTTTTCAAAAGGATTTTTTAGATGTATTGAATTAAAGATAAAGCTTCTGCCAACTAGCCAATCAAACATCTTTAATAACTTCGGGCAAACTGACAATTAACTTTTTGTTTCGGATTTTGGATATAAACTCATCAGATGTAGAACAACCAAGTGACATAATCATTTTGTGCCACTCCACTAATTCTAGGATATTATCAGGTCTAGGTTGAAAGCTTGTCGAATACTGTTGAAGAAGATTTTTGAAGGGAGAGTCACGCATATCGCGGATAAAAGTTATGATGATATCTGAGGCAACTTTGCATGACCATTCAGCAACTGATTGAGTACTAACGGCATAAATAAATGGTAGAGGAATAGATTGTATAGTCAGATCTGATAAAATAGCTCCATACTTTTCCATGATTTGGGTTTGTTCACGATCAATAGGTATCTGTAAGTCAGCAACGATTACTTTATGACTTTTCAAAGCAGATAAGATATCTATATGTTCTTGCCTTAAACCATCAGTAATTGTATCTCCAGCTAATAAATGGATAAGTCGATTCCGAACTCTTACAAGAAGGTTAAAACTCTGAAATGGCAGTCTTCCTTTATTAAATGGAGTATCTGAAGTGGATATGCTTGCTTTCAGAAGTCTTGTTTCAATCTCTTTTCTATCTTGCGAAAGTTGCTCAATTGTAGAAAGAAGAGACTGAGCTTCGGATTCTTCCCTATCTCGTGCTAATTCAACAAGTTCATTTAGAAATGCTTCTACTGCCATCACAGAGAAAGTAACAGCGATGATTGCATCATCTTGTCCGCCATCTGCAAAGCTAGGCTTTTGATATCTAGATCTTTGATAAGCTGATTGAGCTATTTCAAGAAACTTTCCTGCACTCAACATTACATTATCCATGACTAGTTCTACTTTAGTTTGTGTTTGATAGATTTATCCATACTTCTTCCATTGAGAGAAGAAGCAATGAGAAGATTTCGCAGCCAGTGGTTATGATAGGAAAAGCCATTAAGGTCTCTAAAGGGTGATCGAGTGAAA
>JBDNJN010000039.1:0-12138 GCA_041687725.1 Pseudanabaena sp.
ATCTTTGCTCCTTAGTTCAATCTTATTTTCTCTCCCAATATTTATCTCTTGCCTTTTTCTACAATCTTTACCCTCTAACCCTTTCCGAAAATGAAACCACCCTGCTCTCCTTTGCAAGGAGAGGGGCTAGGGGTGAGGTTATTAGAAGCTTCCACGTAACATCACTTAAAATACATAGACTTATTAGAAAGAAGTGTGAATCAAATTAATTTTCCAAATCATTTACCAATTGTTGAGACTTTTCATTCTGTGCAAGGAGAGGGCGCATGGATGGGGAGTAATGCTTTTTTTATTCGCTTAGCGGGTTGCGATGTTGGCTGCCCTTGGTGTGACACTAAGGTTTCTTGGAACGTGAAAAGACATCCTCAAATCGCGATCGCCGATTTAGTTAATGAAGCTGTAAATGCTCAACCTGTAATGGTGGTGATTACAGGCGGAGAGCCATTGATGCATGATTTGAGTGAGTTGACGCGATCGCTAAAATCACAAAATTTACGAGTACATTTAGAGACATCGGGTTCTCATCCCTTTAGTGGTAATTTTGATTGGGTGACTTTTTCGCCGAAGCAGTTTAAACATCCCCATGCCAGTATTTATGATCAGGTGAGCGAGCTTAAGGTTGTTGTACATGATCAATCAGATTTAACATGGGCCGAACAGAACGCAGCGAAAGTTGCGCCCCATGTGGTCAAATATTTACAGGCTGAGTGGGAAACTTTTAGCAGTAAGGATTTGGTGATGCAATATGTATTAAGTCATGCGGATTGGCGGGTGAGTATCCAAACGCATAAGTTATTGGGAGTTAGGTAAATAAGATGACAGAAGTCGAAAATTTCAAAAAAAAAGCAGTAATTTTATTGTCAGGTGGACTAGACTCGGCGACATCGGCGGCTCAGGCGATCGCTGATGGTTATGAGGCGATCGCTTTATCATTTCGCTATGGTCAGCGCCATGAACGCGAGTTATTAGCGGCGCAACAAGTGGCGGCAGCTTTGCATATTGGCGAACATTTTATTATGGATGTAAACTTGGCACAGTGGGGCGGCTCGGCGTTGACCGATGCGCGTATTGATGTGCCGATCGCAGGTGTGCGATCGGGAGAAATTCCGATTACCTATGTGCCTGGACGAAATACAGTATTTATTGCGATCGCCTTATCTCTAGCCGAAGCAAAGGAGGCAGAAGCGATTTATTTGGGAATTAATGCGGTTGACTATTCAGGCTATCCCGATTGTCGCCCTGACTATTTGGCAGCATTTCAGAATTTAGCGGCGCTCTCGTCTAAAGTTGGCGTGGAAGGGAATGCACCAAGATTAGTAGCACCTCTGGTGCTGGATTCTAAAGTTGATATTGTCCGACGGGCGCGACGTTTGGGCGTACCGATTGAGATTACATGGTCATGTTATCAAGGCGGCGAAGTGCCTTGTGGTGTATGCGATTCCTGTCGGATTCGCGATAAAGCAATACTTGAAGCATAAAAGCTGTAGCGCACGCTGCGCGTGCGCTACAGCTTTTTGGGTTTTATTTCAACCATTCTTCGAGACTGGTGGTTAATTTGCCCGTGATTTGAGCCGTAAGTTGATCGCGCTTTTGTTTGCGAAGCCATTTTTGAAATTGTTTTTCATACTCTTCACTTTCGGTTTGATATGTAACCCATGCATCCAGAGCTACACCCAATCCCCAAAATATTAGTGGATAGATCGCCCAGCCAACTCCACCAGAGGTAGATAGATTAAAGGCAACGAAAAAAGAATTAACGATCGCATATTTCAATAAGCTCGATTGAAAGGATTTCTTTTTATATTTGTCAAACGCTGATTTTTCTTTGTCAACGGCTTGGGTTGATTGCCATTCCTGTACAGATGCTAAGAAATCAGCTTGACTGATACCCATATCCGAGGCGATCTCATATACCTGCTGTTTAGTCAGGTTTTGACCATTTGTTCTCTTGGCAAGTGCATATCGGAGAATCTGATCGACTTGCTCTTCTGAATAAGTATCCATACTTTTCTCCATAAACATAAACAATCTTTTGGGTTGTTTATATTCATCCTACTCCCTTCCCAGTATAAAAATAGACATTAAAACCCAAGAATTAGCGTTGCGGCGCTTCGCGCCGCAACGTCTAATCTTTCACTGGGAAGGGAGTAGCTCAGCGATGAAGCGATCGCCGCAATCGCGAAGCCAATAGGTATAAATTTCAGGGTGTTGCTTAATATCGGCTTGCAAGATTTTTAAATCTATCCATTTCCAATCTTCGGCTTCTTCGGGATTGAGAACTGGCTCGCGATCGCTGTATCCCACAAATACATGATCGAACTCATACTCGGTCAAGTCATTATCTAGCGCGGCTTGATATATAAAACTAAAAATTTCACGTAATTCACAATCAAAGCCCATTTCTTCTTGGAGTCGGCGATGGGCGGCTAGCAAAGTTATTTCTGCATCGCGAGGATGGCTACAACAGGTATTTGTCCAAAGTCCTCCCGAATGATATTTATGCTTGGCACGTTTTTGCAACAACAGTTGACCTTGAGAGTTCAGCACAAAGATCGAAAAAGCACGATGTAATGAGCCATCACGGTGTGCTTGTAATTTTTCAGCAACTCCAATTTGGCGATCGCTTGTATCTACTAAAATAACTTTTTCTTCTAGCTTCTTAATTTTTTCTTCTGATTTCTCAATTAATTCTGATGTTACGATCATGATGTTTATAAAAAATAATATCTTAAAAGCTTTTATTTGAAAGCCTTGATTTACAAGATTTATAAAATATTACCTATTTTTTGTTCACCGAAACATACAGAACTATTACTGCGTTTATGGTGAAAATTTTTTTATAGTAATCATTGGAGCATTTTCACATGAAGCCAGATTATCTGATTGTTGGTAGTGGTTTATCTGCATTGGTTTTCGGAGCTTTGATGGCAAACTCTGGAAAGACTGTGCAAGTTCTCGAAGCCCATGAACATGCAGGTGGCTTTGGTCACACGTTCACACTGGCTAGGAAATATACGTTTAATGCCCAATTCCATTATGTTTGGGATTGTGGTGAAGGACAAACGGTGAATCGGGTCTTAAAAAAGCTAGGCTTAGATCAGGAAGTGACTTTTGAAAGGTACGATCCACAAGGCTTTGACCATATGCGAATGGAAGGATATGCGTTGGATATTCCCTCAGATCCAGAGGAATTGATTCAGCGCTTGTCGGCATTATTTCCTGAATATAGCGATCGCTTTCGTAGTTTTGTAAATGAAGTTGAGAAAACTGGCGAAGGCTTGAAAAGACTTTCCCCACCATTGCAGCCAATGGAATTGCTGAAACATGCAGGTGAAGCAATTTGCGCTGTCCAATATCTCAACAGCACACTTCAGGATGTATTTGACAAGTTCCAATTGCCGCAAGCTGCTCAAACTCTAATAGCTTTGCAATGGGCAGATTTTTTGCTCCCGCCTAATCAACTCTCTTTTTATGCTTGGGTTATTCTGTTTAGGGGCTATCAAGCAGGTGCTTTTTATCCCACACAGCATTTTGAGAGCGTGATTAACGCATTGGTCAAAGTAATTGAATCTAATGGAGGAAAAGTATTACTGAACCATGAGGTCACAAATTTTAAAGTCACAGATTTGACGGTGACGGGAGTGGAGGCAATGAACTTACTCACTCATCAAACCGATGAATTCACAGGCGAAACCGTAATTTGTAACATTGATCCTAAGAAAGCCGCCAAAATGATTGGCTTGTCAAAGTTCTCCAAAAAAGTACGCCAAAAACTTGATTACGAGTATTCTCCCTCTAACTACATGGTCTACTGCGTGGTTAAGGATCTCGACATGCGAGATTACGGATTTGGCAATTGGAATCTCTTCCATTCAGGGCATGAGAATCTAAATGAATCCTTTGCTCAAATGTACGATCGCCACGATTTTTCTAATCCGAGCTTTGCGATCACCACGCCCACTTTATTGACGGATGCGAGTCGAGATTGTCCTGAAGACTGCCAAATTGTCGAATTTCTGACCGTGGCAAATTACGGCTATTTTCAGAAATTATTGGAAGGCGATCGCAAGGCTTATAACAAAAAAAAGCAAGAAATCTTTGATTCCATTCTTGATGTAGTCGAAAAACATTATGTGCCTAATTTTAGAGAGCATATGGTTTTCCATGTTACAGGCAGCCCCACAACCAACGAGCGCTTTTGTTGGTGTCCCAATGGTAATTCCTACGGTTCTAGTCTCACGCCGCGCAATATGGGTCTAGGCAGGTTAAATCACGAAACCTCTCTTAATCATTTCTATTTCTGCAATGCCTCATCGGGATATCCCGGCTTTGCACCCACATTTTGGACAGGAACACTCCTTTATCAACGATTATCTGGTGATGCGATTCTAGGAGTTTAGCCCTCACCCCAGCCCTCTCCCAAGGGGAGAGGGAGCAAGAAGGAAATTATGTCTCCCCTCTCCTCTTGGGAGAGGACAATCCATATTATTTAGGAGCTTGACTATGAGAATTGCAGTTATTGGTGGCGGCGCTAGTGGTATGGCTACGGCTTATCTACTTGACAAGCAAAAGCATTATGTCACCGTGTTTGAACGGCAACCGATGCTGGGAGGGCATATTCGCACATTAAATAAAAATGTGCAGCCCAATCAATCCGATTGCGATCGCCTGTTGGAATGTGGAGTAATAGAATTTCCAACTGTATTTTATAATTTTATCGCACTCATGGAAGAACTAGAAGTAGAACTAAAACCTGTCAGGGTTGGTTCTGCTTTGTACCCCAAAAATGGCGATCGCCTTTTATCAGGATCTACGATTGATCGGAATTGTCGAGGACTGCAACGCCTGATTGAATATTTAAAATTCGATATGGTTCATGTTAGTTCGGTTGGCTTATGGATGGAGACTAGATTTGCCGAGCTAGAAGATTTTTATAATCAGCCATTGTCGCGATATATGACCGACAAAAGTGTTAGCCATACATGGCTGAAGTTGCTGACGATGTATAGCTACTCAATACCTTTTGAACTGATTGATAACTTTCCCGCAGAACTGGCGATGCCGATGCTACGCGATTATATTGCGGTCAAATGGCTCAGAGTTGAAGGTGGTGTCTATACTTATATTGAGAAGATTTTGGAACGTTTTAAAGGTGAAGTTGTATTAAATGCGGAGATTACGAGTATTTCTCGTGGTTTAGATGGAGTTAAGATTGCGCGATCGCATGGTGACGTTCAAGAGTTTGATAAGGTCGTATTTGCCGCGCCCCCCGATCAAGTTTTGGCGCTATTAGCCGATCCTACTGATGCTGAACTTAAGCGTTTTTCCGAATGGAAAGGCAATCATGTAAACACTCTCGTACATCACGATGTTTCGATGTATGCGCGTCATCATATCGAGCACCCTTCAGAATTCGATTTCTTCCAAACCGATACCAAATGGGGCTATAACAGTTACCTGAATGAGCTTTGTGGGATTTCTTCACCAACTCATTATTTTTTATCATTTGAACTAGAAAAATTAATTGATCAAGATAAAATCATTCATATCCAGAAACATCACACGCCGCTATATACCACTGAGGCTTTTCGATATCGCGATGAAGTGGTTGCTACCAATGGAGAGAATCATACTTACCATGCGGGAGCATATCTGGGCGATGGGTTACATGAAGGGGCGATCGCTTCAGCTTTTAGGGTTGCTGAACTGATTGGTTCTCCTAGCTATACGCCGCGCCGAGATGCCCTCTCCGCAAAAAATTAATTAAGATAGCTCCCCGATCGCATATTCGATTAGCTTTAGCAAAGACTGACTCATTTGCTGAAAGCCTTGACGTTTTAGCGCTGAGATTGCGATCGCATCGGGATATTTCTCTAAAATTGCTTCGGGTTCAGCAACAGCATCAATCTTATTGAAAACTAATAAAATTGGGCCAACGGCGATCGGCATATCTTTGAGGATTTTATCGACTGCATTTAACTGACTTTCCCATGAGGAATGGGACGCATCTACAAGATGGACTAATACATCTGCTTCCGAAACTTCCTCAAGAGTGGCGCGAAAGGCATCAACGAGAGATTTGGGAAGTTCGTGAATAAATCCCACAGTATCGGTAAGTAGAACCGTGTGCATTTGTTCATCTTCACCCATAAGACTGAGGCGGCGCGTGGTCGGATCGAGGGTGGCGAATAACTTGTCAGCAGCGTAAACATCAGCCTTAGTCATCGCATTGAGCAATGTCGATTTACCAGCATTGGTATAACCCACGATCGCGACAGTGGGAACTTCTTGATCGACGCGCTTTTGACGAATACGCGATCGCTGGGCTTGGAGGTGATTGACTTGCTGCTGAAGGAAGGTAATCCGCTTTTGGATGACACGGCGATCGGTTTCTAGTTTGGTTTCACCAGGGCCGCGCGTACCTATACCGCCGCCGAGTCTGGATAGAGCTTGCCCATGTCCTGCTAAACGTGGTAAACGGTATTCGAGTTGAGCTAGCTCAACTTGCAGCTTCCCTTCCGATGATTGGGCGCGTTGGGCAAAAATATCGAGAATTACTTCAGTGCGATCGCTGACTCTTAAACCGATCATCCTTTCGATGTTGCGAGTTTGCGAAGCTGTTAATTCGCGATCAAAGACAACTAGATTTGCGCCTTTAATTTGAGCGGCGATCGCCAGTTCAAATACTTTACCTTCACCAAGAACGGTCTGTGGGTGTGGACGCTCGCGCTTTTGCCACATTGCATCTAATACAGTGCCACCTGCGCTTTCGACCAATTGACCAAGCTCAATCATCGCAAAGGGCATCGAATCAGACTTTTCTTTTTGTCCCATTAAGCCCACTAACATCACGCGATCGCGATTGTCATCAGTCGCTCGACCTGCAAAATTGCGGCTAAATTCTTCTTCTAAGCCTTCAACTAATTCTAAGAAATCTTGTTTAGCGATCGCCTCTACCGTTGCTGGTTTGGATACGCGCCAAGCATTTTGCTGTTCGGGTAATTCTGTGTCAGATGCTGGCAATAAATATGCCACATAGCCACGTTCAGCAAAACCTTTGAGATTCACTGGCAAAATTACTAACGCATCAAGGCGTTGCATTAACATCGCCGTTAAGTCGGTTATATTTGGCGGCTCTGGATCGGGAGTCGCGCAAATGCAGCGCAGTCCACTGAGGCGATCGCTACCATAGCGCGGTAATTCTAAGGGCGGAATTTTGGTTTGATTGGGTGTACCGATCGCCACACGGATCACATGCCCACGTCGATTGATATAAACACAAACAGCATCCTTTAACTCAGCGCTGACTGCGGCAAGGCGTTGAGCTAATTCAGGTGTGGTGAGGCTATCTTGAGGTAAGCGCGATCGATAAAGTCGATCTAACTGCTTTAATTGATGCGCCTTTAGTCCTTGAGTTTTTCCGTAAATAGTTTCGATATGCGTTAGTTGGTAAGCTTCGTCTCAAATTATAACTGATGTTACGTGGAAGCTTCTAAAAACCTCACCCCTAGCCCCTCTCCTTGCAAAGGACAGGGGAACGAGAAAAAACTCTGGCTCCCCTTCTCCTTTCAAGGAGAAGGGGTTGGGGGATGTGGTGTATTTTCTTTCTGCGTAACATCAGTTCTAACAAGATGAAGACAGGTAGGGACAATTCATGAATTACCCCTACCTGTCTTCTCTTGCAGCAAAACCCAAATATGATTCGGCGGGCTTCGTCCGCCGAATCATATTTGGGTTTTATTTAATTTGTGAGACTAACTTCTGGATTGTGAGGACTAGATTCTTGAGTTTGACAGGTTTACTGAGATATTCATTTGCACCTGCGGCTAGACATTTTTCGTGATCGCCTGTCATCGCAAAGGCCGTTAGAGCGATGATCGGGATATCCTCTAATTTGAGAACATTGCGAATGTATCTAATTGCCTCTAGTCCATTCATTTCAGGCATTTGCACATCCATCAAGATCAAATCGATGGGTTGCTCTTTGACGATCGCGATCGCCTCTTTACCATTTCTAGCGATGACAATTTTATAACCACGACTTGAGAGATAGGCTGTAAATGTTGCCATGTTGGCTTCATTATCTTCCGCAATCAGAATGATTGGTGGTGATTTTGGATCTACATCCATGGGATTATTCAAAGCGTCATTATGCTCTTTTGACAAATTATGCGATAAGTTATTCGTTAAAGGAACTTCTAAATCTGTTTCATTAATAGCGTATGGCAAATGCATAGAAAATCGACTTCCCTGATTTACTTCACTGCTAACACTAACTGCACCGCCATGTAGCTCAGCAAGCTGCTTCACTAAAGTTAGACCTAGACCAGTACCGTCATATTTGCGCGTCAAGCCACTATCAATTTGGATAAATGGTTTAAATAGCTTATGCAAATCATTATCGGCAATCCCAATACCTGTATCAATCACATCAAAGCAAAGAGAATGTGGCGTTTCTAAATAAACCTCTAAAGTGATTTGTCCATGTTCAGGAGTAAATTTAACGGCATTATTTAACAGATTGACTAGTGATTGTAGAATCCGTCGCTCATCAACTACGATCTTTTCAAGATTTGGTTGGAGAATCGTCTTTAATTGAATATTCTTTTTCAGCGCTTGTTGCTTGATAAAGACCATACTGGACTCGCAAAGCAGTGCGATCGCCACCTCCTCATAATTTAGTTCTAATTTACCTGCTTCTATTTTAGAAACATCGAGAATATCGTTAATTAATGACAATAAATGTTCGCCGCTACGTTCAATCATCTTGATTGCTTTAATTTGACGTTCGTTGATATCACCAAATACTTTTTCTTGTAATCCTTCCGACATTCCTAAAATTGCATTGAGAGGAGTTCGCAATTCGTGACTCATATTGGCAAGGAATTCATCTTTGAGTCGAGTCGCGTGAGCGAGAGAGATATTCGCGAATGACAGTTGTTCGTTAGTTTTCTGAAGTTCTACTTCGACTTTCTGGCGTTCGGTAATATCGTGGAGAGATATCAAATAAGCGGGTTGATCGTTCCACTCAATCTCAACTACTTGCATCTCACCACCGCTAAATTGACCACTGCCATAGCGCAACAAATTAACTTCAAAAGAATCACCCAAAACATTGGGGACACCAAGACTCATCCCAATCAGGATTTCGGCTGGAATATCAAACATTTTCATCGCTGATGGATTTGTAAAGATCACCACTCCATTTTGATCAACAATTAAGATGCCATCAGAAATATTGTTCACAATGATCTCTAGGCGATTTTCGCTACTAATCAGGGCTTTATTGGTCTGAGCCACCTGTATCTCTAGTTCTTGATTAAGATGTTGTGTTTGATGAACAACTGAGACATTTTGTAATGCGATGCCAATATGTATAGCTAGTTCTTGTAATAGCTTGACAGACGAGGATAGCCAGTTTCGTGTTTGCAAACATTCTTGGGCGGCAAGTAGTCCCCATAGCTGATCGCCTTGCAAAATCGGCACAACGATAATTGCCTTAACTTGAATCTGTTCTAGAAATTTGGTATGACAATTAGTTAGCCCTACATAAATATCGTTGGTAACCTGAACCCTGCCATGTTTGTAAGGCTCAACCATAGCTTCGCTAAAATAGGAATCGGTAAGTTCTTTGCCTAGCAATGAATCGCATTGCCGATTTACCGACTCTGCGACGATCGTTCCTCTCCAGTCTGGTTCAAAGTGATATGCAATCACGCGATCAGTTTGCAAAAACTGGCGGATTTCTCTCACTGTGGCATCTAAAATTGTTTGTAAGTCTAAGGAAGCCTCAATCCGATTGGCGATCGCCGTTAGTAACCAGCCATAATCAAGCTGTTGTTCGAGTTCTACTTGCTGCGATCGCAACTCCAGATTATGCACTTGTAATAAGCCTTCGATCGTAAGCAAGGCGATCGGATAATAGCGATCGTTCACTACTGGCAAATAGTGGATTTTCTGTTGTTGCAACAAATTTAACAAAATATCTAGATTCGTAATTTCGGCATCTTTTATTCCTGTAAAGCGTAAAGTGGCGATCGGCTCAGTCATGATTTCCGAGACTTTGACTGTCGCGAGATCTACTCCTGTCGCCATGAGGTGCATCAATGTCAACACATTCACCTCACCGACTAATCGAGACTCTTGCACAACTGGCACAAAAGCAATGCGGCTATCAGTACAAAGCCAATTGCGATCGCCAAATTTCTGCTCTTTAGAAGTGTCCGACAAGTAGTTTTTTAGCCGTAAAAAAACATTACTCAGATTGTCATCAATACTAACAATTAAAAAATTGTTAATAAATGTTTCCTCTAAATCTCTGTAAGAATATTGATGACAAAAAAACTTTATATTCATTTTATATTCTCTCAGTTTTCATGGCAAGAAATATAGTATGTTACAGCGCTTTGCGCTGTTATAGAACCCAGAAAATTTTTTAAAAGTGCCGCTTAGCGGCATTTTTAAAAAATTTTCTGTACTACTCAAAGCCTGAACAGGCTGTAAGGGAGCAAAATATAGTTAAAATACACCATTGATTTTAAGTGTCTGAATTATTTGAATTATTTGAAATTCTCGGCTAAATTTTGAATAGTCACTACCAATCTTAATCTTTAAACTTGACTATTATCGATCAATATCTAAGCCACCTAGAAATATGTAACAATAAGTTGCGATTCGGCAGAATTCTATTGGCAAAAAATGAAATGAGAAAGCAGTTACCTAAATCTCTCACAGGTATCCAAGGACTAGATGAAATCACTGACGGTGGACTGCCGCGAGGTCGCCCAACTTTGATTTATGGCTCCGCAGGCTCTGGAAAGACTTTATTAGGTGTTGAATTTCTCGTAAATGGGGCGACTAAATATAATGAAACTGGCGTATTGATGACCTTTGAGGAAACTGCGGAAGAAATTACGCAGAATGTGTCTTCTTTAGGTTGGGATATCGAGCAACTGGTCAGCGATCGCAAATTATTACTAGATCATGTTGCTGTCCCAGCCAATCAGATGGAAGTTAGTGGCTCCTATGACCTTGAGGGCTTATTTATCCGTCTCAGTAGTGCCATTCAGGAAATCGGTGCGAAACGGGTGGTTCTTGATACGATTGAAGTCCTTTTTTCTACTATGGACAATCATATTGTTCGATCCGAATTGCGCCGTTTATTTAGTTGGCTCAAATCGCAAGGGGTAACCGCGATCGTGACGGGGGAATTAGGTAGTAATAATTCAACCCTACAAGGGATAGAAGAATATGTTTCAGACTGCGTAATTCGATTAGAACAGAGAACTTGTGAAGAACTAACCACAAGGCATCTCCAAATACTGAAGTATCGTGGCTCAAAGCATGGTAGCAACGAATATCCATTTCTCATAAATGAAAATGGTATTTCAGTTGTCCCAATTACCTCCGTTGGACTAGATAGTGGAGTCTCTGACGAGCGCATATCCAGTGGAGTTCCACGTCTAGATACAATGCTGGGTGGTTTGGGTTACTACCGAGGTAGCAGCATTCTGGTGACAGGTACGGCAGGTACAGGGAAGACTTCGCTTGCCAATTATTTTGCATCGAATACTTGCGATCGCGGTGAGCGATGTCTCTATCTCGCCACCGAAGAGTCACCACAGCAAATAGTGCGGAACCAACGATCCATTGGTTTAGAGCTACAACATCATATCGATCAAGGTTTGCTCCGATTTGAGTCGGTGCGTCCCACGGCTTATGGTTTAGAAATGCGTCTAGCGAATATCTATAACTGGGTGCAGGAATTTCAGCCATCGCTTGTAATTGTTGATCCTATAAGCAATCTGGCAAATAGTAATACCATCCGACAAACCAAGAATTTCTTAATGCGGCTAGTTGACCTATTCAAATCTCGCCAAATCACGGTCTTTTTTACTGATCTTCTGCAAATCAATGGATATTTGGAAGCCAGCGAAGTGGGGATATCATCTTTAATGGATACTTGGATCGAGCTTCGCACACTGGAGAGTAATGGTGAACGGTTAGTGTCATTAATTTTTCGCCACAGATTTACGGTCATGTTTAGCATGATCCCGCTCAACGACGAGGAAAAAGACAGTTAAGCAACTAGTCTCATAAGGGAAAGCACCAATTTCATCAGATTTAGTGCGAAACTCG
>JBDNJN010000002.1:0-6017 GCA_041687725.1 Pseudanabaena sp.
ATCTAATTCGGGCTAAAGCGGCTAAGAAGATTCCCGCTCCCACCTAGCCTTTTTTGGGAAAATATCTTGATGCGTATATTCATTGACGGGCTTTGTCATAGCCATATTTTTTGCTCTCAGCGTTTATTGAGGTCTTACAAGTTTACTTAGTTATTTTGACAATAAATTCATAACTGCGGTTATTTTTAGTTGTCAATTTTACTGTGAAATAATTCTTAGTTATTTTTTCGTTGCGATTAATTTCATCACCATCAACTAGAATTTTAAATTCGTTACCTTGAATTGGCTGAATCCATAAATCTTTCCCTCTGCGGACAAGATATCCCCTTTCTTCCGAATCTTCACAATCAAAAGGATCTTGACCTAATTCATACCGATTCCGCATTTTCACATTATCTCCGTCATTGATGGAGATTTTCCAAGTTTTTTTGACCGCACGAATATGTAAAAAGCCTAAAATCAATCCTGTAGCCAGAATAATTCCACCAAGTCCAAAGATAGTTGCTGGAAACCATAACTGATTGATCAGATAAGGTGTGACTATACAACTAGTCTGACCACTAGGAGCGTAAGTGCAAACCTCCTGAACCGTAGGCGCAATATCTACTACGGTCAGTTTGTAGTTGCCGTTAATTATGTGCGATCGCTCAGTTTTACTCAAAAAGGGTAAACTTTGCAGCCACGCAGTTCTATCTTTGCTCAGTTCAGAATTGACATCCCGAAAAGGACTATTAGAAGGAGTTTCAATCCAATCTTGCTCTATGGCAGGAGACTGGGTAAACAAAGGAGCATCAGTCATCCAAACTACCGATTGATGGTAAATAGGACGATTAGCCAGCAATCTTTCTTGATTGATTTCGGCTAATCGTCTGTAAATTTTCCATTCAGCGTTTTGAATATCTGTATTTCGCTTAGTGGGATCAGCCTCAAAATTCAGACTATTCAGAAGTTGTTTTTTGTCATCATTAGATCGAATAACTACTGGAGATTCAGGAAAATTTGCTTCTGTTGCAAAATCAACAATATAAATGCGATCGCCTTCAGTCAAAGTGTCCCGAATAATATTCGTAATGCGGACACGTCCTTCTTCTTCAATCCTCACGCTTTGAGTTCGGTCAATTGCCAAAACAATATCTCGCCCTCTATTTTGAGGAAGCCTAGTTATAATCTCTAGTCCCTGTGTCTGTGATGAAGTTAATTTCTCTTTTGATGGATAAATCACGCTAGATGTCATACAGATTTGCAGCTAAAGAATAATACGTTTAGCTTACATACAAAATACACACAATCATATTACTTGCCTGAGTTGGTTAACACCTTGATTGGTGTTGATGTGGTTGTAGACAAATTAGTTAATGCTGGAGGATTATCTGTCGATTTTTCTTCAGGCTTAGTTTCTGGCTTTGAGGCAGGGATTTTTACTGCTGGTTTCTCAATAGGCTTAGAAATATCAGTTTTGGTTGCGGGGGTATTACGAGAACCGAAATAATTTTTCAAATAATCTTTGGAGGTGGTTGGCGCAGTAATTGTTTTTTCAGGTACAGCATTTTTAGCAGACTCCACTGTTGGTGCAACTTGAGTTACTGGCTTAGGAGTTGCGATCGGCGCAAATTTAGATTTAGGCGCGATCGCTTTAACTGGCTCTACAACAGGGGCAGTTTTTACTTTAACTGGCACAACTGGCTTAACTGGCTCCACGACTACGGGAGCAGCTTTGACTTTAAGCGATGTAGCCTTGATTGGCTCAGTAACTGGTGCAGCTTTCACTGGTGCAGCTTTTGTAGTGATAGGAGCAACAGGAATTACAGATGGTGCTTTATCAGCAGGCTTAGCTTCTTCCTTGGGTGTGGTTACTGGAGTAGCAACTTCAGTCTTAGGAGTTTCGGTTGTCTTAGCATCAGTCGTTACGCTAGGCTCGACTGACTCCACAGGCGCAGGAATAACTTCAGGAGCAGGTGGGACATAATCAGGATTAACGATCGCCTCAATATTGGCGATCTTTTCGCCACGGACTAGACGCGCTAGGGTGTCAGTACCATTGGGCTGATAGTTAATCAAGTGAGCAGTGCTGTTAAATACATTGGCGATCGCATCACCATCTGGTTCTAGCAATTCTAGTTTTACCCAGTTTTGTCCAGCTTTAAAGCCTTTGAGATAAATTGGCTCCCAGCGATCAAAAGTAAAACTTTGTCCATCAACCGTGGCGCGAACTTGCCAATCATCGATCACCTCATCATCTTTGCCTAGCAAATGCAAAGGTGCATTTTGGAGATAAAAATCGAGCAAGATTGGTTCTGCGCCATAGGCTCCCACAGGACGGCTATAGGTGAGCAAAGGTGTTTTGGCTTCAGGAGTATTTTCGCCAGTCTTGGTCAAGACATGGAAAGTCGTCTGTGCATATGCACCTTCATTTTTGAAGCTTTCATGCCAAGGGCGTGACGCAAAGGCGCGAATTGTGTGGGTTCCTGCGCTGAGGTGGTCAAAAGTCGCAGTTTGATTGAGATCGTATAGGGGTTTATATTCCTGATTATCCAAAGTCACATGGATATGTGGCCCTAAGCCAAAATCAGCATTTTTGAAAACTGGCAAATTTTTGACATCAAGCTTCACCGCCACTTGGTCATCGTTTAGCACTTCATCAGCTTTCGGGCTAACGATATTAACTTTGGGTTCGTATTGGTCTAGGAGTCGGCTGAGGCGTTGAATTTCTGTTGGTGGCGAAACTTCGACGATGCTCGCTGTTGCAATATCTACAGATGCTTTATTCGTTGATTTGCTATTGTCACCGCAAGCCGTGAGGTAAAAGCACAAGGCGATCGCCGTCACCAGACTAGCTAACTTTTTCCAATTAATATTTTGCCAATAGGCTTGAACTCGCGAAGACTTTGGCTTGCCTTCGGGTTGGTTAGAGTTTGCGATCGCGCTCATAAAAACTATGCTCAACTCACATTACAAAGGCAAATATACCGAAAAATGAGCGCTTTACTTGTAAAGAAACCACACGATTTATAAAGTAATTTACGAAAAAGCTCTCTGAGGTTGCTTTTTGATAAATTGTTCTATGCTAAAAGTTAAATCTTTCATGCTCAAAATTGTTTTTTATCAATGCAAGTACGCCGCCAATCTGAAACCGCTAGCAACAAAGGCTATGCGATCGCCGCCCCAACTGATACACCGCAAAATATTCTAGAAAAAATCGTTTGGCATAAGGAGCGCGAAGTTGCTCAGATGTATGCGAATGAACCGATTGAGTCGGTTAAAAATAAAATTGTCGCCAAAATTGATAATGGGCGATCGCCACGAGATTTCTACAGCAGCTTGCAAAATTCTCACATTAAACCCACGCTAATTGCCGAAGTCAAAAAAGCCTCGCCTAGCAAAGGCGTATTTCGTGAAGATTTCGATCCTGTGGCGATCGCGATCGCCTATGAACGCGGCGGCGCAAGTTGTCTCTCAGTATTAACGGACGCACAATTTTTTCAAGGCGGCTTTGAAAATTTACAATTAGTCCGCCAAGCCGTTGATTTGCCCTTACTGTGCAAAGAATTTGTTATTGATCCCTATCAAATTTATTTAGGGCGATCGCATGGCGCAGATGCAGTTTTATTAATTGCCGCAATTCTCACCGATAAAGAATTAACCGAATTTCAAGCATTAATCCATCAGCTAGGCATGACGGCGCTAATCGAAGTACATACCCAAGCAGAACTTGATCGCGTATTACAGATTCCTGATGTGCGCTTAATTGGCATCAATAACCGCAATTTAGAAACCTTTGTAGTTGATTTGGCGCAAACTAAGATTTTGATGGATAAACTAGATCCAGTCACGAAAGACAAATATCTTTGGGTAAGTGAATCTGGGATCTATACCCGTGAAGATTTAGATTTCGTACAAGATTGCGGCGCAAGTGCGGTATTAGTTGGAGAATCATTAATCAAACAGCAAAACATTGAAGAAGCAGTCAAAAATTTATTAAAGAATTAAATGACAACAATTTTACAGTCAATATTTTATAAGTTTTTACTGCCTGTTGCTCGCGTTCTCGCTTTTGCTTATATTGGCTTAGCGATCGCGTTATACATCGGGCAGTCAAACCTAGTATATATACCTAGCAAAGAGGTTATAGAAACACCTGAAACCGTGGGTATAAAGTTTGAAGATATTCAGATTACAACTAAAGATAATGTTAATTTAGCTGCTTGGTTTGTGCCAGCTAAAGATAGCGATCGCATTGGTAAAGGTGTAATTTTGTTTTGTCACGGTAATGGCGGCAATATTAGCAATCGGGTTAGTTATTTACCGATTTTTAAAGAATTAGGGCTTGCTACTTTCTTATTTGACTATCGAGGCTATGGCAGAAGTGAAGGTGAACCCACAGAATCAGGAACCTATAGCGATGTCGAAGCTGCTTGGCAATATCTCACCCAAGAGAAACAAATCCCGCCTCAAAAAATCATCATCTATGGTGAATCCCTAGGCGGCGCGATCGCCTCATACATTGCTGAAAAAACTTCACAAGAAGAAAATAAAAATTCCGCAGGTGGGCTAATTCTTGCCTCAACCTTTAGCTCAATTAGCGATCGCGCCTCTGAGCTTTACCCCTATTTGCCTATCAAATGGATCTCGCGATTTAACTACAACTCCATCGATCGCCTACCGACTATCAAAATCCCTGTTCTAATTATTCACAGCACCGATGATGAGATTATTCCTTTCAAACATGGCGAGCGTAACTTTCAAGCAGCCAATCAGCCGAAAAAATTAGTCAAACTACGCGGCGATCATAACAGTGGCTTCCTCGATTCCCTCGAAACTTATCGCAATGGGCTTAGCGAATTTCTCAAACAGCTATAATCAAAAACATAAATCAATGACAGCTTGCAGTTATAGCTTGAATTATGTCACCAGCATTGTTAGCCAAATCCCTATATGATCGCGATCTCGATCTATGGGTACTAGAAACCATCACCCAACTCAAAGCTCGTAACTTTGAGGAGTTAGATTTGGAGAACTTAATTGAGGAGTTGGAAGGTTTGTCAGGACGAGACAGAAGGGAACTAGAAAGCAGAATTGCTACCTTGCTAGAACATTTGTTAAAGCGTTGTTACGTGCCGAGTCCTTATGATTACAATGGCTGGCAAGAAACTATTGAGCGTACACGCTTCGAGATATCACGAATTCTCAAGCAGTCACCCAGCCTAAGACGCTATGCCGAGCAGCCAGAGTTATTTGCCGAGTTATATGCTTTTGCCTTACGGATTTTACAGAAAAACTCAGATTACAAAAATGTGCTGTTTCCCAATGAATGCCAATTTGGGCAATCCCTTTCGGACTTGCTAACGGTTAACTTTTGGGAAAAGGACTAAGGAAAAAATCACCAATTACCAATTACCAACTACCAAAAATATCCGTGCTATTAGGTTTCGATCCAGGAAAACAAAAATGTGGTGTCGCTGTCATGGGCTTAGATCGTAAGCTACATTTTCAGGCGGTGATACCTAGTGTTGAGGCGATCGCTAAAGTCGGCAATCTATTAGATAGCTATCCCATTTCATTGATGGTGATGGGCGATCAAACCGCCTCTAAGCAATGGAAAGCGGAACTAAAATCCACATTTCCTGATTTACGGATCATCACCGTAGACGAGCGTTTTAGTAGCGAACAGGCGCGTCAAAGATTTTGGGAAATTTATCCCGCTAGAGGCTTAATGAAACTAGTACCCAAGGGAATGCGATCGCCTAATCGCCCCATTGATGACATTGTTGCCGCGATCTTAATCGAGCGCTATCTCAGTCGATTGATTAGCCAATAATTGAAAGGATGCTTTGCGCTCCTTGTAACGGTCTTAGTACAGGCGATTGAGGCTTTTAGGACAGCAATTCCAAATTCAAAAAGTAGCAAATAATACAAAGCTAGAGTGGATCTAAAATTAGCATGAATTGACAGCTATGGGTGCAGTGTCAAGCATAAAGTCGATCAAATGCTGCCAACTTTCAAAGAGAAAATATTTGGTG
>JBDNJN010000294.1:0-22544 GCA_041687725.1 Pseudanabaena sp.
AATACGCAGTTTGAAAATTGATCTTAAAAGCAAAGATAATTGTAAATAGGACGGGTATCGAACCCGCCCTATTTACACGCTTACATCCCGTCGCTCACCTGAGTACAGGTAGAGCGCGGGGCTTTCGCTTAGTAGCTAAAAGTGATAAAGATATTGTCGCGTTACAACAGCTACTCGCCCAACGGGGTTTTTACAATGGCGCGATCGATGGAATCAAAGGAACGCGAACTACTACAGCGATCACCTCTGCTCAGAAAGCCTATGGCTTAACAATTGATGGAATTGCAGGCGTTCAAACTATCGCCGCATTGCAAACAAATGTGAAACCATCGCCATCAGTAATTCCAGCCCCATCCGCTAGCAATCAAGCTGCGAAAACTGTGACCACTGCTAACGATGGTGGAGTCGCCAACTTACAAACCTTGCTTGCCGATCGCGGATTTTACAGTGGCCCGATTACAGGTTTTCTCGGTACACGCACCACAGAAGCGATTAAGTCCGCTCAAAAAGCCTACGGTTTAACTGTGGATGGTGTGGCTGGAGCGAGAACAGTCGCGGCTCTAGAGTTAGGTGCACCAAAGCCACAGATTGCTGTAACTAATGTCCCTCCGACCGTTCGCGTAGAACCCAATCCACAAGCCGCAGTAGTCGTGCCGCAACCCACGATCCAAGCGACAGCTAAACCACAAGTAAAACCCACAACTGCTGCCGTAACGCCAGCGCCAGTTAAAACACCAGCACCAGTTACAACGCCAGCACCAACTACTAGTAGCAATTCTCAAGTCTCAGAATTACAACGCTTGTTAATTCAGAGAGGTTTCTACAATGGGAAGGCTGACGGCGTATTGAGTGCCGAAACTCGTAATGCGATCATTAGATCGCAAAATTTTTACACAATTAGCCCTGCTGACGGCTCACCAAGCAATAAACTGGTTGATAGTCTTAGCAAAGATACATTTATTTCTGAAGGCAATTAAGTCAGATGCGGTTCCGTAATCTTGTGATTAATTTAGGTGCGATCGCCGCTTTTGCAGCGATCGCCCTCAGCTTGCAGTTCCCCAAACTCAACCAAAGATTGAGCGGTCAAACCTTAGAAGAGACTCAGAAATCAGTCAGAGACGAAGAAGCGCGACTCAAACTGATTCGGCAATTACCATCGCGGGGACTCGGATTTAACAACATGATTGCCAACTTTGCTTTTTTGCAATTTTTGCAATACTTTGGCGACGACATTGCTAGAAACAATTTTCAAACTGGATATGGTCTGAGTCCGCTTTATTTTGCCAATATTGTTGATCGCGATCCCAGATTTCTAAGTAGTTACATATATATGTCATCTAGCGTGTCGATGTTTGCAGGACTACCCAGAGACGCGATTAATATTTACAGCAAAGGCTTAAAATCACTAGATCCTGATCAACAACCGAGTGCCTATACCGTTTGGCGATACAAGGCAACCGATCAACTGTTGTTTTTAGGTGATGGTAAAGGAGCCAGAGAGTCCTACCTCCAAGCCGCAGCATGGGGAGATCGGGCAAGCTTGTCAGGCAAAAAACTTGTCGAAGATGCCAAACTCGTTGCCGAATTCTCTCGTCAATCGGCAAAATGGCTAGAGGAAGATCGCGATCTAACCAAAGCCCAAATTGGTGCTTGGTCGATGGCTTTACAAAATGCTGTAGACAAAAAAACCGTCCAAATTATTGCTCAGGAGGTCGATAAATTGGGTATGAAAATCGAAATTAAAAATGGTACACCAGTTATTGTCCCTAAGCAATAAAAGGGCGCGATGCGCCCTTTTATTGTCTTAGTTAGAAATCAACCACTTTTGGGCATTTAAGCGTTGAATCACGCCAAAGACGAGCAGATTAAGAGGAGCTTTGCGCTCATCGATCAAAAATGGCTCAATCGTACTCGGCGATCGCCCCGCATCAGCACAAGAAAAAGCCTTCTGACCATTGATATCAGCCTTAGAAAAATACACCGTAAATTGGCGTAAACCCTGCGACCAAACTCCATGTACTTGAGAATTGCCAAATTCTAGTTGCAAGTCGGTTACACCCTCCTTTCCAAAAGCTTTGATTAAAGCTGGCAGATAGTGAGTATTAATGAACTCTTCAAAGGGTAACTCTTCGATCGCGGGTGGTTTTTCGGCTTTGGGCTTAGCGGCTGGTTTTGCCTTGGGGACTTCAGAAATTGGTGCAGTTTCAGACATGATTTTTGAAATGTTGTTAAAGAATTACTAAAGAATTTTATTGCGCTTCAGTGTTGATAATCTGGGGTAAGCCCATACTGTAGTTAAGCGATCGATGATTGAGGTTGTAGGTAACTTCGCCTTGCTGTAGTAGCGATCGCACAAAATGCTCTAAATCCGAACCAATCCGACGCAAGTTGTAATCAGTCAGGTCAGCGCCTTTATAGTCCGCCACAAGCTGATCGAACTGGCGATAGACTTTTTGCAAAGCCCCGTCTGTCCAATTCAGTTCGTTATCAGGATCGACATCTAATGTGAGAATGCTTTCGCTATCGATTAGCTCATCATTTTTTGGCTCAACAATGGCAGCATAAACTTGAATATGACGGGTAGTGGATTTGAGGGGCATAGAGATTTGTGGATTTGGTAAATAAGTATCGAAGAACTAACTCTAGATTATTGCAAATTTTTAAGAATTCCCCAAAAAAACAAATTAAAAAATAAGCGATCGCCAAGTGTGTCAGGAAACAAAACCAAAAAATAGAAAGCGGCGCGGAGCGCATCCTTCTATTTTTTGGTTTTTAATAAGCTGATCGGCATTTAAAATGCATATCAAAAACCAAAAGAAGATTGTGCCGCGGTTCGCGCGGCACAATCTTCTTGCAACTTAAAGACGCATCAGCTTATAGCTGTCGTCAAGTATGTCAGGACATAAAACCCAAAAAGTAGATGCGGCGCTCCGCGCCGCATCTACTTTTTGGGAGCTATAAAAAAGAAGGGCAGTATTTAGCACTGCCCTTCTTTTTTAACTGGCAAGATATTCTTGCATTCTGGCTTTACGCTTGCGAAGGTAATCCATCCCTTGACGCTCTAACTGTCTTACTTGCTCGCGGCTAAGATCCATGCGCTTACTAATGCTCGCTAGCGACATTTCTTGACCATCTTCTAACCCGTAACGCAAAATCATCACTTGACGTTGCTTTTCGGGTAACTCTTTGAGCAAGCTCTGAAGATCGGTACGCATCGATTCCCGCTCTACATAATGATCGGGAGAATGCCCCGTATCTTCTAAGAGTTCTGCAAGTTCTGTGTCTTGGTTATCACCGATGCGTAAGTCAAGGGAGATTGGCTGGCGCGATAGGGATAAACATTCACGAACTTGATCGGTTTTGATATTTAGCTCAAACGCTATTTCGGCGACAGTGGCGACCCGACCAAGATCTTGCGAAAGCTGACGCTGGGCTTTTTTGATTTTATTCAGCTTTTCAGTAATATGAACTGGCAAGCGAATCGTCCGTGCTTGCTGCGCGATCGCCCTCGTAATCGCTTGACGAATCCACCAATAAGCATAAGTCGAAAACTTAAAGCCTTTGGTCGGGTCAAACTTATCCACCGCCCGTTCTAACCCAAGAGTTCCTTCTTGCACTAGGTCTAGCAGCTCTAAGTTTCGTTTTTGATATTTCTTAGCGACAGAGACAACCAAACGTAGGTTAGCCTCGATCATTTTGCGTTTAGCTCTTGTCCCAACTCGAATATGGCTACGCAAAACTTCTGGATCGATGCCAACAGACTCCGCCCACTCTTGCTCAGTTGGTAAGCGATCGCTATCTTGAGCGATTTTCTCTTGGGCATCAAACAGAGCCATCATCTGCTGTACTTGTTTGCCGTAGATAATCTCTTCTTCATTACTGAGTAAAGGGATTTTCCCGATTTCATGCAAATATGTACGAACCATGTCAGCAGACAGACCGACCTGCTTGTTAGCTTGCCTATCCACTTTCTTGGCTGTGGGTTGGGTCAATGGTTCTTCAGACATATTGCTCCTCATTTTTTTAAACTAAGTGTTTTTTAAGAGTGCTTCTCGAAGAGCAGGAGTATTAGACAAGGAAGATCTCTATAACTTCAAAATCTAAATTTATGAGCTTGACGGCTTAAAATCACAATCTTTAAGTTTTATAAAGTTAGCCTATCAACATCTGACGCTCTCTAGACTTAATTTGTATAATACAGGATTAACCTTTTTATCTCTTGCATCTAGAGTTACATATTATTACGAGTCAACCAAAAAAGTCAAAGGGCGGCTATCACTATCTGTCTAAAGGTTTAGCTGGAATTTGACTAGGTATTTACACTCATTGACTTATGGATTTTTATGATTTTAAGGATGTTAAAATTGCTCATTTGTTTTGGTTAATGTGATCAACAAGCCTTAATGTAATGAAGTGATGTATTCGACCGTTAATTTAGATGTAGAAAATGTCTCAGAATATAATAAGAATATAGTTTTTCAAAGTAGCTATTCACACATCAAAATTTAAACAAAGAAAAAGCTAACCACCAAACTCAAAATGTCCAATGGGAAAATAAAAATGACACATTGTTGATACCTCTCAATTATTCCTTGAAGCCATCCGTGTATATCTTTAGTTTTGTTTAAGAAATTATGTAACCTCTCTCCAAAACTCAAATGAAACGATCAATAAAATAAACTTAAAAATAAATTCTTAGCCATTAATTTTGCAATTAATTGTCGCAAATGCTTCATTTACGTGATCGTATATTTTGATAATCTCTATTGTTAAAGAAAAGCTGCGAAATGCAATCCCTCATCTGGGTGAAGTCAAACATCAAAATAATAAACTCAAATCTAATTTTTTTGATGTTTATGAAACTGGTTTGATGTAATTTGTTGGCGAAGTATTTTGTAATGGTCTAGTTTGGTAGTGGCAGTGCAAAGCGCCGCCATTATTAAGCGCAAAATAAACATAAGATATATAGAACTTAGGGGGAAGATTTGTGGCTTATTCAGTGACGTTGATTCGCGGCGATGGAATTAGACCAGAAGTAGCAAAAGCTACGCAAACCAGCAATTCCAAATTCAAAATTTTCCATGGCTAAAACCCTTACACCAAGCAATGTTTACAATTGTTGATATTGTGGCTGATCGCTGAAACGACGCAAAATCGTTCTGAATTTGGAATTGCTGTTTAAGTACAGCTTATTAAGGATTTGAGTAACCCAGAGAAATCTTTAAAAGATTTCTCTGGGTTTTATTACAGCGCAAAGCGATGTTATATACAAATAAATATAAAGATTTTTATACAAATGGAACTTATTAGTTCAAATTTGCGACTTAAAGTCATGATTAGTTAGTCTTGTAAAATGGGGTAATTATTTTCTCCGCAAAAGCTGACAAAAATAACTGGGAGGATTACAAGCAAAATGACTACAAATAAGATTTCAAGTAAGAGCTGCGTCAAAAGGGCGATCGCAATTAGCGCAATCTTTACTGGCACACTCTCTGTTGGCTCTATAGCAATTTCTCTGACTGTCCCTGCGGCTTCTGCCCAGTACGGATTAGGGTTGTCAAAATCCGCAGGAACAGGCGGAGCGACGAGAGGGGATCTGCCACAGATTACAATTCTTGTACCTGAAGATGGGGCGAAAACTTTAGCTTCTCGTCCAACATTTTACTGGTACATCGCACCTACACCTGCCTCAACGACAGAAACTAAGCTTGATGGAGACAAAAACACATTTAGGGTGACTTTCTTTTTGCGTGATGGCAATGAAAGATCGTCAAAACCTGTCTTTACGGCTGAGGGAGAGGCCGAAGAGGCGGGACTTTACAAATTTACACTGCCAGCAAATACGCCTGAGTTAGTCACAGGAAAAGTCCAACGTTGGCAAGTTCGTTTGCAAGCTGGTGACGGTAATAAACAAGTCGATGTCAATGCGCCGATCCGTCGCGACGATAATCCTGAAGTGTTAAAGGCGATCGCCTCAGCCAAAAATGATTTGGAAAAAGCAAGGATTTATACCAAAAACACATATTGGTATGAAGCGATCGATACCTATACCAGTTGGCTATCTCAAAACCCTGATGATGAAACCGCCCGTACCGAGCGCAATCAACTCATCAAGGACGGACTCAAAAACAACACGGCTTTTAGCAAAGACCCAAAAATTAGCTTAACAACATTGCTGCAAAAACTTGATGAAAGCAAAATTGCGCTGTCAATTGCATTGCAGCCCAAAATCCGTCGCTAATGATATGATTAGCCAAGAGTCTTACTGTTTAAGCAATACTCAAGATTGTTGAGATCGTTAAGTCAAACCTATGGCAGATAACTCAGGTAATTTTTGGGGCGGATTTCTCTTCGGAGCCGCCGTTGGTGGAGTGGTTGGCGCATTGGTGGCAATCAAGCTCACTGAGCCAGAAGATGATGCGCTTGGGCGACAATCCGATCGCGATCGCCCGCTCGACAAGCCTCAAACTGGTAACGAATTTGCTCGCCGCAACCTCGAAAAGAAAATCGCGCAACTAAATGCGGCGATCGACTCGGTGAGTCAAGAATTGGCGACGGCTGAAGGTAAAAATGGTCGCAAGCAAACATCGATTGAGTCATTGCAGGACATGGCTGGTCATGGTAAATAATGCTAAAAATCCATCATTCTGCTGCATTCAGTAGAATGATGGTAATTATTTTTTTAATTGTTCTATAACCTAAAAATTTCTTATGGCAATTATTCTCGGCACGCTCAGTTCATTTATTTCGATTTACTTAGGATTGTTAATTATTCGCGTTTTACTAACTTGGTTTCCAAATATCCAATGGAATAACCAACCCTTTGTCGCACTTAGTCAAATTACCGATCCTTACCTAAATTTATTTCGCTCGATCATTCCCCCACTCGGTGGCATGGATTTCTCGCCCATGCTTGCCTTGCTAGCACTCAGTTTTTTACAACGCGCTCTTGCTCCATTGGCAGCAAGTACGGGTATGGGCTTTTAATGTAAGCTTGTTTCTGATTGCGAATTACGCTGCGTTCACGTTAGGAAATATACATGACGGGTTTGTTAGATTTGAGCGGGAAAACTGCTCTTGTGACTGGAATTGCCAATAATCGTTCGATCGCTTGGGGCATTGCCCAAAAGCTAAGTCAAGCTGGCGCTAAGCTAGGTATTACTTATTTGCCAGACGATCGCGATCGCAATAAAGGCAAGGTTGCGGAGTTGACAGATCCACTGGCTCCAGACTTTTTATTGCCTTGTAATGTTCAAGACGATGCCCAAGTAGATGCGCTGTTTGCTTCGGTTGCGGAGAAATGGGACAAAATCGATATTTTGGTGCATTGTCTAGCCTTTGCCAATAAAGAAGACTTGTCTGGCAATTTCACGGATATTTCCCGCGCAGGTTTTCAACTTGCCCTTGATGTCAGTGCTTACTCACTGATCCATTTGTGTCGCGCGGCAAGACCTTTGTTAAAAGATGGTGGTAGCGTGATCACCCTTACCTATATTGGTGGCGCAAAAGTTGTCCCTAACTATAACGTGATGGGGATCGCTAAGGCAGCCTTAGAAATGAATGTGCGCTACCTCGCTTCCGATATGGGACCAGATAATATTCGCATCAATGCAATTTCCGCAGGCCCAATTCGCACGCTTGCTTCGGCAGCGATCGGTGACTTCCATAAAATGTTGCACCATTACGAAGAAACAGCGCCTTTACGTCGTCTGGTTACACCTGATGATGTTGGGAATGTCGCAACTTTCTTGGGTAGTGACCTATCTAGTGCCGTAACTGGGCAAATTATTTACGTGGATGCTGGTTACGAAGTGATGGGAGCTTAATTGCACTTAAACTTTGGCGATCGCCAACCTCTTACTCACCAGATCAGACCTTAAACAAATTCCCATGCAAACGGATATCTTCAAAGAGCTATTTCCACTATTCGATGCGGCCAGTATCGAAACTTTGGAATGGCTCCTCGCTGAAGCAGTAGAACGTGAATATCCTGCGGGACGAGCGGTGCTAATGGAGGATGCTTGGGGCAATGCTGTATATTTCATCCTTTCTGGCTGGTTAAAAGTTAGATTTTTACGAAGTCAGGATGCGACAACCCTTGCCATACTTGCTCATAGTGACTTTTTTGGGGAAATGGCGATTCTGGATGAGTCGCCTCGATCTACGGATGTTGTGGCTTTTACCCCAGTGCGTGTCCTGAGTATTCCCGCCCAAAAATTTATTCAGTTTTTGTTTAAAGATCCCCAATTACATCATCGGATGTTGCAATTAATGGTACGCCGTTTACGCAAAACTAATCAGCGCATTCAGTTACGCCAACAAGTGCCTGCGGTGAGAATTGCTACTATTTTGACTGGTTTAGCAGATACTTATGGAAGCAAAACTGATACAGGTATTGATATTTTTAATTTGCCTGTGCAAGATATTGCCGATCTCTCAGAGGTGAGTCCTGAAGATACGACTAAGGTGTTGGACAAACTTAAAGAAAAGGGTTGGATTGCGATCGATCCTAAAAGACAGGTGATGAGTATTACTAACGAAAAGCAAATGCTGCAATTAGCAACGTTTCGTTAAATAAAAAAACGACTTGCAAAGCAAGTCGTTTTTTTATTTAATGAATTAAAGACTTTTCTTAGCAATACAGCCTATTGAGACTTTACGGCGCCTTGCGTTCAAACCAGACCCAGATAAGATTTTGAAAGTGCCGCGAAGCGGCACTTTCAAAATCTTATCTGGGTTTTATGACAGCGCTTTGCGCTGTACTTTTAACTGTTGCGGAATTAAATTGCGATCGCAATTTTTCCTGTCATCGAGCCAGTTTCCAATAATTGATGGGCTTTAGCCACATCTGCAAGCTGAAATACTTCGCTGACATGGATTTTGAGCTTGCCTGAGTCAAATAATGCTGCACATTCACTGAGGATTTGGGCTTGTTTGATTTGTAGCGCTGTATTGCCGAGCAACATCGGGGTCAGCATTAGCTCAAAGCTAAATCTCAAATTGCGGGTACGGGCTACTTTCCAACTGATATCGGTAGGCGGTTCAAGGATGGTAACCAGATCGCCATAGATTTTGACAGCAGGAAAAGTTTGCTCGATCAGTTGACCGCCGACGGTATCAAAGGCAATATCTACGCCTTCATTATTTGTCCAGTTCAACGCCGCTTCGACAAAATCAGTTTGCTTATAGGCGATCGCTAAATCTGCACCCAAGTCCCTGACAAATCTAGCTTTAGCCTCCGAGCCGATCGTTGTGGCAACCTTCGCGCCCCGTAGCTTAGCCAATTGAATCGCCACATGACCAACACCGCCAGCACCTGCATGGATTAACACATTAGCGTTAGATGATGATTGTAAATTTCCGCGATCGTATAGTGCTTCCCATGCCGTAAGCAGGACTAGTGGCGAGGCAGCAGCCTCTTCAAAACTAAGAGATTTTGGTTTATGGGCGGCGAATTTTTCATCAATGGTAGTCAATTCGGCATAGTTGCCCTGATGCAAACCTAAGCCGCCGTTACAAAAATAAACTTCATCGCCAATTTTAAATTTGGTTACATCTGCGCCGATCGCTTCCACAATCCCCGCCCCGTCGCAACCCAGAATCGATGGCAAGCGATCGGGCTGAAATGTGCCATGACCACGCAGCTTTGTATCAATGGGATTGATCCCTGCGGCTTTGAGTCGCACAAGGATTTCTGTTGAAGATTTAATACTTGGTTCTTGTACATCGCCTAGCTGCAAAACATGGGGATCGCCTACTGCGGTCATCAAAATTGCTTTCATTGGATTCTCCTAAAAGAACTCATTATTTTATTGTGGAGGCGGAGTTGGTTTAGCGATAGGAGGCTGACGAATGGTATTATCACCAGAGCGAGGAGCATTCTGAATAGAGCGAGTTTGCCAATCGCCAAAAAATCGATTCATTGCTGTAAAGCCTAAGATTGCTGCACCGCTCATGATTACTAACAACACAATGATTGTTGTCCAAGTCTCTACGATCTCAGCGATGCCGTAACGAGTGCGATAGGGATCGATGTTGCACTGCTGATCGCGATCACGGGCCGTGACAGGGCGGCGAAACCGTAATCGATGATCGTCAAGCTTTTCTAATAAAATCCAACCTGCTTGAGCCTCTTCAGCACAGGCTTTGTTTAAAAACTTACGACTGCGAAAACCACCGCTACTAGTCCGCAAGATTTTAAATTCCCAGCCCTTGGGCTGATCGCTAGACATGTTGGACTCATAGCGAGTTAGATTTTCTTCTTCCACTTCTTCTCGCCGCCTATTACCTTGTTTTGCTCGAAATATTCTGTCGATAATCACGGACTGAATCCCGACATCGAGAATGATTGTACTAATGATAAGTGCATTGACGGTCAGCATATATGCAGAGTTAATACTAATTGCAACATAGCAGCTTAATAGTCAGCAGAATTATACATGTTGATGCAGACCATTGCACTCAAGATTTTGCATGTAATTTGGGCGATCGCATGGCGATCGCGATATTATGGGGACTAATCAAAATAAGCTATGAACTTTGGATAAATCCCTATGAACTCTATTGTCTTAATGGCAGAATTACTGAGCGATCCAGAGCTACGCCGTACTCCCGATAATCAAAGCTCGATCGCTTCATTTCTCGTCCAGTTTGCAGGCGGACGTGCCGAGGAGGCTCCTTATCGTATCAAAGTTGTGGGCTGGAATAATTTGGCGGATGAGATTGTTGAAAAATATCACAAGGGCGATCAAGTTGTCGTTGAAGGGCGTTTACGTCTTGATACAGTTGATCGCGGCACATATAAAGAAAAACGCACCGAATTAGTCGCTCAGCGTATTCATAGTTTTGGTAGTGGCGGCAATACGGCAAGTATTGCTGCGAATACTTCGGCGGCGACCCCACGCGCAAATAAACCTGCGAATGTTCCTAGTGCTGCACCTACTAACGTTGTACCAATGTCCAGCTATGTGCCTGTAGCAACACCCGCAGCCGATGCTCCTGATTATGACGATATTCCGTTCTAAGTAGACAAGCATAATTAAACCCAAAAACGAAAAAGCTGTAGCGCACGCGCAGCGTGTGCTACAGCTTTTTTCGTTCTTGAAGTTTCTTTTCAAAAAAAGAGAGGATGCAAAGCATCCTCTCTTTTTTTAGTGGTAAGCCGATGATGAGATTTGAACTCACGACCTGCTGATTACGAATCAGCTGCACTACCCCTGTGCTACATCGGCATAGTCAAACAAGACAAACACAAAATTTATTTTTTGGCGATCGCAATTGTAGCATCATCGGTATGTTTTATTTTTGCAAGCGTTTAAGCTCGTCTTGCAAATCTTGAACTTTATTTTTGAGAGAATCTACATCGCCCACAGATTGATTAGAATCGGCATCATCATCATCGGCGATCGCGATCGTGCGGGGGGCATCTTTGCCGCTAGGATTTGGTGAGTTTTGAGATTCACCGATTGGCTTTTGAGCATTACGCACAAGATCATCGACAAATTTTCTGGCTTCTTCGCTGGTCATTTCGCCACGTTCGACCAAATCGTCGGCTAATTTAGCAGCTTGAGTACGGATTTCGCCGATGGTTTCGCCTGCTTTTTCACCAGCGACTGTTGCTAAGCCTAGACCTAGATAAAATGCTTTTTGGACGATGCCACCAAATGGATTCATTTTTATTTATTCTATTTAAAAGATAAAAGTCAAAAATTAATGTCGCTTGTGCTATCCAACTTTTTGAAAATTGTCAAACAGCACACTTAATTAATTATAAGTAGATAGTGGGAATAAAAACCAAAACCCAAAAAGCTGTGACGTACGCGAAGCGTGCGCCACAGCTTTTTGGGTTTTAAGTTTTCTTTAAAATAGGCGATCGCCTAATCTCTTCACCTTCGATGATGGTGTGTAGCTGCCAGTTAGGAGCAGTATCAGGGAAATCGGCACGATAATGAGCGCCACGACTCTCGGTACGAAATAGAGCCGATCGCATTAATAGATAAGCATAATCAGCGAGATTACGAGTTTCAATCCATAGGCGGGAGGGTTCGGCAAGGTTGATTAACTCAGCTTGCCATGCAGAAATTTGGGTTGCGGCAATCTCCAATTCAGACTGAACTCGACAGATTCCCGCCGCTTGCCAACTGAGGTTTTGAATTCCTGATTTAATATTTTGAATAGCTGCTGAATTGCCGTGATGCGATAGTTTTGGCGCGATCGCTTTGGAAACCTTAAAAATCTGAGTTTGCTGCGAACAAACCTGTTCTGCTAAACGTTCACCAAATACGAAGCATTCTAAAAGAGAATTGCTAGCCAGACGATTAGCCCCATGTACTCCCGTACTGGCGGTTTCCCCGACTGCATATAGCCCCGCAATGGAAGTAGCTCCATCGGAATCGGTAACAATGCCACCCATGCAGTAGTGGGCGGCGGGAGTTACAGGAATAGGCGTGGAGAAAATATCAATTTGCCAGTTTTGACAGATTTTGATGATGTTGGGAAATCTATGGGCGATCGTGGCTTTAGGAATGGGCGATAAATCCAGAAATACGGTGGGCTCTTTAGTTTTCTGGAGGTGCTTAAATATGGCGCGACTGACAACATCTCGCGGTGCGAGTTCTCCCTTAGGATGGTAATTGAAGACAAAGCGATCGCCTTGATGATCGATTAAATGCGCTCCTTCACCGCGTACTGCTTCACTGATTAAAAATCTGGGAGCATCAGGTAAAGCTAAAGCAGTGGGATGAAACTGCACAAATTCCATATCGCGAATTACGGCTCCTGCTCGCCATGCGATCGCCACGCCATCGCCTGTACTTGAGGGGGGATTAGTATTTTGTGAAAACACCTGAGCGCCGCCGCCTGTCGCCAAAACAACTACTGGTGAAACCAAGCAACCAATTTCTTGATTCGGCTCTAAATAGAAAACGCCGCCACAATGCCCATTCTCCATATGAAGATCTAAAACTAAAGTTTTACTCAGAACTTTAATGCTGGGGTTGTGCAGCACAGCCTCCGCTAGCTTCGACACCAAAGCTCGACCTGTTGTATCAGCAGAATGTAAGACTCTTCGTTTCGAGTGCGCCGCTTCTAAGGTTAATGCCAAGCGACCATCTTCAGTGCGATCAAAATCAACACCCAATGCGATCAGTGTCTGAATTTGTCGAGGCGCAGCATTAACTAATACATCTACTGCCTCTGTTTCGCACAAGCCGACACCAGCCAGCAAAGTATCTTTGCCATGAAACTGGGGTGTATCATTTTTGTCGGTAACTGCCGCAATCCCGCCTTGCGCCCAATCACTAGCCGAAGTTGACAAATTATCTTTAGTCACCAAACCAATCTGCCAGTTTGGCGCTAAGTCTGTGAGTCGAAGCGCCGTATAAAGTCCAGCAGCACCGCTACCGATGATTAAAGCGTCAAACCTTGTTTGGTTCATTCATTAAAGCCAAGTTGTCAGTAACCGACATTATAGACAAGATTGCCTTGCCTATAATGAGGGGCTTTGCTTTGCTCCATTAGACAGCTTGTAGAAACATCTTAAACAGGTTAGGGACATGCGGCTTAATAAAGTACCAATTTACTGATGTTAAACGGCTGTGCCGTTGTCAAATAATTGGTACTTTATTTTCACGCTCGTCCCTTAAGCCTCTTGTTAGGTCTATTGAAAATTGCCTTTATGAGTAACTTGTTTTTACAAGCTAAAACTATTAATTTAACGAAAATTAGATGCTTTTAATAGTATTCTCGAAACAGGTCTAGTTATCTTTATTTAATATTTGAAGCTTTTTGCACTACTGGGGACAAAAAGTATAGGCATTTTAACCGATGTTATTGCAATCACTCTTAATAGCCAGAGACAAATTTAGGTGTAATTTCCATAAAGAGAATTGCTGGTGTATTATACAGAGAATTTTGGTATAGTACATCAGCAATTCTCTTTAGAGCAATGATGCATGATCAACAGTTCCCATCTTCATTCTTGCTACTTCAGCAAGAGGGTTACCTTATAAGTTCGTGCCTTGCCACTGGTCTTACGGAACTGCGAGCTGCCAACGTTCAGAACAAAGGAGCGTTCTATTCTGCGCTATTTAATCTTTCAGTTGGCACAGAGCGCCTACTAAAAGCAATTGTCATCATTGAATACATGCTGAACGGGAATCTTGCGGTTCCGTCAAAGAAGCAGATGAAGGAATACGGGCATAACATTATCGATTTGTATGATTCGGCTGTGTCGATTGCCAGCAATCGCAATGTTAATCTGCCAAACCGCTCAGCGCTTGACAGTCTAAACCAAGAAATTCTGGGGTTGCTTAGCGCCTTCGCTCAGACCACGAGATACTATAACCTAGACGCGCTAAGTTCCTCGCAGAGAGGAGAAGACCCCCTTGCTCATTGGAGCAATATAATCGTGTCAATTCTTAGTCAGGACGTATCAGCACGGCAGCGAAAGCGCATTCTGGATCAGGTTAATCTTGTGGCGAAGGCAATTGACGACATATCAATTAGTCGGATGCATGGACTGGATCAGCGTCCCATTTCCGCAGGGGATGCGCTCGAATTGCTTGGATTGCACGATCAAGCTGTAAAATATGCGGTTTTTCGCATTGTCACTATCCTTTCTCCAATTCGCGATCTCATTGAAACACTCAGTCACGAATCCTATAGTCTTGGAATTTCTGCTCCGCCTTTTCCGCAGATGCAAGACTTCTTGAGATGGATGTGGAACGACCGCGATTACGTATTGAGGAAAAAGAAGTGGCCATAGAGAGAGTCTAATAACGCCATAATTAGCAGCAAAAAAGCGACAAGACTAAGGAGTGGTGCTTTTTTGCTGCTAATTATGGCAAGCATTATACCTAGAAGATAATTCTATCAACTTTGTCTGTTTCAGTAAAAATTAGCCAAGTAAAAACAGCAATTATCATTATGGAAATTACACCTAAATTTTCCTGTAGCTATTGAGAATGATCGCAATAATAGGGATTAAAATACCTATACCTTTTGTCCCCAATAGTTCAAAAAGCTTCAAATATCAGGTAAAGATGACTAGACCTGTTTCGAGAATACTATTAAAAGCACCTAATTTTCGTTAAATCAATGGTTTTAACTTGAAGTTTAAGGAAAAACTTTAGGTCTAATTATTTTGAAATCATTGTCTAGCAAGGGTTTTACGCACTAAATTTGTAGTCAAAGAAACCAAAAAGTCATAATGAGAACTGCTGTGTTCTCTGAGTTTTAAAGGCAGCCCAAAAAGATTACAATGTGTTAAGCAAACGTAATGACAGTAAAGGTCGAGCATAACAAGACATGAAAGCAGCGATTATTGGTGCAGGCTTAGCGGGTATGAGTACAGCCGTCGAACTCAGCGAGCAGGGCTATGAAGTAGAACTTTTTGAATCCCGTCCTTTTGTTGGGGGTAAAGTCAGCAGTTGGCTAGACAAAGATGGCAACCATGTCGAGATGGGCTTGCATGTATTTTTCGGTTGCTATTACAACTTGTTCGCGTTGATGAAGAAAACTGGCGGTTTTGAACATTTACGTCTTAAGGAACATACACATATTTTTGTGAATTCAGGTGGTAAACAAGCCTCGCTCGATTTTCGTAACTTTGGCGGCGCTCCCTTTCATGGGTTGAAAGCCTTTGTGACTACAGGGCAATTACCACTTAAAGACAAGATTCAAAATGCGATCGCGATCGGTCGCAGTCCCTTGATTCGTGGCTTAGTCGATCATGTCGGTGCAATGAAAGAAATTCGCGCCCTTGACAACATCAGCTTCAAAGATTGGTTTTTGTCGATGGGTGGCTCCCAAGCGAGTCTCGATCTGATGTGGGATGCGATCGCCTACGGTTTAGGCTTCATCGATTGCGAGAATATTTCCGCCCGATGTATGCTGACGATCTTCCAATTCTTTGCATCGAGAACAGAAGCTTCGATTTTGAGAATGCTTGAAGGTGCGCCCGATGAGTTTCTACATCAGCCAATTGTGAGGCATATCGAATCTAAAGGTGGCAAAATCCATTTGCGCCGTGGTGTTCGCGAAGTTCTCTTTGAAGGAGAAGGAGAAGATACTCGCGTAACTGGTTTTATCATTGGGAAAGAAGACGGTGAAGAAATTGTCACGGCTGATGTGTATATTTGCGCCACTGATGTACCTGGGGTGAAGAGAATCATTCCAGAGAAATGGCGTGCATGGTCACAGTTTGACAATATTTACAAACTAGATGCCGTACCTGTGATTACGGTACAGCTTCGTTTTGATGGTTGGGTAACAGATATTGATAATTTGCTCTATGCGATTAAAGTAGATTTTTCTACCTTTGCCGATTTGGCGATTACTAGCCCGACTGATTATTATAAAGAAGGAGAAGGTTCTCTATTGCAAGTGGTGATTACGCCTGCGGATGATTATATTAAGCTCAGTAATGAAGCGATCGTCGAGAAGATGATTGCTCAAGTCCATGAGATTTTCCCTTCTTCCCATAAATTAAATGTAACTTGGTCAAGCGTAGTTAAACTCGCGCAATCGCTCTATCGTGAAGCTCCTGGCAAAGATCCCTTCCGTCCGACTCAAGCTACTCCTGTGAAGAATTTCTTCTTAGCAGGTAGCTACACGATGCAAGATTACATCGATAGTATGGAAGGTGCGACCCTATCTGGCAAGATGTGCGCGGCAGCAATTACCAATAAATTGACGGCAAAGACTTCGCTCTAGAGCTTTTTCAAAGTGCTGCTTCGCGGCACTTTAAAAAAACTCTCTATCCCCCTTCTCTCAATATTGGATTGATTTATGACTGATAAACTTGGCTTTTGGTTGATTTGGATTTTATTTGGGATTTATGCATTTGTGTTTGCGCCGCCCGATCGCCCCGACACATTGACATTAATCCAAAGACTGATTGCGGGTGATTGGCAAAGTACAAATGCTTATATTGTGGCGCTATTTAATTTGATGGGTATTTTCCCCTGTGTTTATGCTTGCATATTGGCGAGTGATGGACGTGGACAGAAAGTACCTGCTTGGTTATTTTCGGGACTTTCATTCTTGGTTGGTGCATTTGCGCTGTTACCTTACTTTGCACTGCGTGAGCCAAATCCCACATTTGTCGGCAAAAAAAATTGGAATGTCAAAATTTTAGATTCGCGTTTTGCAGGAATCGGGATTTCGGCGATCGCGATTTACTTTTTGGTATACGGATTCTCCAGTGGCAATTGGGCGGACTTTGTTCAACAATGGCAAACAAGCCGATTTATCCATGTGATGAGTTTGGATTTTTGCATGTTGTCGTTGATGTTCCCTTGGTTGCTAAGTGACGATATGGAAAGACGCGGCATGACTAACGATCGCTTTTTTACTTTTATTGCGATCGTTCCTTTAGTCGGTGCGTTGATCTACTTATGTTTGCGATCGCCTTTAATTGAGAGCGAAGAATCAGCAACAGTTTTAGAAAATCAGGTTTAGTTATTCACAGAAAAGAGCCTCATCTCAATTGGGATGAGGCTTTTTTATGTTTAATTAAATTTAAAGGCGATCGCCAAATTCATCAATCTAAACAAATCCCTTATCGCGATCGCCCCAATAGCCAATGTGATTGCACAATAAATTTCTCGTGTGCCAGCAAGGACAAAGAATTCTATGCTACACACATTCACTAAATTTTGGTGTAGAATCCAACAAGTTAGCCCATCAAGAGATCGCATCAAGACAATGGAAGATTATCAGTCCGCTTTTTTAGAACGATATAAGGATACTCAAACACTTTGCAACTCTTCTAGAAAAGTTGCTGCTATGCACTTTGGTGGCGTTACCACAGAATGTTTATTAAAATCAATGATATTAGCTAAGCTTCCCAAAGGAACAAGTCGAGAATGGAAAACAGACTCTAATAATCCTGGTCACACAATTACAAATCCAGGACATAGTCTTCAAAATGCTCTTAGAAGACATAATGTACTAAATAGTAGGGTTCAAAATTTCCCACAGGTAATAAAGTGGCTAAATATAGTTGAAAGTCCAAAACAACATTTCATAGATATGCGTTATTCTGGCATTGAGCCTACTGATCCAGATTACAAGCAATGGTTATCGGCTTATAGTAAGCTCACTGATTGGTTACTGAAGCAAAGTACTACACTTTGAGGAATGAGAATATGCGTGAAGTGTGGCAAATCGCCCTAAAGCAACAAATTACGGATGTTTATGTACACAGTTCGCAAGAATGGGCTGATGTAAACATTTCAACCTCTGGTCTTCTAAATCTAACAATTGTAAGCGATCGCTTTAGCTCTTTATCCATGCCTCAGAGGAAGGATCTAATACAGAGTATTTTAAGTAAATTTAAAATATCGCTTGGTTTCATTTCTTTATATACGGTAGACGAGTCTAAATCTTTGGGCTTAACTGTTCCGCATCTCATTGAAGGGAACTCAGTTAATACTTGGCAAGATTTAGCATTGTGGGCTGCAAATCCGCAAAATCAATTCCAATCACAACCTGAGTTTCATAATCCTCGAACAGTAACATTCTATTCTTTTAAAGGGGGAGTAGGAAGAACTACAGCATTAACTCATGTAGCATGGATCTTAGCGATGCGTGGTCGTAAAGTTGTTGCTGTGGACTTAGATTTAGAAGCTCCTGGGTTAAGTACAGCTTTTAATTTGAGTCCATTGCCTGAGTTTGGTATTGTTGATTATTTTTATGAGCGTTCTTACTTGCCAGAAGGATTAGAACCCAACATTCCGATTACTAAGATATTTGGTGAAGTTACAATACCTGATGCAACAGGAAGACTTTTTATTGTCCCTGCGGGTTCTTTGACTCTTGATTATATAGCTAAAGTAGAAGATCTTCGATCAACTACTGTTCTTGATAATGGCGAGACGCTTTGGGGTGTTTTTAGGAGGGAAATTCAAGAGCAATTAAGACCAGATGTGATACTAGTAGACTCGCGCACTGGAATTAATGAATGGGGGGCTTTGTCTCTACTTCAGGCTGCTGATGAAGCCATTATATTTCTATTTCCAAACGAACAAAATCGACAAGGTATTGAGCTTCTACTAAAGTCTCTCAATACATTTGGGAAATTATCAATAAATTTTGTGTTTTCACCTGTTCCAGATCTCAGTAAGATTGGGATGTCTAAAATCATAGAGCTTTGGAATCAGTTGCGGGAAGTAATTGATCAAGGACTAGAGACAGAAGTGTTAAATGAAGATGACATCTATTCTGAAACATTAGAACCACTTGTAGTGCCTTACCTCCAACCAATAGCTTTGGCTGAATACTATCCTGTAACAGGTTTATTAGATTATTACAATCGAATTGCTAACTTGATCGATGAAGATAGCAATCAAATACGTCTAGGAGAAATATTAACTAGCAAAGATACGCAGGAACGCTGGGAAATTATCGAAAGTCTTCAGTTTCAGGAATTAAATGCTGCTGCACCCGACCAAAATCTTGATTTGCTATTTCAAAAAACTGCTAATTTTGAAAAGTTTTTAGATGCAACAACCTGTCTGATTCGAGGTAGAAAAGGAACTGGTAAAACTGCGCTTTATTTGCTTCCATTGAAACATGAAGCTAAAGCTAAAAACTTTGCTAATGGTAGATTAGATTCTGTAACCTTTTTCTCTGGTCATGGCACTTTCGATACAAGTCGTCCATCTCGTGATGAATTCCAAATTATTAATCAAGCATTGGAGAACAACCGAGGTAGTTGGGAAGCTGTATGGAGAGCTTATTTAATCCTTCGAGTTTTTCAATCCAAACACCTCAATCTCTCCAGAGGAAATAGAGGCACAAAATTTGATAATCTGCGCGATATTTTAAGTAAATTACCTGGACGAAATTGGCAGTCTGAACATACTCAAACTCTCATTCAATTATCAACTGATTCGGATTTAAGACTTCTTGTAAAGGATGCGTTAGATATTCTTAACGAACAGCAGTCAGAGAAAAATCAGACACTCTGGTCTTTATATGATGATCTAGATGAGGATTTCCCTGAAAGAGAAGGAATTAGACAACAAGCTTTAAGCGGTTTGTTTCAACTTATTCAAGCCTGTGATGCTCGTAAATTAATTTCGATTCGCTTTAAAATTTTCCTGCGGGAGGACATATGGAATCGTTTAAATTTTGATAATAAAAGCCACTTTAATGGGCGCGATTTACTACTAAAGTGGACGAGAGTAGATTTCTTACGCTTAGCCCTTCGCCAAGCCATGCAGTCAGGAAAGTTTAAAAGTTTAGTAGATTGTTCTGCCCCGATTGAAAATATTGACACCGCTAATGAAGATACATTAAATCGAGCATTGGATTTAATGTGGGGTATTCGGAGAAGAACAGGTACTAAAGCTAAATATGTCCACAGGTGGGTGTATGAAAGATTGTCAGACTTGAATGGTATTGCCTTTCCCCGTAGCTTGAGTGCATTGCTTAAGGGAGCAAAAGAGCATGAGTTAACTTATAAAGGGCAAACATCTGTCAAATTTCCGACTGACCGCTTACTTCGTGGAACATCTCTAGAGATCGGCTTGGAAAAGGCATCAGAAGAACGATGTGAAGCTATTAAACAAGAGTACCCTGATCTATGCAAATTTTTTGAAGAACTAGAAGGTATTTCCGCCTTACCTACAAAAGAAGATCTTGATGAGGTATGGCAAAAAAGCGAAATAGATTCATATCCTGAGTTTGATAATTTCTCTAATTTTTTAAGCGAAATCGGTTTGGCTAAATGGCGAGAAAAAGAAAAACGTTATGGGTTCGCCGATATTTATGTGTATGGGTTCAAAATGGTTCGGAAAGGAGGCAAGTAATTCATAAATTTAATGGCAAAAAATTGATTGTCGAATAATAGAGAAAGGGGCTGAAGCTCTTTTCTCTATTATTCAAACCTTAACTTCCACCGATGCGAGCGATATCTCGGGAGTTAGCTTCAAATGAGGCGTTAAGCGTATCAACACCGCTCAAACCATTTGCGATTCTTAGATTGTACTGATTGACTACCAAGCAACAGGTTTAAAATCATCATCATTAGCGATCGCGCTTAGCTAAAAGCAATAGTTACTCTGAGCTTAACCAATGACTTTTTCAACACGCTGTGCTTAACACTTAACCAAACCTGATGGCGAGCATTCTCCGTATCACAAACCACGATCGCACCAACGGCTGATCTAATTTCAGGATATATTTCTGGATTCATCGAGCCACTATCCAAAAAATCAGTAATCTGGATCAACCCCTTCACATCTACATCGCCAATATCAACAAACACCCCAAAAGGCGCATGAAATTCCACTTTCCCATATATTAACCTCCCAAGCTGATACTTAGCCTTTACTTGATTCCAGAGTTGTCCATTCATAAGCTAAATTATATTCACCTAACAAGCGACGGGTTGAAAATTATTATAATTAGCGATCGCACCCGAATACTTGAAACAGGTTAAAATTAAGTGAAATCTCTAACTAAACATCAATTCTAAAATTTAAGTTAATGAAGTTCGAGTGGGACGATCGCAAAAATCAAAATAATCTTGCTAAACATGGATTTGACTTTGCAGATGCTTATCGGATCTTCAATATGCCAATGATTGCTGAACTTGACGAAAGAGAAAACTATGGTGAAGATCGATATGTTGGTATTGGCTTACTAGAAGGGCGAGTTGTAGTTATTGTCTACACAGAACCTGATGAACAAACAGTTAGGATTATTTCATTACGAAAGGCACTATCTTATGAACGCAGATACTACGAACAATACCTCACAGACTGATTGGGCTAGAATCGACGCAATGAGTGATGAAGATATCGATACTTCTGATATTCCACCACTATCAGCAGATTTTTGGGCTAAAGCGCAATTGAGAACACCTAAAAAAGTAATTACTGCATCAGTTCAAATCGATCCTGAAACTTTTGCATGGTTCCAATCACAAGGAGAAAATGCAGCCCAGCAGATGTCAGCCGCTTTAAAAATTTATGCAGAGGCGCACAAAGCACATCTAACATCTACCAAATAAATCTAATGCAATGCGGCAATAGGAACTATTTGACTCAATATTCCGCCTAAATTCCTTTTTGCTTGCATTAATTCATAAGCATAATGAAGTCTTAGAGTTTACCAAAAAGTAAATGATCCCATTACTTAAGAAAATTGCTGCTATAGGAGTGGGCGATCCTAGTGATTTCTAAGGTAAATAAAGGATCGATTATTTTTTGACTGTCTCTTAGGAAATAACCATCTGACAACCCAAAATATCGACATAACCGCAAATCAACATCCGCAGTCATCGGAGCCTTACCTTGAATAATTTGCTGAATACTCAAATATGGTAACCGCAAACTATCAGCCAAACTATTCACACTAATATCTAACTCTTGTAAAAATTCATAGGATCACGCAATACGTGGGAAACTCAGGCGCTTCAGCCCTGAGAGGGAAACGAACGAGGGAATTTATTCCCTTTAATCTTTTTACTAGTTTGAAGCGTGGTGAGGATCTTCAATATAGCGGCGAACTGCTTCTGAACTAATATTACCAGC
>JBDNJN010000040.1:0-3259 GCA_041687725.1 Pseudanabaena sp.
GAAAATATCTTTGTAAAATCTTGATCAAGAATTTTAAATGGCTTGTTTTCTCTTGTCTGTCTCTCTAGCTGAAACTCTTGTCTAGCAAGCATTTAGGGGTTAGCGGCTAAAATGTTAAGAAACGTGTGCGGTTGCCCTAACCCCAGCAATTTGTATCACAAAATAATTTCATATAAGTGCATAGGTTTAATTAAATAAAAAGCCCAAAAAGATGTGGCGCACGCGCAGCGTGCGCCACATCTTTTTGGGCTTCAATCAACTTTATAGCCTATCGAGTTTACGGCTCTCAGGCATCACTTTTCGGCTTGTTAAAACCACTACCTGATTTACTAGAAGTTTTAGGCTTTTTCGATTTAGCTGATGGTGTAGACGATTCAATTTTAGGTTCAACTTTTGAAACTGCTACAGCTTCTTCAAAATGATTTACAATGGGTTCCTTTGGCTCGTTTTCTAAAGTGTTATCTACAACATGCTCAGAAGCAGTTTCAACAATATGAGCAGTGTTCTTGTGGTCTTGATCGGGACTAATTTTTGCAACAAGTTCTGAAGCTGCTTCTAAAACTGGCGATAAAATAATTGCTGGAGCAGCTTCCACAATAGGCTGTGGGAGAGCAACTATTTCCGCGATCGCTACAGATTCTTTCTCTTGAGCGCTTAACTCCTTTTTACTAAATCCATGACTAGTTTTAGTAGAAGTCTTCGACTTTTTAGATTTAGCTGTTGTTTCCACGATCGCTTTTTCGGGATTAGGAGTAGATATTGCTACTTCTAAAATACTGGCAGAACTGGGTTCAGGAATTTCTTCGAGAGTCGGCATTGTGTCTTCATCTAATTCAACCGCAAGGTTAACTTTGGGTAAATCAAGCTGAAAACGCGGAACAGATATATTGGTAATTTTGCCACCAGACCGATGAATTGTTTGCAGCTTTTTAGAAAAGCAGCTATAGGGAACCATAACTGTATGGACAGCAGCCCTACTTTGCACCATTTCTGAGTGGTTGCCGCCTGTGAATTCAATTTTTACGCGCTGACTTACATCAACGCTAATGTTTGTCTTTTCAGAATTAATATTTAAATTTTCCATGTCAAAATTATCCTAAGCAATCGCGATCAAGCGATCGCATATCAAAAAAATTTTAAATAATATGTACAAGTATTCCGCAAAAACGACTCTGAAAACCAATTTTTTATGTCTCAAATGTTACAAAAGATTACTTTTATTAGTTTGACTACATGACATAAAACCCAGAGAAATTGTTGAAAGTGCCGCGAAGCGGTACTTTCAACAATTTCTCTGTACCCACTAAAGCCTCAATAGGCTGTAATAGATTAAGGCTTAACTATTTTCCATTGGGTTACAGGCCTCATTGGCTTCCAGCCTAGGAAAGAACCGATCGCTTCAGCGCGTTTGATCGATATTTGCGTAAGTGTACCGCCATACTTTTGTTGCCATTGAAATAATTTTTGTTCGCCCTCAAGGGTAACGACATTAGCAACTAAGCGCCCCTGCGATCGCAAGCTTTCCCAACAAGTTTCAAACAAATCCGCCGCCGTCGCGCCGCCACCGATAAAGATCGCGTCAGGCGAGGGTAAATTTTTCAGAGATTCGGGAGCTTTGCCTTCAATGATTTTTAAGTTGGGCGTGCCAAGGGCGATCGCATTTTCAGCGATGAAGTGGGTACGAGATTTTTCGATGGCGATCGCTTGACAACGCGGATGGCTTCGCATCCATTCAATGCCGATGGAGCCACAACCAGCCCCGACATCCCAAAGTAATTCGCCAGCATTGGGGGCTAGAGCCGATAATGTGATTGCTCGCACCTCGCGCTTGGTTAACTGTCCGTCGTAGTGGTAGGCGATATCTGGTAGCCCTGCCATGCGCGATCGAAGTTGAGCATCAGGATTAGGAATACATTCCACAGCGATCGCATTAAGATCGGCGAATTCTGGAAGATCTGGTGATTGATTGGCGGTGACAGAAATAATCCGCTCTTTGGATCCGCCAAGGTGTTCTAATACAGTGATTTTGCTATTGCCAAAACCGCGATCGCTTAAAGTATTAGCGACAATTTGAGGCGTTTCTTTGCCTGAACTTAAAATCAATAATCTTGCATCGGGATAGATATAAGCCTGTAGAAGTGAAGCAGGACGACCGCATAGGCTCAGGGTTTCTACTTCAGTCATCGACCAACCTAGTCGAGCGCAAATCTGGCTAAATGTGGAAGGTGCGGGAATAATTGAGATTTCCTCGATGGGAATTCGTTTAAGTAAAGTTGTGCCAATACCAAACCACATGGGATCGCCACTTGCTAATACGCATACAGATTTACCGCGATGATCGCTAATTTTTTGAATGGTTTCTTCAATCGGTGAGGCCCAAATTAAGCGCGATCGCTGATCGTTTGGCAACATGGCAAGATGGCGATCGCCGCCTACTAATATTTCGGCAGCATCAATTAGCGATCGGGCGATCGGGCTGAGTCCTGATAAACCATCTTCACCTATGCCAATTACAAATAACCAACTTTTATAGTTCATGAATTAACTTCGATTGACACTCTCAGGGCTGAAGCCACTGAGATTCCTGATTCAGCGAGACAACTTACCAAGTAGACTTACATCTACTTGGCAGAGGTCGAACTCTCCACAGGCGTATTGAGTTTGGGTAGGCCCTACCCTACTTAAACCAAGAGCCAAGATATTCAGTGCAGCATTATGATCACGATCAAGTACACAGCCACATTTACAAATATGGGTACGGGTACTTAGAGTTTTCTTAACCAATATTCCGCAACTTGAGCAAATTTGGCTCGTATAGTGAGGTGGAACAGCAACTGTCACCTTTCCATATACCTTGCCAAAATACTCAACCCAATCCCGAAACATTGACCAGCTTGCATCACTGATTGACTTGGCTAATTTATGATTTTTAACCATATTCCGCACTTGCAAGTCTTCGTAGGCAATCAGGTCGTTAGACCGAACTACGCATCTTGCAGTTTTTACTGCAAAATCTTTACGCTGCCGACTGACTTGTAAGTGCTTTCTTGCTAATCGTTTAATTGCTTTTTTGCGGTTAGCCGATCCGTTTTTACGCTTAGAAACTTGGCGCTGTAACTTTTTAAGTTTGCTCTCTGACGTTCTAAGACATCGAGGATTTTCAACTACTTCACCTTGAGCATCGGTATAGAAATGGTTCAACCCAACGTCTAAACCTGTTGCTCTCAAGCTAGGTGCGATCGCTTCCCTCCGATCAACA
>JBDNJN010000295.1:0-10304 GCA_041687725.1 Pseudanabaena sp.
CTACGTAAACCTTCTACCTCCGTGACTGGGGTATTTGTTTCGACTAGGTTAGTATTGCTGTTGATACTCATCTCTTTGTTAAACCAGATTTTGCCTCTTTTGGCAACCCCCTATTTTACCAGTGGTTATTGAGACGTTACGAAATTTCTGGGATGCAAGACCCTATCTAAATTTGTCCGTACAAATAATGGAGAAACAAGTTCGGCGATTTGTTCTCTATCAGAAAAATAATCTTCCAAGGATTTTTCAGGAAAGAGTAAGCCCATTTCCTGCATACTATCTCTAAACAGAAGAACATCAATGTCAGCTTCTGTAGTTTGAGCATTGACCCGTTTATCAAAAAATTCTAGTTTCTGCTTTTTGATTAACAATTGTGTCAAAATGCCATTTCTTGCTTCTCTCGTTTCACGGCTGATCCGCACATAATAAGTGGAAGTTTGACCATCCCTGTAAATATGAGCATCAGGACTGGCTAGAACAACAAACACTAAAATCCTTGTTTCGTCATTTTCGGGATTTTTTATCTCATGAACAATCGGACATAGAGAAGGATGCACCTGCTCTCGGCAATATTGAGTTACTTTCCCTTCAATCTCTTTTAGTTTATTAGCGGTCAATCCTATATATTTAATTTTGGGAAAGCCATACACATCTTTACTTTCTTTTGCTCCACAAACAACATATCCACCACCAAAGTTAGAAATATCGTTAGCAAATGCAGATATCGTTTTTACTATTTTTTTGGCTATTTCAATATCATCTCCATTTTCTTTCCATTCCACTCTTTCGCTTTCTCTAACCGCAATTTCTTTTAAATCAATGTTAAAACTCATATTCATTGTTAAAAATATTCCTATTGGATTATCGAAAAAATACCAGCAATTCAGATAAATCTATTCAACACATAGAAAATATACACAGTCTTTGCTTGGATCTAGAAAACGAATCAATAGTTCTTCTATGCTAAAGACAACTCCCCAAGCACTTCTAATCGGCTATATTTACCCATCGAGACAAAAGATTCTTCTAAACTTTGGGCAACTGTGGGATTAATCCAGCCTAATTGTTTTAATAAATGGATAGAAGCCGCAGTTTTTGCTCTTTTAGAACCATCTATCACCTTAATTGCTAGTCCCAATCCTTCGCCAATGCGTCCAATACATTGGACACCTTCTGCGCCTGATTTACTGAGAATTTCACCATTGGTCAAGCGCATCAGTTCAGTATCAAACTGTCCATCACCCGAAACCATATCAGGATGTCTAATCATCGCACGAGTAATTCGTTCTAAATGCACTTGGTCATGGGAAGAGAGTAGAGCATAAAGATGAGCAAGTTGACCAATTTCCAATAGATAAGTCGGCACACCGCAATCATCATGGGCGCAAATAAATTCGGCGGCAGGTCTATGCAGTAAATCGGCCATGGTGTTGAGGGCGAGTTGCTGCACAGGGTGATTGCGATCCATATAGGATGAAATCTGCCATCCTTGCTGTTTGCAAATAGCGATCATCCCTGCGTGTTTGCCAGAGCAATTATGCTGAAGAGGACTTTTTTGGCAGTCAGGGATGGGACATTGCAATGCACTTGGCTCGACATCACAGCGCCAGAGAATACTAAAAACTTGTCGTGCTTGGGCGATCGTGCCTTGGTGCGAACCACAAATAATCGCGAGATCGGTTTCGGAAAGGTTAAATCGTTCTTGTGCGCCAGTAATCGAGACAGGCAGAGCTTGAATTGGCTTTAGGCAAGAACGCGCAAAGGTAGTCGTCTGGGGATCGCCTGCGGCTGAGAGAATTCGCCCCCGCGTATCGACTACCGCAGCTTGGCAACAGTGAATCGATTCGACAATGCCCTCACGGAGCAATTGCACGGTAATTTTGTTCGCGGAGAAACGATTGCGCTTGCCAAGATTCATAAATTATTGCTTTAGGATCGCCATTCTCATCTTACGGTAAGGTTACGATATATATGAAGATATGTAACAATTGTCGATATAAAGCTTATATATAAATATTCCCAATGGTTTTAACAAGTATTGAACCGATCGCTGGTCAATATTGGCTATGGCGCGAACAAAAAATTTATTTTGTCAAAGCAGGGCATAACTCTCAGCGTCCACCGTTGCTGTTAGTGCATGGGTTTGGCGCATCCACTGATCATTGGCGCAAAAATATTTCGGAACTTAGTCAAGATTTTGAAGTATATGCGATCGACTTGTTAGGTTTTGGGCGATCGCAAAAACCTGCATGGGAATATAGCGGCGAGCTCTGGCGCGATCAGCTTCATGACTTTATTACCGAAAAAATCCAACGCCCGACTGTAATTGCTGGCAATTCCCTTGGCGGTTACTCTTCGTTGTGTGTAGCGGCTGACTATCCGCAATCAGTGGCAGGCGTTGTCCTGCTCAACAGTGCGGGCCCATTTACCGACACTAATCCCCTTGGCGCAAAAAAAGTTAATCCGATGCAAAAGGCGATCGGGCAAACTATGCAGGGAGTTTTGCGCCAGTCTTGGGCAAATCAATTACTATTTGCCTTTGTTCGCCAGAAATCACGCATCCGCAGCACTTTACAAAAAGTGTATTTAGATCGCTCAGCCGTCACCGATCAATTAGTCGAAGAGATTTATCGACCATCCTGCGATCAAGGTGCAGCCCAAGTTTTCGCATCGGTATTTAGCACGCCTCAAGGTAAAAAAGTCGATGAGTTATTGAAGGCGATCGCCTGTCCCTTATTAATGATTTGGGGTGAAGGTGATCCTTGGATGAATTCTCGTGCTAGGGGTGCAAAATTCCGTGATTTCTATCCATCACTGACTGAGCATTACATTAATGCAGGGCATTGCCCCCATGATGAAAGCCCAGAGATAGTCAATGGCTTAATTCGCGATTGGTACGCGACTTTGTAATCAAAAAGCTGTGGCGCACGCGAAGCGTGCGCCACAGCTTTTTGGGTTTTTATGCGATTGTCTTTCCAATCACACTGTTATATTGAAAGAAGAAAAGAAAAAATAGAAACAATGGCAACTTGGCAATGTATTAGCGGCTGTGGTGCTTGCTGTAATCTCGATCCCAGCGATCGCCCTGACCTTGCAGACTACCTCACTCCCGCCGAACTGCAACAATATTTGAGCATGGTAGGCAATGATGGCTGGTGTATTAATTTTGATCGCCTCAAGCGCCAATGTGCAATCTACGATCAACGTCCGCGCTTTTGTCGAGTTGAACCCGAAACTTTTTATGACATGTTTGGCATTGAGCCAGAAGAATTAGATGAGTTTGCGATCGCCTGTTGCGAAGAAAACATTGAGTCGATCTATGGCGATCGCTCTCTGGAGCTACTACGTTTCGAGCAAACAATTCATGCCACTGAAATTGGTTAAGTTATAGCTGTCGCCAAGTATGTTAAGACATAAAACCCAAGAATTAGCGTTGCGGCGCTCCGCGCCGCAACGCTAATTCTTCACTGGGAAGGGAGTAATATCAGTGGCGACAGCTAGCTATATATTGTGATTGCCATCACCAACATGTATAGGTAAAAGTCACATCTATCAACAAATGTAAATCACATCTATTTTTTTGATTTAGGAGGAAACTTATTTTTAGAGAAGTAGTCTTAGAACGGCAAAGTTGACACTCTCAGCGCCGAAGCGACTGAGATTCTTGAATAGCCTATTACTAAGCTTCAAAGGCATTGTCAAAATGCCCCTAGACGCTCAAAACAACTGGCTTTCGCCGATGCAATTGCGCTTACTTGTGTGTTTTATATTTTCTGAGTCCATCAACTTAGAAGTTATCGCACTCCACGATTGACTATTGCTTGTCTGCTCAGGCTACGGATATACCGAGACGAAACAAATCAGGAGTTACACCTTATCAAATCGATTCTTTGCACGGATGGTTATTCTTACTCACTTTCTAATCATAACGCATTTCTTGAAAGAATAAGGCGGTTGAAACCGCCGTTCGCTTACCTCTCAGCGCTAAAGCGCAGAGCTTCCCGCGTATCGTATGTTTCGGTGAATCATGCAAAGCGCGGTTCATCATCACTCCAAAAGTATTACTTCTTTAGTTTTATCCTTATCAAAACATAAGCCTAGTATAAAGATCATGCATAGCAAGAGTGTCATCAGAAACTTAGTCAACCGTGTTCTTCTTGTTAAACAACTTACCCCTGAACTAGAAAACATGATCAATCATGAGCTTTCTGCTCAAGGATATATTACAGATACTGACTACGAAGCGCTGGAATATTTGATGCAAGCCGTCGATCAAGGTAAAATTCGCCAAGTTAGTTAATAATCACTAATTTAGCCAGACTAGATATCAACCCTAAGGCTGTAGACTAGGATTGCCAAAATTGCAGTCTTGTATGTATGGGTTATTTGACCTATTCGCGGTTACGTCATCAACGCCGATCGCTGTCTCGCCAGATTATTTATTGGTTGCTCTTTTGCGGGATAACGCTACTAATTGCGATCGCTGCTAATGCCTGTCAATCTCAGGCTGGAATAGTTCCGCCCTTACCGCAGCATCCGAATATCCAAGTATTTTTTAATCAGAATCAAGCCGCCCGATACACCGATCCCTATCGCAACATTGAGAGACTCGGTGACAACCTCGAAAAAGTGCTAACTGATAATGTCAATAAAGCCAAGATTAGTCTTGATATCGCTATCCAAGAATTACGTTTACCCAATATTGCTAGAGCAATTATTGATGCAAAATTGCGGGGTGTAAATGTTCGGCTGATTCTTGAGAATAATTACAGTCGAGCTTGGAGTGAGGTTACACCCGCACAAGTTGAGAAGATGAATGTACGCGATCGCGATCGCTACAAAGAATTTCAAAAGTTTGCTGATATCGATAAAGACGGTCGGCTAAGTGAAGATGAATTAGATCGTCGTGATGCTTTAAGGTTGATCAAAGCGACTAATGTGCCTTGGATTGATGATACTGCTGATGGCTCGAAGGGCAGTGGGCTTATGCACCATAAGTTTATAGTGATTGATGATCAGATTGTCCTATTTGGCTCAGCCAATTACACTATGAGTGACATTCACGGCGACTTCACCAAGCCTGATACGAGAGGTAATGCCAATAACCTTTTGCGTATTGATAGCAAAGAGCTTGCGGCTAAGTTCAAACAAGAATTTAAGATCATGTGGGGCGATGGACCAAATGGCAAACCCGACAGCATATTTGGCACAAAAAAGCCCTCTCGGAAAATTGATTATCTCGTTGTTGGCGGAGCGCAAATTCGCGTCAAATTCTCTCCCGATCCTCAAAATACGGCTCGCGAACAAACTAGTAATGGTTTAATTGCCACAGCGATCGCAGGCGCTCAAAAAACTGTGGATATGGCTCTATTTGTCTTTTCTGAACAATTTATTTCCACCATTCTCGAAGAGCGCCAACAGGTAAATGTCCAGATTCGGGCGCTAATTGAACCTAAATTTGCCTATCGGGATTATTCAGCAACCCTCAGCATGTGGGGATTGCAGTCTAGTCAAGATTGTAAAACAGGCAAAAGCAGCGCGTGGAAACAACCAATCAAAACCGTTGGCATTCCCAATCTGGTCTCTGGAGATACTCTGCACCACAAGTTTGCGATTCTTGATCGCAATTTAATTCTGACAGGTTCCCACAACTGGACAAAAGCAGCAAATCATCTAAATGATGAGATCTTGGTTGCGATTCAAAATGATATTGTGGCGGCGCATTATCAAAGGGAATACGATCGCCTTTATCAAGATGTCACTTTGGGGCCAACTGCAAAACTGGTGCAAGCTAATTCTCAAGGCTGTGTTGAAAGATTTGGGCGCAAGACCAAACCAACTGCCGAAGAATCAGAATCTTGATTTTATAATTTTAATCATGACGATCGCATGGCGCTTAAGTTTTGTTAAGCTAGAGTGTCTGAAATTTTGTACGCTAAAAATTGCGTCACTGTAAAATATGGTCAATCTGGTTCAAACCGTCAAACCCACGATCGCATTTTCCCACTTGGGTTGCGAAAAGAACCGTGTCGATACGGAACATATGCTGGGCTTGCTAGTGCAAGCGGGTTATCAAGTCGATAGCAACGAAGAATTGGCTGATTATGTCATCGTCAATACCTGTAGCTTTATTGAGGATGCACGCCGTGAATCGGTGCGGACATTAGTTGAACTTGCCGAAATGGGCAAACGCATCGTCATTGCTGGCTGCATGGCGCAACATTTTCAACAAGAATTGCTGGATGAAATTCCTGAAGCAGTGGCACTGGTCGGAACGGGGGATTATCAAAAAATTGTCGATGTGATCGAACGTGCCGAAAAAGGCGAACGAGTTACCGAAATTACTCAAGTTCCTACCTATATTGCCGATGACACCGTGCCACGCTATCGCACCACCAACGAAGCCGTTGCCTATGTGCGGGTTGCTGAAGGCTGCGATTATCGTTGTGCATTTTGCATCATTCCCCATTTACGCGGCGATCAGCGATCGCGCACGATTGAGTCGATTGTGACTGAATGCGATCGGCTTGCCACTGAAGGCGTAAAAGAAATTATTTTAATTTCACAAATCACGACTAATTACGGACTAGATATTTACGGTCAGCCTCGCCTTGCTGAGCTTTTAATTGCGCTCGGTCAAGTCGATGTGCCTTGGATCAGAATGCACTACGCCTATCCCACAGGACTCACCCCAAAAGTCATCAACGCGATGAAGTCCACGCCTAACGTGGTTCCTTACCTAGATTTGCCATTGCAACACTCGCACCCTGATGTTTTACGCGCCATGAATCGTCCTTGGCAAGGGCGGATCAATGACAAGATCATGGAGCAAATTAAAGTATCGCTCCCCAATGCGATTACCCGTACTACTTTCATTGTCGGCTTCCCCAACGAAACTGAAGAACAATTTGAGCATTTACTAGAATTTGTGAAACGCCATGAATTCGATCATGTGGGCGTATTCACCTTCTCCGCCGAAGAAGGTACAGCCGCCTTTGATTTGCCCAATCAATTGCCCGAAGAAGTCAAAGAAGAGCGCCGCGATCGCATCATGGCTGCTCAACAAGAAATTTCCTTCAAAAATAATCAGTTAGAAATTGGCAAAACCGTTGATGTCTTGATCGAGCAGGAAAATCCTGATACTGGCGAACTAATCGGGCGATCGGCGAGATTTGCTCCTGATGTTGATGGCGTTGTTTATGTACGCGATCCCTTGGGTAAATCAACCCTTGGCTCAATGTTTTCCGTAAAAATCACCGCCGCCGATCATTACGACCTATTTGGTGAGATCGTCTAAAAGCGTTTTGCGATCTAAATAGCACCTACAGCAGATTGAGAACAAACCCACACAAGGCTTTTTCGTAAAAGCCCAGCAAAGCGGGGCTTTTACAAAAAATCTTGGTCTGTAAATACAAGTTGCGAGTTCATCATCCGATCCGATGTAACTCTTTCAGCTTTGTTTTGGTATATGTAACTACATAGTTTTTATCAAATTTATAGCAAGATAACAAGCAATAACTTTTATATAACTTTTTACAATTTTTTTACCAACTTTTGCATACCTCACAATAGTTTTTAATTTGAAAAATGGAGAATAATGAGGTCAAGAAATAGCAAACTAGTTTCTGCAATCAAGCAAGCAAAGGTAATTGTTTAAGCAAGCTGCTGTCAAAAGACAAGTATATTAACTCTCTCAAAAAAGTTACAGGGAAGAATAATGGATACAATTACTAAAGTTAACCAACTATCCTTTCATCAAGATTCAAATGGTGAAGCCGCTTTCATTATTAAACTTACAAATAGCAAATTCGATAGCATTGCAGGATCTGAGCTATTTGGTAAAGTTGAGGCTTGGGTTTCAGCCAATATGATGATGAACAACAAACAAGTTCCTGTCTTAATTGTTGATATGGAAAATGTAGAATTTATTGATAGTCAAGGTTTACAAAAGCTCTTGGGATCTCTCGAATTGATGCATTCACAAAAGAGTAATTTACTACTCTGCTCTCAGCAACCTTCTGTACGTCTTGTATTTGAGATCACAAGAATCGATCAGATGTTTGCTATTTTGCCAAGTGTTGATACATTTGTGAGTCAATCTGATATTACGAAACAAACTCGTGAATATTTAGTAGCCGCTTAACATTTACCAAAATGGCAATTACTAACAAGCAAAAAGCTAGCAATACAAAGTATTGCTAGCTTTTTACTTATTAGTAAAACAATAATTTTCGAGAAATTGTCGCTATGACAATAGTGGCACATACAACTAAAAACTGACCCGATAAGACTTGGACAGAATATTGCCAGAATGAAGTTTGGATGGCGCTAAAGTCAGGAATTTGGATTGCAACTAGGTAGATGATGCCAATCAAATGAATTGCCAACAATCCACCAAAACAACTGATCGCCATCCGCCCCAAACTTGGTGGTCTCAAAAAAGCTAAAAATCCACAGAGCCATCCCCCAGCAACAAATCCAAGTAAATATCCAAAAGCAGGAGACTTGAGATAACTCAATCCACCGCCTTGATAAAATACGCTAAATCCACTTAATCCCAAAATAATATAAATGATTTGAGATAAGAGAGCAGCATAACGCCCACCAAGGCAACCTGTGAGCAGAACTGCGCCGATCTGCATCGTGACACTGATAGACGAAATCGCCACATTATTTCCCTGACCTGTGAGGGATGGCAAGATCATGGAAGGTTGAATGAACGTGCTAGCAATTGTCAGCAATAGTCCAGATAAAGCCCACATTAGTTGTAACGGTTTTGGCACAAGTATCTCAGTCAGAAAATAGATGCAATTAGATAATTATGCTGCATGTTTTACAGAATAAAATCGTACATGAATTTGGGTTTGCAATCATCAAACGAAATAACTACAGCGCCTTGCGCTGCTATAAAACCCAGATAATTTTTTAAAAGTGCCGCGAAGCGGCACTTTTAAAAAATTATTTGTATTGCTCAAACCCCCTACAGCCTATTGAGCAAAAGCAACGATCGCATTTTGTCCGCCAAAGCCAAAACTGAAGTTAAGCGCATATTCGAGATCGGGCGATCGCGTCACTTGCTGAACAAAGTCCAAATCAAAGGCAGGGGTTTGCATACCAACGCAGGGCGGCAAAAGTCGATCGCGCAAAGCTAACAGACAAAATGCAGCTTCGATCATGCCTGTTGCGCCGAGAGTATGCCCTGTTGCACCTTTGGTGGCACTAACTTTGGCATTTGGAAAAATTTTTTGAATTAATGCAGCTTCGCGAGCATCGTTCATTTTTGTTGCCGTCCCATGAACATTTATATAGCCAATGTCGGCAGCGTTAATTTGCGATCGCCTCAGACAATCACTAATGGCGATCGCGGCACTTTGGTTGTCAGGATTGGGGCTAGTTGCATGGTAAGCATCATTGGTAATCCCCCAGCCTAAAACCCTGCCATAAATATTTGAGCCGCGCTGTTTGGCTGAATCTAGAGACTCCAATACCAGAGCCGCCGCACCTTCACCTAGCGCAAAACCTTCGCGCTCATGACTAAAAGGATGCACACCTAATTTTGCTAGCACCCCAATTTTCTGAAATCCTGCGATCGTTAATGGTGTAATTGCGGCATCGGTTGCGCCTGCGATCGCCAGATCGCATTGACCAGTACGAATTAATTCGCAAGCTTGGGCGATCGCCCAGTTTGCAGTTGCACAGGCTGCCATTGGTGCAAGTACAGGAGATTGAGTTTGTAATAGATTTGCAATTTGTGCAGATAGATTAGCTGGTTGACAAGTCTGCCAATAATTTTCAATTAAGCTTTGATGAGGGCGATCGAGTAATAGTTCTAATTCTCTTTGATTGCTTCGACTAGAACCAATTACGACACCGCAGTCAAATAAGGGAATTTCTAAACTTGCGTCAGCGATCGCTTCGATAACGACTTTTTCTAATAAATATTGCGATCTCGATAAATGGGAATTTGTTACACAATTAATCCTTGCAACAGGAATTTGTAATTGAGAATCAAACTCTATTCCTGATTTACCCTCCAAGAGATTTTGCCAAGTATTTTCGCGATCTGAGGCGATCGCGGTTGTCATGCCAATTCCCGTAACAACGACTATATTGCCATTAGATTTTCTATCCCAAGATTTCATTAACAGTAATACTTAGATCAGGACTAGTTCTACTTTAGTTTGTGTTTGATAGATTTATCCATACTTCTTCCATTGAGAGAAGAAGCAATGAGAAGATTTCGCAGCCAGTGGTTATGATAGGAAAAGCCATTAAGGTCTCTAAAGGGTGATCGAGTGAAAAGA
>JBDNJN010000296.1:0-3405 GCA_041687725.1 Pseudanabaena sp.
ATACCCTGTATAGGTTTTTGTAGTTAAAGTTAAGATAATTGTCCATTTTCGGGGCATCGAACCCCTCAATGGACGCGCTTTCATCCCGTCGCTCACCCTTGTAAACGGGTAGAGCGCGGGGCTTCCCGCTTGTTAAGCTAAACGGCAACATATCTCGCTTAATCATGCTCTTGATCAAGTTGTCCTTAATCATCATTTGCCGCAGCAAATCTAGAATAAGCTCTTGGCACTGTTGACTACTTAAGTTTTTAATATTTTTCTCATGAGTTTTGAGAATAAATTCCTGTTCTAGGCTCAGGGAGATATGACTATCCTTGTTTTGTGGGTTCATAGCAAGTTGATGCTTAAACTTGCTAAGGTTGTCTTGAGGGTTAGTGAATTAAGGGTTTCTAATTCCTGCTGAGGTTGGGAGAGGAGGCGCGATCGCATTGCATCGGTTAATCCTTGAACTTGACTAAAATCAGCACCCGCAATGCTTTCAAACTTTTCAAAGTCCACACCTGTCATGTCGGCAGATCGCAAATCTGCCCCAGCCAAATTTGCCCCATTCATCCGCGCATTACGCAAAAAAGCACCTGTCAAAAAGCATCTTCGTAAGTCCGCCTGAGCTAAACGCGCCCCCCGCAAATTTGCCCCTGTTAGATCGGCTCCGCCCAGATAGGCTCCCAAAAGATTTACCTCTTGAAGGTCGGCATTGCGTAAATTAGCAGTATTCAGAGGTTCCCCATTTAAGTTTGCTCTTGGTCCAATGGCTCCCGATGACTTATACATAAACCCTTCAGGGAAGAGCGTTTGGCTGTCATACCTTGCGCCTTTTAGTTTCGCGTCGATTAAATTTGCATTACTCAGATCGGCTCCGCTCAAATCGACTCGATACAGACAAGCGCCCTGTAAGTTGGCTTGTCGCAAGTTCGTTTTGCGGAGATCTGCACCTCGCAAATCGGCATTACTCAGATCGGCGGCAGTTAGGTTTGCTTGACTGAGATTTGCTCGAATTAGAGAAGCTTTAGAGAAATTAGAATTTTGCAGGTCAAATCCACTCAGATCGATCTGGTAAAGATCTGCGTGAATTAGGGACTCACCGATTTTAATCGCCGCCAAAACAGCTTGGGGACTTCGCTGATGCTTGCAGACTGCGATCGCTGGTAATTGTGACATTATTTTTGATTAGGACTATACCCTCTCCAATCTACAATCATAGAGGTTGTCAATGGTTCTATTTTTTTTGAGGAAAAACTATGGTGTTTTCACCGCCGATGACGATGATGGATTTTTTCCGTAAGAGCGAAGGGGTTTGGTTTATCCAACGCACCGTACATCATTTTGATATGGTTGCCGATGAGTCAGGAGAATCAAAAATCCATGTGCAAGTAGTTAGCCAAAGTGATCCACGCATCCAATCAATTTGTGAACCACAGGGAATTGACGCAGCGATCGCGGCAGGAGGAGCCAGCTTTATGTGGCAAGCCCATGAAGAAAATGTCAAAGAACCCGACCCTGATAAAGCGGCGGTATTGGTTGACGTGCCAGATGATCAAACAGGGCGATCGGGAAAACTGCTAAGAAACCAAGGCTATGTGGAGCGAAATCCTGTAATTAGCCGTTATTGGTTTGGTCAGGATGGAATCTTAACAATTGATACTGAATATGATAATAACCAAGGACAAGAGCGCTGCTGGTTTATTACAGATGATTTTCGGGTGAGAGCCAGTACAATCAGAATGATGAACGGCGTGTATTTGATGACCTATTGCTCAGAAAGGCGATGTGTCTCAGATACTGACTTAATCAATCTACACAAACAGAATTTAGTTAGGGCTGAGGCGATCGCCACAAGCTAGACAATTATTAAGGATCATTGCTTTATGTAACAAATTAAGCCACACATTTAATAATCTTTTATTATCAGTCATATAAATCTTTCAAATCTTTTTTAAATATTTAAATATCTTAAAAATATTATGTATAAACCTTTTCTTGAACATCTTGAAAAATCATTGTTTAACCGCTTTGATTTGAAAAGTCGCCACATCCCATTGGGCTTAGAGTCTCAGGTTAGCGAGCGCGGTAAAAATCCTGCCACAATTCAGAGTTGGAGCTATCAATGTGCTGAGCTGCGTAAGATTCGCTATACATACATTGATGCAGGCGCTACTTCTCAGATTTTCAATAGCGTCATTTACCCCAGCCATCAGTACGAATTGCCCTTACTAGGAATTGACTTCCTCTCTTTCGGGCAAGTTAAAAATCTGATCGTGATGGACTTTCAGCCGCTATTTCAAGATGCAGCTTACCTCGAAAAGTACATTTATCCTCTGAAAGCATTACATGACAAGTATCCTGATCTTGCCCAAAATCTGGAAATGAAGTTTTACGATGCCAATCAGTACTTCTCAAAATATTTACTCTTTGCCAAAACCGATCCAGAAACCGTCAAAACACGAGTGTTTGAGGCTTTCAAAGACTATTTGAACTTGTATTGGCAGATGCTTGACGAAGCAACACCTCTAACCGATCAGTCAGATATTCAGCGAATCGTCAAAGCGCAGAAAGACTATGACCAATACAGTGCCGAACGCGATCCAGCATCAGGGCTGTTTAGTAGTTACTTTGGACATGAGTGGGCTGAGAGGTTTCTGTATGGCTTCTTATTTGAAGACGCGAAACCATTGGCAGTGTCCGCAGTTCGCGCTTAATTAAAAGCTTAATCAAATATTTATGACTCTATATCAACCATTTTTAGACTACGCGATCGCCCTTTTACAAGAACGTTTAGATCTACAGCCCTACCCAATTCCAAGTGGATTTAAATCAAAATCGGCGATCGTGGGCAAGGGCAAAAATGAAAACGAAGTTTTAACCACTAGCTATGCCTATCAGTCGCCAAAACTGAGGCAGATTCGTGCTGCTCACGTGCAAGGTGGATCGGCGTTGCAAGTATTAAACTTCGTGATTTTTCCGCATCTCAATTATGATTTGCCATTTTTTGGTGGCGATCTGGTCACTTTACCTGGTGGACATCTGATCGCCCTCGATATGCAGCCCTTGTTTCATGACGATCTGAGCTATCAAGCAAAATATAGCCAGCCGATCATGCCAATTTTTGAGTCATATCAGCAACATTTACCTTGGGGCGGTGATTTTCCTGAAGAAGCGAAACAGTTTTTTTCACCTGCATTTTTGTGGACAAGACCGAAAGAAACTGAGGCGGTAGAAACTCATGTTTTTGGAGCATTTCAAGAATATTTACAAGCCTATCTAGATTTTGTCGATCGCGCTGAACCTGTAACCGATCCTGAATATTTAGCAGAAATCAAAGCCGCTCAACTACGCTATCTGCATTATCGCGCCGAAAAAGATCCTGCAAGAGGTATGTTTAATCGCTTTTATGGTTCTGAATGGACA
>JBDNJN010000297.1:0-4314 GCA_041687725.1 Pseudanabaena sp.
CAACAGCAGTATTAGGGTTAACAGAAACAACACCCAAAAGATCGTAACTAGCCTTACCCGTGATACTAAAATTGCGATCGCTCGAATCGAAAACAGAAGAATTAGTTACACTCTGAACACGAATTGTATAATCAGTTCCCAATGATACCCAATTTGGCACTCCAGATACACCATTAGCCACTACATCAGATGGCACTGACCAAGCAAAACTACCTGTACTGGGCGTAGAAGCAGTGATCCTGCGATAGAAGCTTCCCCCCTTATGCAGATCAATCCTGACATTTTCGGCAATATTGTCTTGATAAGTGATATTGGCAACACCACCACGCACAACGCTATTTCCACCATTAGGACTAGTCACGCGCACAAACGGTGTAGGAATAGCACCAACACCACCTGGTGGTAACGAAGGAGGTGCTGTAGATACTGGGGTTGTGCTAGGTGGAAGAATAATAGATCGGGTAGTAGATAGGTTGAGTGAGTAATTGGTAACATTCGCACCTGGCAAAGCCACCACCACTTCCCCAGTCTTTTCCCGATACATATTGAGATAGTAAATACCAGCACTCAAAGTACGGCTGATTGAATCCGTTGCCGATCCAGTATTGTAAGATCCTTGAAGCAGTGAACCTTGCTCATTAAACAATCGAATATTGACATTTCTCGTCAAACCACTCAAATCAGCCTTCAGCAACATAGGCGTTGTGACTCGCAACTTTAAGTAATTCTCATTAACACTACCCCCAACCGATCCCGTAAATATCTGAGAGGTAGAGCCTAACACGCCAATATTTTGAGCAGTTTGCATCGAACTTGTCGAAGCACTCACCGCCGCCATTTCTACTGCTACAGATTGACCGTTAACATTAATAAAACTGTGGTCATCCTCTGTGTTGATACGGTTTAATTCAGCGTCACTAAGCACATAACCAAATACCGAATCTCGAAATTTTTCTCCCTCATCACCTTTTGTATCCGCCCCGAATCTATCTAAATAATGACCTATTTCTTCGGTCAAAACTCCCGCAGCCCCAAATACGGAATATATCGGCGCAGCATTTGGGCTAAAAATCTTGTCTGAAAGATAAATACTGTTTGTTGAACTGTCATATCCACCATCTGCAACAAACATATTTGCATCAGAAAGAATCTGCACAGATGGTAACTGACTGAAATCACCGATCGCCCATTGAGATCGCACTGCCAAAATCTCAGCCGTATTTGCCTTATCACCGAAAACCTGAGAAAAAAGGTCGGAATTGCTAGCGACTTGCTGTAGTTTTGCCTTGACGATACCAAAAGCATCTGGAAGAGAGCCAAAAGTTAAAGCATCGATCGCATTGCTCAAGCCAAGGTTTGCGCCGACATTCTGATTCTCAAGCATGAATTTTTCCTGTTGCCTTAAACTGTTTGGTTTAGCTAATTTCTGCTCATAACATAAAACTTAGATCTCCCCTCCAATGCATAACGACGGTTTCGTTATTGCTAGGCGATCGCTAATTTTTTGTATATTTTACTTCATTATTTTATACAACACACATAGAAATTTGAGAATGTAAACATAAAAAAGTTCTTAGAAAGTTATATAAAATCACCCCTTATACTAATTGTTAAGATCCAAATAATCTCTAAAACCAGTGCTATATGAATACGCTTCCGCAGCCTCGACCAAAGATTGGTGCATTTGACAAATTGCGACAGGCTTCAGAATTTACAGTGGCGGGAGTTGAAGATTCGATTCCGTTGCGGGTGCTGGTGCAAATTTTTGTGTTTATCAGCATTGGGGCGATGGACTCGGTGGCGAGTTCGGGGAACAGTGCTTGGGCAATTCCGCTTAGCGCGATCGCCGCAGTATGGGCGTGGTATGCGCGGCGCAAGCGTAATGTAATTGTGAAATTATTCATTGCGATCGCCATGATTGCGATGTTGGTCGTATTTCTCAATGATTTGGTGCGTAATACCGATGAAACCAGATTATTACTGGCGAGATTGCTGATCCAGTTACAGGTTTTGCATAGTTTTGACTTACCGCGCCGCAAGGATTTGGGCTATTCGATTGTGATCGGATTGATCTTGATGGCGCTGGCGGCGACTTTGAGCCAAACGATGATATTTGCGTTGTGGCTAATGGCGTTTTTGTTGGTAGGACTACCGATTTTACTCCTCGATCATCGATCGCGTTTAGGAGTTAAAACCCTCAGTTTTCAGCCAGAAAAAATGGGGATTTCCCTGTTGCCACTGTCAGGATTATTAGCGATCGTCTTGGTATTGGGATTAACGATTTTTGCCTTTTTACCGCGCTTACCCGGGTTTCAACTTCGTAACTTCCCTGTGAGTGTCAACCTCTCAGTAGAAAGACAAATTCCTAAGGGAGTGATTTTGTCACGACAACAGCAAACGCAGCAGCAGTCTGGCTCTAATAGCGCGGGAACAGGGGGAACAGGCGGGACAGGCGGCAATAATGATCTAGAAACATTACCACCGTTGTTTGCACCTGAAATTGATACGGCTTCTTCTGGAGCAAAACAGTCAAATACAAGGCGTAAACCTGAGTTGATGATGCGAGTGCGATCGCAGGCTGAACTATTTTGGCGCGTGATGGCTTATGACGAATATACGGGTAAGGGGTGGCGTATTTCTCGTAATGATCCGAGCCAAATTCGCACGATTAAACGCAGTGCCATCAATTATGAATTCTTCTTGCCAATCCCCACCTATGCAGCTATCGGTGTCCCAAAGCAGATAAAGCCCATTGAGATCCAAGAGGTGGTGCAAACTTATACAATTACGTCACCAAATTTCCCTAATTTAGTGCCTGCGGCGGCTGTGCCGAGGCAGATATTCTTTCCTAGCGAAGAATTGGATGTGGATCAAGAAGGGATGATTCGCGGGCCTGGTCCATTGCCTGAAGATCTCACTTATACGGTGATCTCCAATGTGGTCTCCCGTAATCCTCAACAGTTGCGGCAAATGCCCAATCAGTATCCGCGATCAATTCGTGATTATTATTTAAAAGTTCCTGCAAATTTAGCGCCCCAAGTTCGTGAGACGGCGCTGAGTTTCTTAGCTACTGCTCAAGATGCTCAGGGTAAGCTGATCGCTTTAGATAATACTTATGATCGCGTGGTACAGATCGCCCAGAGCATCAAGCAAAATTATGCGGTTAAGACTTTAAAGTTTGACGAATCTAGAGGTGATTTGGTATCGCAATTTGTTGAGCAAGGCGGCGGTGAAGAAAGCCATTTTGTTTCAACGATGGCGGTGATGTTGCGATCGCTTGGCATTCCTACTCGCTATGTGGTCGGTTTTTCATCTGGAAAATTCAACCCATTTACAGGGCTATATGAAGTCCAAAATATTGATACGCAGTCAATGGTGGAGGTTTTCTTTCCTGTCTATGGTTGGGTTGCTTTTGATCCTGTGCCGAATCGTCCTCTATTTCCGCCATCAATCGAGAACAACCAGACCTTTGGCGTGATTCAGACCTTTTGGAATTGGGTTGCCCAGTTTTTGCCAAGCCCAGTCAATAACTTTTTTACATCGCTATTTAACAATATCGCTAAGTTTTTAGGCGGATTAGTCAGTTGGCTGATCGAAATGGGCTGGATTGGTATTGCTTTTGGTTTAGCGATCGCCTTTGGCTTCGGGATTGGTGGTTGGGCGTTATGGCAATTTGCGATCTGGTGGTGGCAATTGCAGCGCTTACAAAAAATGCCAATTCCGCAACGGGCCTATCAACAAATGTTGCAATGGCTATCGGAGCAAGGCAAACCTAAATCTTCTTACCAAACCCCTCAAGAATATGTCGCTAGTCTTGGCGATCGCGTCTCAGCTCAGCAAGCATCGGCGATCGCCCAAATTACGCAGATCTATCAAGATTGGCGTTATGGCGATCGAGCGATCGGTTACAACTTAGCCACAGAACTAAAAATGCTGCTCAAACAACTAAAAGCCAAGATCTAAACTTAAAAAGCTGTGGCGCACGCTTGCGCTTGCGCCACAGCTTTTTAAGAAATGGCAATCTCTCCACTAAAGTAATTATTCGTTTTCTATCTCAGACTAAGTCCTTAGTGGTGCAGAAAAGTCAATATACTCTTAAGATGAGACAGAAGTAAGACGAGCAAATTCAATGCGGAAATCCAATAAATCTCGCTTGGACTTTTAGATGCACAAGCCTAGTTCTACTTTAGTTTGTGTTTGATAGATTTATCCATACTTCTTCCATTGAGAGAAGAAGCAATGAGAAGATTTCGCAGCCAGTGGTTATGATAGGAAAAGCCATTAAGGTCTCTAAAGGGTGATCGAGTGAAAAGA
>JBDNJN010000298.1:0-5896 GCA_041687725.1 Pseudanabaena sp.
ACTGTTGGCTTTCACCCGAAGAATTTGTTGTTCTCGTTCTGCTATGCTCATGCGACACTGCCTTTAAATCTTGTTCCTCCTTAACTTTAGGCTTATATTTTTCTCTCCTGCTAGTGGCGAAAAATTAAAGACACTAACATCCAAGCAATTGTCCCCTGCGAATTTTAATCGCCACCGATGCGGCGCGGGAAGGGATTAACTTACAAAATTATTGTGCTGACCTGTTTCATTTTGATATTCCTTGGAATCCTAGTCGGATGGAGCAGCGTAACGGACGCATTGATCGCAAACTGCAAAGAGAATCAGAAGTTCGCTGTCATTACTTTACGCTACCGCAAAGGGCGGAAGATCGTGTGTTAGCGGTGCTAGTACAGAAAACGGAAAGGATTCAATCTGAGTTAGGCAGTCTCTCGCCTGTGATCGAAAAAAATATTGCTAAATTGTTAGAGAGTGGGATTCGGGCTAGTGAGGAACTGGTGATAACTGAGGCGATCGCTAATGCAGATCTCACTGATGAATCTAGCCAAGAGAGAAGCTCAACAATTCTCGAAGAGTTAGAAAACAACCGTCCTGAACTACAAGAGCTGCGCCAACAAAAAGAAGTTCTTGAAAATATGCTCTCTACGGCTAAGGAATGGCTGAACCTAGACGATCGCCACTTTCGAGAAACGCTATCAGCATCCTTAGAAATATTAGGTGCAAACAGTTTAGCGGCACTTAATCCCGAAGAAGCTTTAAAATCACCTGATACAGCCCGTTGGAATTTTCCTGTTAGTGGTTCGGAAGCGGATCTCACTTGGTTGTCGGCGCTGGATAGCTTGCGATCGCCGCGCAAAAAAGGACAGTCTCTCTGGGAATGGCGCAATGAAGCACCGATCCGTCCCGTCGTTTTTCGTGATCCGCAATCCCTTGATGGAGAGGTGGTACATTTACATTTAGAGCATCGCCTTGTTCAACGTTTGTTAGGGCGATTTCTCTCGCAGGGATTTCTGCATGATGAGTTAACCCGTGCTTGTGTCTGCCATACCAAAGAGGCGATTCCGAAAGTAATTGCATTAGGTCGATTGTCGCTCTATGGCGATCGCGCCTCAAGGTTGCATGATGAAATTGTGGCAGTAGCGGCAGAGTGGAGCGATCCAGCTTTGCGCGGTCGGGCAAAATTACGTCCTTTGACCGAAACAGGGAAAAAGGATGTTTTGAGAGAACTAGAAGATGCTTTAGCCACACCTTCTTTGTGTAATGTTTCTCAAGCGCATCAGAATCAGTTCAAAGCCTATGCTGCTCGCGATGTTGAAGATTTGATTCCGCATTTAGAAGCTCGTGCCAAAGTTTTGACGGAACGGGCTGAACGCGAACTGAAGAAGCGCGGTGAGAAAGAATCCAGTGAAATGAGCCAATTGTTAGAGGATCAGCGCGATCGCATTCTCCAACAGCAGGATCGATATAAAGTTCAGCAGCTTTCGTTATTTAGTGCGGAAGAAAGGAAACAAATTGATGCGGATATGAAGCATTGGGAAAAAAGAATCATGCAGTTGGAGCAGGAGATTGTGCAAGAACCGCAACGAATTGAGCAAATCTATGAGGTGAAGGCTAGTCGAGTTGAGCCTGTCGGTTTGGTTTATTTATATCCAACTACTAGCTAAGGTGTATAATGTACTTATCTATACACAAATTGCACTCACTACTTGATCTATAAGCGATGCGAACCAATATCGAACTTGATGATGTCCTTGTCGAAGAAGCGTTTCGGCTAACCAATTTACGGACAAAAAAGGATTTACTAAATTTTGCTTTGCAAGAGCTAATCCGCACGCGCAAAAAACGTAACTTACTTGATTTAAGTGGACAGATTCAGTTTGCGCCAGACTACGACTACAAAGCATTGAGAGAAAATCGTAATGTTTCTAGTTGATACGTCGGTTTGGATTAGCATCTTTCGCGATCGCACGAGTGTGGCAAGGTCAGCATTGCAAACGTTGGTGGGTGATGAAATTATTTACCTCAGCAGGTTTACGCAAATGGAATTATTGCAGGGTAGTCGAGACGAGCAAGAGTGGGCGTTATTGCATACCTATCTGCAAGAGCAAGATTACCTTGAGCAAACTGATGATGCTTGGATTTCTGCGGCAAGGATTTACTACGATCTACGGCGACAAGGATTAACGATTAGAAGCACTATTGATTGTTGCATTGCTCAATTGGCGATCGATTATCAATTAACGCTGATTCATAACGATCGCGATTTTGACAACATTCAAAAGGTGCGATCGCTAACCTGTATCCATTTTCAGCCTAGTCTATTGTAAGGAATCTTGTTATGTCGGACGATCGCGAACTTTTTGTACATAAGGAATGGTTAGGGCTGATTCAGCCTGTAGGATTGGTGGTAACTGCGCGATCGCTACAACGCGCAGGTGCAATTCCCGATCGCGCGATCGCTACGGAGTTACAGCCGATCTTGCAAGGATTGATCGATGATGATGGCATTGTGCAAGATTTTCGGGCTTTTACTGAGCAGATTTTGGGATGGGAAGAGAGCGATTTAGTTGATGCACCTGAAGGGGGTGAGGTTTATTTAGAAAATTACAGCGAAACTCTTAAACCTACCTATGCTGTCCCGAATCCAGATGGTGAGGGCTGGTTAATGTTGGTGCTACAGACGGAAATGGGGATTGGGCTGGATGACAAAGTGGCTCAAGGGTGGGAAGCAACGCCGCAGCAAAAATTTGAGCGGCTATTGCGAGGCTTAAAAATTCCTGTGGGACTGTTGACCAATTGCAAGGAATTACGGCTAGTCTATGCACCAGAGGGAGAATCATCGGGGCATTTGACTTTTCCCTTTGCGGCGATGACTGAGGTGGCGGGGCGATCGCTATTGAGTGCATTGCAGATGTTGCTTTGCGCCTATCGCGTATTTCAGGCAAATGACGATCGCCGTCTCAAAGCGATCTTAGAAAAAAGCCGTCTCTATCAAAATGAAGTGTCAGAACGCCTTGCTGATCAGGTTTTAGATGCTCTATGGGAATTATTAGCAGGTTTTCAAAGCGCCCATGCTGCTGCTAATGGCAAAATTCTTACTCGCCTTGATAGTGCAGAAGGAATGCAGTATGTCTATGGCGGACTGGTAGCGGTTTTGATGCGTTTGGTGTTTCTGCTCTATGCCGAAGAGCGTGACGTGATGCCTGATGATGAGATTTATCAGGGCAGCTATGCGGTGACGGGGCTGTATGAAAAGTTGCGCGATGATGCGAGTAACTATCCAGACACGATGGAGCAACGTTATGGGGCTTGGGCTTGGTTATTGAGTTTATTTCGGTTGGTTTATGACGGTGGTGGGGATACGGCGGAATATTTGCCAGCCAGACATGGGCAGTTATTCGATCCTGATGCCTATCCTTTTTTGGAAGGGCGATCGCTTGGTAGTCATTATCAAGATGCGGGTACTCTCCAAATTCCTCGCGTTCCCGATCGCACGATTTTTCAGGTGTTGGACAAGTTGCTGATGTTAGATGGTGAGCGGCTTTCCTATCGGGCTTTGGATGTGGAAAATATCGGCTCGGTCTATGAGGGCATCATGGGCTATCGGGTGGAACTGGCGCGGAGTGTATGTTTGGGTGTGACCAGCAAGCCCAAAGGCTCGAAGGTTTCGACGACGGTGGTGATCGATATACAGGCTTTGTTAGCGGCGAAGCCGAGCGATCGCGCCAAATTGTTAAAAGATTGGGCGAACTGTGAAATTTCAGGTAATGCTCAGAAGGAACTGAAAGAAGCAGAGACTTTAGAGGCGATCGCGGCGGCTTTAGGTCGCAGGGTGTCGCACCGTACTTCTAATCTTTTGCCTGTGGGAGCCTTGTATTTACAACCTACGGAAGAACGGCGGCGGAGTGGTTCGCATTATACGCCGAGTAAGTTGGCGCGATCGGTGGTGGAGAAGACGCTTGAGCCGATTTTGCAAGCTTTGGGCAATCAGCCGACGGCGGAGCAAATTTTGCAATTGAAGGTTTGCGATCCTGCGATGGGTTCGGGGGCATTTTTGATTGCGGCTTGTCGGGCATTGGCGGATTTGGTGGATGAAGCATGGAAACGCGATGGGATGCCTGATGATTTGCCGCCAGATGAGGATTCGATTTTGTTGGCGCGGCGGTTGGTGGCGCAGCGCTGTATTTACGGTGTGGATAAGAATCCCTTTGCGGTGAATTTGGCGAAGTTGTCGCTGTGGTTGGCAACTTTGGCGAAGGATTTACCGTTTACGTTTATCGATCATGCGCTGAAGTGTGGTGACTCTTTGGTGGGGTTGACCAGTCGCGAAATTGGCTCATTTCAATCATTTACGCAGTTAAATGTATTCTTGACTGAGCCAGCGAAAATGAAGGAAGTCACCAATGCGAGATTGGCGATTCAGGCAACGGATACTCTCAGCGATCGCGATGCTGATGAGAAACAAAAGAAGCTAATGGAAATCGATACAAATTTAGATCCGATTCGACTTGCTGCGGATGCTAAGCTATTAGCCTTCTTTGAGGGTAAAAACGCAAAGGATCGGGAAAGTCGCGAAAAAGAAAATCTCGCGATTCTTGCTCAAGGCTCGGAATCGGAGTTAAAGAAGCTATCGGAAAAATTGCGAAGTGGCGGCATTACGCCTTTTAATTGGGAACTTGAGTTTCCCGAAGTATTTGATGGCTCTAATGGCGGTTTTGATGCGATTATTGGCAATCCACCATTTGCGGGTAAAAATACGCTGATTAATGGAACTTCTGAGGGCTATTTGGATTGGTTAAAGGTGGTCAATCCTGAGTCTCACGGCAATGCTGATCTAGTGGCGCATTTTTTCCGTAGGGCGTTTACGTTGTTGCGAAAGGATGGCTGTTTGGGGTTGGTTGCCACAAATACGATCGCGCAGGGTGATACTCGCTCTACGGGGTTGCGCTATATCTGCATGAATGGCGGCACGATTTATAATGCAACGAGGCGGCATAAGTGGGAAGGCGCGGCGGCGGTGGTGGTAAGCTTGATTCACATCATTAAGAGGACTTATGAATAACATAATTTTCTCAGACCATGCCCGACAGGAAATGCTCAGGCGCAACATCACACAAGCGCAAATTGAGGATGTTGTACAGAATCCTGAGCAAATCGTCTCTGTAAATCTAGAACGGAGTATTTATCAATCAAAGCTTAGTCAGAAAGAATATTTATTAAGGGTAGTTGTAGATATTCGAGGTGAATCGCTCACTGTAGTTACAATATACAAAACCAGTAAAGTTAAAAAATATTGGAGAGAATGATGAAAGTTATTTACGATCCCATTGTTGATGTTTTAAGAATCCTATTGTCTGAATCAACTATTGAAGAGAGCGACGAACAAAGTGAGGGAGTAATTTTAGATTTCGATGCGATGGGAAATGTAGTTGGTATCGAGATTTTAGATGCTTCTAAACGTACTGATAATCCTTTTGCCTTAGAATTTTTAGTCAATCAACCTGTATTAGAAAGGAGATTAAGTTAATGACTTTAATTTATAAGCATCCATTTGAAAGATTAGATATCTTTTTGAAGGAATACAAATCAAGATTAGCGCAAGCACTTACGGCTATTGAGGTAATTGAAAATAATGACGCTGATTCTGAGAGCGCAAAATTATGATTGTTTTAACTGCTACTTGTGAAAATGGTGTTCTTTTGTTTGAACAGCCTTTACCCACTGAACTTGAAGGAGAAAAAGTGAGAATTGAGGTTTTTGTTACTGATAGAGATGATTCTAGTTCTACTTTAGTTTGTGTTTGATAGATTTATCCATACTTCTTCCATTGAGAGAAGAAGCAATGAGAAGATTTCGCAGCCAGTGGTTATGATAGGAAAAGCCATTAAGGTCTCTAAAGGGTGATCGAGTGAAAAGA
>JBDNJN010000041.1:0-6532 GCA_041687725.1 Pseudanabaena sp.
GCTTTAATCAGACCATTTTTCCTGATCTTTGCTCCTTAGTTCAATCTTATTTTCTCTCCCAATATTTATCTCTTGCCTTTTTCTACAATCTTTACCCTCTAACCCTTTCCGAAAATGAAACCACCCTGCCTACCGTTTTCACGACTAGTCACCATATGCAAGATGATCAATTCTTGATCTTCAAAACTTTCGACCTTGGGACGTTGAGGGATATTGACAATATCTTCAAGCACAAGAGCGTGGAGGTTGAATACTTTACCCAATCGTTGCATTACATCTTCAGAGCCTAAACCTTGCACATCAACCCATGAGACTGATTGACTATCGAGATAGGGAAAACAATCTTCGGGTGTCGCTAGCTGAACACCCAGCGCCTCGTCAGCATTGTAATCAATCAAGAAAATATTCGGAATAGTCGCATCTTCATCAATGATTAATGTTCCAGGCGGACTTCCTGGTTCGGGTTCATTAAAGTCATAAACTTCTAATTCGTCGTCATTTTCTTCAGAATCATCTTCAATAGGACTAGGCTTAAATCTGGTGGGGTTGTGCAGCATGGTGAAGCGAGTCATGAAATATACTTGTCAGTGTGCCACATTGTTAAGACTTGTTCGTCTATAAAAACTTAAACTGGCTACGAGCGATGCTTAGCGTCGTCCATAACGAATCTCTAGCAATACCTTTTTGAAAAGTCTATGAAATGTACAAAAGCTTTAAAAAAGCTGAACGAGTCTAGTTTTCTATCAATCGCATCTGTAATGAGTTTAAGTACAGCATTTGCGGGCGGGGCGATCGCTGGATCTTTGCCTGAAAAAATTCTCTGGGGCAATCCGACCTGTGATGTCAGCACTACGGAAATTTTGCGTAAACATGAATTACGAAAATCAGCTTTAGTCATAAATCCTAGTAATTTTCAATCTCAAACCCAATATCAGGCGATCATTCAAAAGCATAAATCAGACTTGCAAGCCTGTCGCGATCGCCTTGCGCCCAAAACCCAAGCGACTTGGATCCGCCTCTATCCCAATGATGCAAAATTGGGCGTATTAGAAGATGTCTTCGATAAAGTTGCCAATCGCGGCTATAACCAAGTATTTATTGAAGTTTTCTATGATGGGCGCGTCTTGTTACCTGTATCCGATAATCCGACACCTTGGCGATCGGTGATGGAAGAATCGGTCAAGGCGGGGGAAGTTTCTGCGGATTATGACTTGTGGAAAAAGGCGATCGCGATCGGTAAAGAGCGCGGTATCAAGGTTTATGGCTGGTCATTTACGATGAACTTTGGCTATGGCTATAGTGAAATCAAGGGGCGATCGGAAGCATTGGCCCTCAATGGTAATGGGGAAAATAGTATTGCCAACACGAAGTTTGATCGCCAACAGGTTGCTAATGGAAAAGCTTTTTACGAAGATGCCTATGAAGCCGATCATTTGTTTGTCGATCCTTACAGCGCGATCGCTAAAGCCGATCTGACATCTGCGGTCAAAGCCCTAATGCAACGTCAGCCCGATGGCATGGTGTTTGACTATGTTCGCTATCCCACCAATTCCACTGCTGCGTTGATCGATAACGTTAAGCAATTATGGATTCACGGACAATCTTCGCGATCGGCTTTGTTGAGTAGCATTGACGATAAAAATGTGCGAGAACTAATGTCGCTCTATCTCAAAAGTGGTGGTATCACGGCTGATGATGTGATTCAAACTGAGAAGAAACTCACCGACACTATCAAGGTGAAACCGACTAATATTAAAAATTTGAGAGAAACCGCCGCGATCGCCGAAAGTTTGCTCTGGAATATCGCCACTAATCACGCCTATCAAGGTGTAATTAATTTTGTAACTGCGGTATCAGCGCCGCTCAAGCAAAATAATATGGCGATCGGCACTGTCTTTTTCCCCAATGGGAATATTAATGAAGCAGGTAAATTTGAAGCAAGAATGCAGCCTTGGGATCGTTTTCCTACTTATATGGAACGTCATCCGATGACCTATGCCCTCTGCAATGATGGCAAATGTGTCGCCGATCAAGTTTCTGAAGTCGTCCGCCAATCATCACCCGAAACCTTAGTTTGTCCAGTCCTAGCAGGAACTTGGGGACAGGGCTTTGATGGACATCCTAGCTTTGAGAAACAAATGCAAGCTATTCGAGCGACAGAACCAAAAATTAATTGCTTCAGTCACTTTGTCTATGCATGGATGGAACCTGAAAGCGATCGGCTCCGCAAATTTGGCAAAGCAACAGGTTTAGAGTCAGCAACTATCCCTAACTAAAGAAAGAGTGACGCAAAGCGTCACTCTTTCTTTAGTTGAAATTTATTAAAAAAATCATGATAGTCACAAATTATGACCACAGTAAGCATCAAAAACTTACCTATGGAAGCAGAAGATATTCTGCTAAAAGTTAGATCGGGCTTTGCTTTTGCTCACAAAAGAGATGGCATTATCTATAAAAATCGAGAAGGACTACTACCAGAGCAATCACTCGGTTATTATCGAGAATATACAGTTCCGACTGTTGATGCCCAAAATAGAGGCACACGTCGATTAGTTATTGGTAGCGATCGCGAGGTTTACTATACAGATGACCACTATCAGACTTTTCGGCAAGTAATCGAATAGAGAAGAAAATATTTACAGAAGTTCAAGTTGTAAGGTCAGAATATGAGCAAACGCATAACACAAGTACTTCCTGCCAATACTTTGCCAGAGAATGATTCTGCGGTAATTGGTAAAATTACTAGTGGACTGAAGCAGCAAGGTATTCAAATTTTCTATCTTGACGGTAGAGAGGTTTGTGATAAGCCATCTTTTTTAAGCAAGATCGCTACAGTCATGAAATTCCCAGATTATTTTGGGCATAATTGGGATGCCTTAGATGAGTGCATTACCGACTTAGATTGGTGTCCTGCGGAAAGATATGTGTTGATCTACGACCAGTCAGAGATATTTTCAAAAGCCGCGCCGACAGAATGGGAAACGGCTTATGATATTTTGCGATCTGCCGTAGCTTATTGGCAGGATACTGACACACCAATGGATATTTTATTTATTGGTGATTAAGTTTGGACTTTGGACAAATGTTATAGGTAGTGTTTTAAAGTCTCTAACTTGAGGGTCAAACCACCATCTATAGCGTAGTTTTTAAATTTGTCCAAAGTCCAATTAAGTAGCTCAACGAAATAAAAACCAAAAAGCTGTGGCGCACGCTGCGCGTGCGCCACAGCTTTTTGGTTTTTTGCCTACCTGATGTTTGTAGCGCTTAGCGCTACAAACATCAGCCTATTTGAGTTCTGATAGAGCTTTACGAGTTTGGGCTAAGCCATCGATATTACCTTGTTGATTGAAAAAACGCTCAGCATTTTCTAACATCTTGCGAGCTTCGATCGCCCGTTGTTGGGTTGAGAGTATTTTGCCTAGAGCCAAATAAGTCGCTGCATCTTCAGGCTCAACTTCCAAGATTTGACGATAGGCAACGATCGCGCCTGATAGTGAACCTTGCTGAATATACAGAGTGGCGATCGCTTGTTGCATCTCGATCAAATTATTAGTAGGGATATTTCGGGCGGTGGCGGCACGACGAAGAGCCGTGATTGCCTCGGCATAACTGCCCTGACTTTGAAATAATTTAGAAATCGCGAGATTGGCTTTGGGATGACGTGGATTAATTTCTAAAGCGCGTTTGTATTTGGCGATCGCCTCTGTATTTTGATTTTGCTCAGCAAACAAACCACCGATCGCGACTAATATATCTGCATTAAAAGGCGCAATTTTGTCAGCTTGGGTGTAAATATCAAGTGCGCCTTTGCGATCGCCATTTAGCTGTAACACATAGCCCAAATTAAGATAGCTCTTGGCTTCTCTGGGGGTAACCGCGATCGCTTGACGATAAATCTTGATCGCTTCGGTATAGTTTTTTTGTTCAGTCAGCAAAAAACCAACGCTGTTATAGGCATCAACATTTTCGCGATCCAAGGCGATCACCCGACGATAGGCTGTCAAAGCACTGGCATAGTCCTTAATACGGACATAGACAAAACCTAACGCATTAAAGGCTTTGGCATTGTTTGCATCCATTTTGGCCGCTTGCTCTAAAGCCGCGATCGCCCCTGAATAATTATTTTGTTGGCTTAGTAAAAAACCAAGACTGGTTAAAATTTTGGAATTTTTTGGTTCAAGATTAGCAGCTTGTTGATAAGCGGCGATCGCGCCTGAGATATCATTTTTTTGCCAAAGTTGCCGACCTTGATTAATCCATTCTGTAGCATCTTTTTTGGCTTGAGCATGGGCGCTGTCGTTAATTGGCAGAGCGATCGCCACTGCGATCATCATGACTAGAGCGAGATTTGTAAGGCGGGTGAGTGAACGAAACAAGCGCATAAGCTTTTTGATTTACGTTGATGAATTTTTACTGTCAAGTATCAAACTACTGATTGTAAAAATTCTATTCTTCTGGGTTTAACTCTTCTATATTAACAATCTGAACTGAGTTCGGCGCATTGCGAGCATCGGTAAAATCAGTTCCTTCAATGCTTTTCAGGGTTGATAGATAAGTTCCTGTCAAATCTGCACCAATTAACTTGGCATTAGCTAGATTTGCCCAATTTAGCTTGGCATCAGTTAGATTTGCGTGGCTAAGATCCGCACCAGCAAGATTTGCACCCGTTAAATTTGCTCTGGTCAGATCTGCACCAGTCAGATTTGCGCCTCGCAGATCTGCACCATTTAAGCAAGCACCCGTCAAAAAGGCATTTGACAAATTAGCGCGGCATAAACGCGATCGCGTCAGGTTGGCGCTAGTCAGAAATGCATTACTAAAGTTTGTTTCCACTAAAACAGCATCACTTAAATCAGCTTCGATTAAAAAAGCTTCTGAAAGATTTGCGCCAATCAACGAAGCTTGTCCGAGAATTGTGCCATTGAGATTTGCTTGAATCAAAATCGAACCACTCAAATTTGCTCTTACCAAATTCGCCAGATTCAATTCCACATCTTCTAAATTAGCAACATCAAGCGTAATCTCTTCAAGATCTGACTCGATAAAATTCGCGCCAGACAAGTTCGCACCAGTCAAAATCAATCCACTGAGCGATCGCTTACTAAAGTCGCGATCGCCCAAAGCGTAACTTTCGAGAAGTTCTTTTGCGTTCATTATTAACCAAAAATTAATGGGAAACGATTAGGGACGATAGCCTGAAGCCAGAAGTTGAGCAACCGCCTTGGCATGGTAAGACAAGATAATATCTGCACCTGCACGCTTCATGCTCAGCAACGTCTCGAACATGATCTTCTTCTCATCAATCCAGCCCAGTTGCGCCGCCGCCTTGACCATCGCATATTCACCACTGACGTTATAAGCAGCCACAGGCACATTAGTTGCTTCCTTTACCTTGGCGATGATATCCAAATAAGCCAGAGCAGGCTTGACCATCACAATGTCTGCACCTTCGGCAATATCGAGATAGACTTCCTTAATTGCTTCGCGAGAGTTGGCAGGATCCATTTGATAAGTCTTTTTATCACCAGATTTAGGTGCAGAACCGAGAGCGTCACGAAATGGCCCATAGTAAGCGGAAGCATATTTGGCGGAATAAGCGAGAATACCGACATTCTCAAATCCAGCCTCATCTAAGCCTTGACGAATCGCACCGATGCGCCCATCCATCATGTCCGAAGGCGAAACAAAATCTGTTCCTGCGGCGGCTTGAGAAACCGACATTTTGACTAGAACTTCCACAGTCTGATCATTGAGAATTACGCCATTGTCATCAATGATGCCATCATGTCCATGTGTGGTGAAAGGATCGAGGGCAACATCAGTAAAAATAATAATATCGGGAACTGCGGCTTTAATGGCACGGACTGCGCGTTGGGCTAATCCTTCGGGGTTAAAACTTTCGCTACCAGTGAGGTCTTTTTTCTCTTCAGGTACAGCAGGAAAGAGGGCGATCGCCTTAATTCCTATGGCATAATTCTCTTCTACTTCTTTAACCAATAGATCGAGGGTGAAGCGATAGGCTTCAGGCATGGAAGGAATTTCAACGCGATTATTTTCTCCTTCCATAACAAACATCGGATAAATAAAATCATCTACAGATAGATGGTTTTCTCTAACAAGACTACGCACCGAAGGATTACGGCGGAGGCGGCGAGGACGATGTGTGAGTTGCATTGATGTTTCTTAACTTTTCTTAATGAATTTGTTTTAAAAGCGTTTGTTAAAACATTTATTTTTCAGATATGTATTATATCAGAGTCGTTAACACCAATGCGATCGCGCTTTGCGATCAAACCAAACCCAGAATTTTTGTAAAAACTCTAAAAGATCCCCCTCAATCCCCCTTAAAAAGGGGGAAGAAGATATTCTCCCCCCTTTTTAAGGGGGGCTGGGCAGGGTGGTTTCATTTTCGGAAAGGGTTAGAGGGTAAAGATTGTAGAAAAAGGCAAGAGATAAATATTGGGAGAGAAAATAAGATTGAACTAAGGAGCAAAGATCAGGAAAAATGGTCTGATTAAAGCTAAAGCAAAAA
>JBDNJN010000042.1:0-7061 GCA_041687725.1 Pseudanabaena sp.
ATAGAGATGTTAATGCTGCAATAAATTTAGTACGGCTAGTTAAGTCGGATTTTAAGCCTGTGGACAAGAAGGAGCCGACTCCCTTGGTTGAATCAGGAAATAAACTGCAAACTAGGTTTGCATAGGTTTTTTATAACGGTTAATTGCTAATCCCAAGTTTCTAGCTCGATCGTCACATTCTGAAATAGCGCCATAATGCGATCGCGCCTTACTTCAAAATTCGCCGCAACCAGAATAAACCCAATCCCTGCCACGATCCCTAGCGCCCACATCAGGAAAGAATATTGCGTCACTAATATAACGGCTTGAGTGATTACAAGTAAAATAAATGTAAGTGTTCCCATAAACAAATAGGCTCTGACTCGAAAAGCCAGCCCCGCAATGATGAAAGCGAAACTTAAACCCCAAGTCGAGAATGCGATACTGGTACTTGTGAAGGAATATAAAAAAGCGATTAGTCCCATGCCGCCACTGAGTAGACTGCGTAGGGCGTGGCGTAAATCTTTGGTGTGAGGCGATTGCAGATTTGGTTCTACTTGAGCAAAATATAGTCCAGAGAATCCAATCGCGCAAATATTGATCAAAAATCTGAGACTAGTTGATAGATCTAGGTTTTGGGATAGATTAGCGAAAATTGCCCAATCCCATAAAAATACAGTGATATAAGTGATGCGAATTTGGTCTTTTACTTTTGCATAAATTAAGTAGAAAATCCCAACAATAAGTGAGCAAGGTATGGCGATCGCAGTTTGGGTAATGAATGCAAAAATTAACGGCAATGCAAAAGCGGAATTATGCCAAGGTTGTTCTGTCCATCCCAATTCTTCCCAATCTGGGAGATAGAGAATTGCGGCGATAATACAGGCGATCGCGGCGGCGTAGGGTTGGATAAAGTTGGCAATTAACCAAGGATTTGGGAAGGCGAAGAAGATAAAATAGGCGATCGCGCCGATGGCGGCGGATAACCCTGTATAGATCCAGAGATCTGTTCTCCTTCCTTGCGCGATCGCATAAGCTGCCAAGGCGATCGCAACTCCACCACCGATCGCGCCACCTGTAACCGATGGACTTAAAAAGCTTGCTAATACTAGAAATATCGCGCTGGCTGTCCAATGTAAATGAGCAGAGATGCCAATCTCTTTAGGCGAAAGTCTTAAATATGGCACGATCCAGTCGGTAAAAATATTGTAGGCATAGGCGATCGCGCAGCCTAATGTCGCGAGAATAACTAAGCCATCACCGAGGCTACCGCCCTTAGAACTTGACACCATTTGATAGAAAAGTAACTCATAGACTGAGAAAGTAGCGACAACCATTGAGAGATAAGTAAGCACTTTAAAAATCGGATTAGATTGGGAAGCTCTACGCCCGATCCCGATCCCGATTAAAGATGTGCTAAGTGAGAATAAGCCTGTGAGTCCGCTAAAGCTGCCAATTCTTAATAGCGAACCCATTACACCGTAAATTAAGGGAATAACATCCCAACTGCGGGGATATTCATCTTCACCATTGCGTTGCATCCACCAATCACCGCATAGTTGGGTCACAAATCCAAGGGCAAGATTAGCGATCGCGAGTTCAGTTGCCGAACCATTAGTAACGGCGATCGCGCCTGAAGTCAGCAGTTCGATGCTCCACGCAATCGCCCATTCTGTCCAGAGTGGCGATCTTCCTGTTTCTTGCCAGAGGCGATAAATCAGTCCTAAAACTACTAAAATCGTGCTTGGCAAAAGATTGATAAATAATTGGCTATCTTGATTAAAACCAAAAACTAGCGCTGCTTGATATGTTTGTGAACTCAATAAAGCTACCGATAGAAGCGCGGCCCAAATATCGAAGGCTTGGGAATAGGATTGATTTAATGGCAGATCGAGATTAGCAACACGGCGATCGCGGCGGTATTTGAGCCAATGATTGAGCATGTATAACAGAATGGCGCTAAAAATCATGCCATTAGTACAGAAGATAAATTGCGCGATCGCGCCACTGCCAGACTTGAATTGCCAAAGTAGAAAAGCAATAAATAACAAGCCATAACCGACTGTATTAAAGGTGGTGAAAAGCGATTTACTACGGCGAGTATTGACTAACATCAGCGCAAAGGCAACGCCCAAACCAATCACCCGCGAGCCGTCACTTTGCCATGTTAAAATTTGCGCGATCGCCAGTCCTGCAATGCTCAGTCTGATCGCCAAATCGCGATCGGCAAATTCGCGCCAAGTTCCTAAAAATGTAAGGGACAGAGGTACAACTAACCAAGTCACACCCCAATAACTCATCAGAAATACTGATTCGCTATTGCTGCCAATCCCTAAAGATGAAGAGTTCCAGAGCAGGACATAACTGAGAGCCGCTAAACTTGCGCCGATGCGCCATGCACTATCACGCCATGCAGGAAGATGAATGCCCTCACCCCCAGCCCCTCTCCCTGAGGGAGAGGGGGGCAAGAGTTTTGCTTTAGGTTCTATCGCTCCCCTCTCCCCTAGGGAGAGGGGCTGGGGGTGAGGGCTAAATTTGCCAATTACCAAAACTCCAATCCATTCAACAAGCATCGTGGCTAAAAAGAAGCCGACCCATCCGAAAATAGAAGTAGAACGGGTGAAGAAATAAACACCTGAAACGATCGCACTGAGCGTAACGATATGTGCGAAATAAACCAGACTAGGCAAGTCTTTGCTAGTAGGCGATCGCCTTGCTTGGACTATAAGTAATGCAACGGCTGTAAGCGATAAATTTGTGAATATGGTTAAAGAAGTTCCCACTGCGCTGAGAGCAGTTAGTAAAACTCCAAAGCCTAAAGCGAGTAGTTCACCTCGATTTGCTAAAGCATTCTTTTGGCGATCGCGATAAATTGTTGCCATAACTAGAGTCAAAATCAAATAAGGAAATAGTAAAACTCCAAACAAACTAATTTCAGATTTAGTCTGAAACAAAGTTAGTAATTGCTGTGTTGAAGTGCCTTTCCAAGCATCAGGAATTAACCTTTGACATAACCAGAAAATTTGTAAAATCCAAAAGAATAAATAAGTTAAATCAATAGGCTTTTTGAGTCTCAATAGGCGATCGCATAGCATCCATGCAATCAATAAACTAATTGTGAAAGTTTGCCAAGGATATTTGTCCCAAATTGATACGAGCCAACCTAAACCGAGCAGAATCTTTCCTAAATTAGTCTGAAATGCAACCACAGATGGATTCGATGCGGTTAGGTTTGATGATGTTGAAGGAGATCGCAATCTTTCAGTTTTATTAGTGATTTGCACCAATACCCAGCCGCAAATCCCAAAGGCTAAACCTAATTTAAAAACTGAAACATTGGTAAATAAGAGCGCACGACTAATTAGCAATATAGTACTATAAGCGCCCGTAATTAAAGCTAATGGAAATGTCGAACTGTCGGCAGTATTTAAGTTTTGACTACGATTTAAAAAAGTAGAAGTAGCGATCGCGCTAATACCCAAATAGACAGCAATCAATGGATAATTTGGGGATATAATCCAGCCTAAATGTAGCCAAGAGAGAGCAAGAATTGCGAATATTGAAATCTGGCTAAGCTGTCGATGAGTGCGCCTACGTTTTTTCGGATCTGCGGTAATTTCCTGTGATTCTCGAAATAAAAATGATGTTTGTAATAGAAAGATAGCAATGCCCGAAAGCAAGCAACCTGCGATCGCGCTGAGTCCAATCCCCGCAGGATTTCCTAATAACTTTAAGCCATCCATCGCCCAAAAGTTGGCAGGAACTAGCAGCAATGTCACTAGTTGCAAAGCACGAGTCGTCAACCGCAGACGTTCATGCTTGCTAGTCCAAAAACTCACGCCAAAAAATCCTAGCGTATAAGCCAATAGCAATAAATATTGGACTTCTCCTGAAAAATTATCCCACTGACTAGCTGCTAGTAATCCCGATGAAACCACGACTAGAAACACGCCTAAAAATAGCAGCCACATAGTGCTGAATTCTGACAACAGCGATCGCACTGTTTGGGCGACTTGACTAGGCTTTTGAGGGACTTTAGGTATAACGGGTTTAGGTTGTACGACAGGCGATCGCGTCAGCCTCGAACCAGAAACATTTGCAGGACGCAAGCTTGACTCGTCGAAAGATACGCGCGAACTAATTGGAATTTGAGATTTAATTTCACAAACAAAGCGAGTTGCACAAATCAGACTCAGTGACTTTTGATCGATCAATCCTAAATCTAGCCACAATCCCAAACCGTGCAAAAGCTGATCATTTTGAAGCGCCACAAGTGTCAGTCGGTTAGCAGACTTCTGTTTGTTGCGCCATTTGAAATCCACCTCAGAAATTAGTTCTAAGTTAAACCAAGCTTCTAAGCCTTCGAGAACAACAGTATAAGGAACTTTTATTTCTAGATCGAGGCGCAAATATCGTACTGGTTCTGCTTGCATGGGCGATCGCTCCAAGTCAAAAATCACATATCGCATCTATTATGCATGAGTGTGATTGTTTCGCCTTCACCTTGCGATCGATCTTTACAGAAATCCTTGCAATAAATTACAAGGTATTTGCTTAGCTAACCGCAAACTCCGTGTGAGGACGCACACTAACAGGCTGAAAGCCCAATACAATATCCTCCCTTGGCACGCCCAAATTCACCAACTCATAGGCAATTCCACCCTCAGTCCCATCATACTGAATCCAAATCTTTCCATCCTTAATATCCAGATGTAATAAACATCCATAGTCCCTTATATCATGACGCTTCCAACCTACATAAACCAACTGGTAATGATCCCGCTCCACATCAAAGATTGTCTGAGCCTCAACCTCCTTTGAAGACTGTATAGAACGATTTGCTCTTGCTTGCATTAGTTGTTGAATATATTGCCTATAGACAGCTACTTTATCCATTGTTCAATAGTCTCCTGTTCTATGTCATAAACCAAAAGCTTAAGTTGACTGCGCTGTACCACTCTACTGATAAAAGCCAAATTAAAAAAGGTCTCATAAACAAAACGAGGTACAGCTAAATATAAAATCCGTTCTGGCTCAGTATCTTCTAAGGCATATCGATAGTCTAAAAATTGACCATGTGCCAAATGAAAATCAGAAATCCTTGAGGGACTGATAAAACTCTTAACCTCAACTGCAATTTTATCATTTCCTCTATCAGCGCCGATAATCTGTTCAGCCCCAATATCTATGTACATTTCCACACCACCTACCCGCAACTCATATGGATCGTGAGTTATTTCCCACCCATCTTTTTCGAGTGCACGTTTAACTTGATTGTGATATAAATCCTTAGCCATATACAACTACTCCAAATCAAATTCAGTTTGTCCGTAACCACCACCCGCAGGAGTTTCAATGACAAAGGTTTCACCAGATTTCATTTGCACGGTAGCGGTACTTGCTAATTCGTCAATATCTCCATCATACCTAATCACATAATTTCGTCCCATTGCACCTGATTCGCCGCCATTCAAGCCAAAAGGTGCGATCGCCCGACTACTGGACAAAATCGCTGCCGTCATCGGTTCTAAAAACTTAATTTTACGAATGACACCATTACCGCCTTTATGTTTGCCATCGCCGCCACTATTCGCCCTGATTGCAAACTCTTCCAAAAGTACAGGAAACCGCCATTCTAGAATTTCGGGATCGGTCAGTCGTGAGTTAGTCATATGAGTTTGAATCGCACTAGTTCCATCAAAATCAATACCCGCACCCGATCCACCACAAATCGTCTCATAGTATTGGTAGCGATCGCTACCAAAAGTAAAATTATTCATCGAGCCTTGCGAAGCTGCCATCACACCGAGCGCCCCATATAATGTATTTGCGATCGCCTGAGATGTCTCCACATTTCCCGCTACCACCGCCGCAGGATAAACAGGATTGAGCATTGAGCCTTCAGGAACGATTATTTCTAGAGGCACAAGACAACCTGCATTAAGCGGAATCTCATCATCAACGAGAGTCCGAAAAACGTATAAAACAACGGCTTTACAGACTGCGAGAGGCGCATTAAAATTATTAGGAAGTTGTGCTGAAGTTCCTGTAAAATCAATTTTAGCAGTAAGTTCTTGTTGATTGAGACTAACTGATACTAGAATTTGACTGCCATTATCGATTGGATAGATAAACTTACGCTCATTTTCATTTCCCCATGTCTGTGCAAGTTGCGCGATCGCCTTCCGTATAGCAAGTTCGGCATTGTCTCGCACATGCCCCATATAGCTTTGCACAGTTACCGCTCCATAGTGTGCAACCATCTGATAAAGTTCTTTCACACCACATTCATTCGCCGCAATTTGCGCTTGCAAATCTGCAACATTTTGAGATGGATTACGTGCGGGATATTCGCTAGAGCCTAGTAAAGACAAGGTTTCTGCCTCGCGAAAAATGCCATTTTCCACAAGCTGAAAATTATTAAAAAGAATTCCTTCTTCTTCAATACTTGTACTATTGGAAGGCATTGAGCCGGGGGTAATACCGCCAATATCAGCATGATGTCCGCGTGAGGCAACATAAAAAATCGGTTTTTCGTTAGAGCCAATAAAAACAGGTGTAATCACCGTGATATCAGGTAAATGTGTGCCGCCGTTATAAGGATTATTCGTAGCGAAAACATCGCCAAAATGGATATTGCCATTTTGAGATGTAATTAATGCTTTCACACTTTCGCCCATAGAACCAAGATGGACAGGAATATGCGGCGCATTCGCAACCAGTTCACCATCGCGGTCAAAAATTGCACAAGAAAAATCTAATCTCTCCCGAATATTAACGCTAGCACTGGTATTTTGCAATGTAAATCCCATTTGCTCAGCAATGGATTGAAAAAGATTATTAAAGATTTCTAGCTTGATCGGATCGGGAAGAGATCTTCCTAAATCCCCCTTAACAAGGGGGATTTTATTTAGCTCTCCCCCCCCCTTGCAAGGGGGGCTGGCAGGGTGGTTTCATTTTCGGAAAGGGTTAGAGGGTAAAGATTGTAGAAAAAGGCAAGAGATAAATATTGGGAGAGAAAATAAGATTGAACTAAGGAGCAAAGATCAGGAAAAATGGTCTGATTAAAGCTAAAGCAAAAA
>JBDNJN010000299.1:0-8245 GCA_041687725.1 Pseudanabaena sp.
AAAATTGTTCAACTTGTGGAACGTTGGTTAAGAAGACTCTGAGTACCAGAACGCATCAATGCAGTCATTGTGGAACGGTATTGGATAGAGATCACAATGCTGCATTGAATATCTTGGCTCTTGGCTTGAGTAGGGTAGGGCATACCCAAATTAACGCCTGTGGAGAGTTCGACCTCTGCCAAGTAGATGCAAGTCTATCTGGTAAGTTGTCTCGCTGAATCAGGAATCCTCATGCCTTCAGGCTGAGGAGTGTCAATAAGTTGTTATTTAAATTCAGAGCCTATAAATAAGCTGGCTCCGTTTGAATAAAACTATTGTGCTAGAGTTTTTGTCACTTTAGGGATCGCTTAAACTTTTCTTTATAATTCCCTTTTTAGTGTCAAATTTTAAGTAATTATACTTAACAGAAAAGGCGTGGCGCACGCGCCACACCTTTGATTATTTATAAATCTCGATGGGTAAATGCTAAAGCATTTGCCCCCGCATAATTAGCGACAATATGACCATTACCCACAAGTCGATATTTATAGGTAACTAACCCTTCCAAACCAACGGGGCCGCGTGGTGGCATTTTGTTTGTACTGATCCCCACCTCTGCGCCGAAGCCATAGCGGAAACCATCCGCAAATCTCGTTGAACAGTTGTGATAGACAGCCGCCGCATCAATATCGCTCATGAATATATCGGCGATCGCAGGATCTTCAGTAACGATCGCCTCCGTATGTTTGGAGCCGTAGGTAGTGATATGGGCGATCGCCTCTTCTAAAGAATCGACAATTTTGATTGCTAAAATCAAATCGCAATATTCCATTGACCAGTCTGATTCAGCAGCAGGATTAATCGCAATGATTTTTTGAGTGCGATCGCAGCCCCTTAACTCCACACCATGTTCTTGAAAAGCGGCTAAAGCTAATGGCAAGAAATCTGAGGCGATCGCGCTATGCACTAACATCGTTTCGATCGCATTACAAGCAGCAGGATATTGGGTTTTACTATCGACCGCGATCGCGATCGCTTTATCCAAATCGGCAGCAGCATCGACATACAAATGGCAGACTCCATCGGCATGACCAAGCACGGGAATATGCGTATTGTCTTGGATATAGCGCACAAACTGATTGGAACCTCTAGGGATAATTAGATCAATCAATTTATCCATTTGTAAAATTGCCAAAGTTTCCGCACGAGTGGTCAATAGCTGCACCACATTTGGCGATACGCCACCTTGTTTTATAAACAGTTCTTCTAAGGCTTGATACATGACAGAGGCGATCGCTTCACAAGAATGTACCGCTTCACTACCACCTTTCAGGATTACGCCATTTCCAGACTTAATTCCCAAAGCCGCAATTTGGGTTACTGCATCGGGACGCGCTTCAAAAATGACACCAATCACACCCAAAGGACAGGACAAACGCTCTAAAACTAAACCAGCATCTAACTCGCGATGAATTTGGCGATCGCCAATGGGATCAGCAAGGCGGATCACATCCCGCACTCCTGCGATCATCCCTTTGAGCTTATTAGGATCGAGCTTGAGACGGGCGATCAAAGCGTTGGGCAACTGATTCGCATTGGCGGCGGCGAGATCTTTTTGATTGGCAGCTAAAATTATTTCGACTTGTTGTTCTAAGGCAACGGCGATCGCTTCTAAAGCTGTATTTTTGGTATTGCTTGATAATTTTGCCAAGGTGATCGCGGCCGTGCGAGTACGTTGGATCGATTCAGATAAATTGATAAATACTTGATTAGAAACTTGATTAGACACTTTACTTTCTATCTCTTTTGGCTCAATAGGTGTTTCGGGGAGTTGAAAGGATGGGAGAAAACAGGCAAGCTTATAAAAGAGCCAACCACCGCCACAACCTATGCTGAATATAAATTTAAGCCATCTCATAGACGATAACTAAAGCGTCATGCAATTTAAAGACAATCTTGGCAAATCTGTTCCCATGCTGCCACGGGATCAGCCGCCGCCGTAATCGGGCGACCAATTACTAAATAGTTCGTACCTGCCGCGATCGCTTGCTTCGGAGTCATCACCCGACTCTGATCGCCAACTGCTGACCCTGTAGGGCGCACACCAGGGGTGACGAAACAAAAATCTTTACCTAATATAATTTGTAATTGCGATCGCAGATTCGCAACTTCATGGGGTGAACAAACTGCACCTGTCAGCCCACTTGTTTGGGCAAGCAACACCATTTGCGCCACATATTTAGGCACATCAAGGGTTACTTTGAGATCGGATACTAATTCCGATCCAGAAATACTGGTTAATAGCGAAATAGCCAGAAGTTGTGTTGACGAGCCTTGGACTTCGGATTGGGCAGCTTGCATCATCGCTTTACCGCCCGATGCGTGAATTGTCAGGAAATCTGCACCATATTTTGTGGCAACTCGACAAGCTGAGCCGACAGTGTTGGGGATGTCATGGAGTTTTAAATCTAGAAATATTTTTTTATTACGTGACTTTAATTCTCGTAAAACCGTACTGCCATCGGCGATAAATAGCTCCAGTCCTACTTTCCAGAAATCTACTTGCGGTAGGCGATCGCATAAATTTATGGCTTCGGCAGTAGATGGGACATCCAGCGCCACAATAATTTTCGCGGCAATATTATTTATTTGCGAATCTGTTTCAGGATTAAGGTTTATTTTCATTGCTTTAACACAAATTTGAACGATACTAGAGCCTAATCCTATTACGTATTGTCATCTGGAGGATCTATGCGAGCGGTATTGATGGCAGGCGGTTCGGGAACGAGATTGCGTCCACTCACTTGTGATATGCCAAAACCAATGGTATCGGTACTAAATCGCCCTATCACTGAGCATATTCTTAACCTATTGAAGCGTCACGGCATCTGCGAAGTAATTGCGACATTGCATTACTTGCCTGATATGATTCGCGAACATTTTGGCGATGGCTCCGATTTTGGCGTAAACATGATCTATGTGGTTGAAGAAGATCAACCATTGGGGACATCAGGCTGTGTCAAAAATGTGGAAAGTCTTTTAGATAGCACTTTTCTAGTGATTAGTGGCGATAGTATTACGGACTTTGACCTCACTGCGGCGATCAAATTTCATCGAGCTAAAAAATCGCAAGCGACCCTAATTTTACGCAAGGTTAGCGATCCTATGGCTTTTGGGGTGGTGATTACCGACGAAAATGATCGTATTCAAAGGTTTTTAGAAAAACCATCGACTAGTGAAGTTTTTTCCGATACGGTGAATACGGGGATTTACATTTTTGAGCCTGAAATTTTAGATTTTCTACCTGCTAACGAACCGAGTGACTTTTCCACCGATCTATTTCCGCTTTTACTAGCTAAGAACGTGCCGATGTATGGCTATATCGCTAGTGGTTATTGGTGTGATATTGGCTCCTTAGAAGCCTATCGGCAAGCGCAGTATGATGCAATTCGGGGACGGGTTCACCTAGATCTAGATTATGTGCAGTTGCGGACAGGATTATGGACTGGCAAACATACAGTCATCTCGCCAACTGTCCAAATTGAGTCGCCTGTGCTGATTGGCAGTAATTGCTCGATCGGCGATCGCACCAAAATTTCCGCAGGCACAATTATTGGCGATCACGTTACCATTGGCGCTGATTGCGATCTCCAGCGCCCGATTATTGGCAATAGCGCCATGATTGGCGAAGAATGTCACCTTTGGGCTTGCACAATTTCTCGAAATGCGCGGATTAGTCGGCGTGTTCATGTGATGGAAGGAGCCGTAGTCGGCTCTAATTCCGTAATTGGTGAAGAAGCCAGAGTTTTTCCAAATGTGCGGATTTGGCCAAGCAAACATGTGGAAGCAGGTGCAACCCTCACGACAAACTTAATCTGGGGCGCAATGGCGGCGCGAAATTTGTTTGGGCAATATGGTGTATCTGGATTAGCGAATATCGATATTACGCCCGAATTTGCGGTAAAAATAGGCGCAGCCTATGGCGCAACGCTGCGCCCAAATTCTCATGTGATGGTTTCACGAGATCAGCGCACGATTTGCCGAATGTTATCGCGATCGCTGATTTCTGGATTAATGTCTGTGGGCATTAATGTGGAAAACCTTGAAGCAACAGCGATTCCAATTTCGCGATTTATTGCCCCCACTTTAGGCATTATCGGTGGCATTCATGTACGTGTACATCCCGATCGCAATGACTCCGTGATGATCGAATTTCTGGATTCTCGTGGCATCAATATTAACAAGGCGGCTGAAAAAAAGATTGAAGGGACATTTTTTAAGGAAGATTTTCGCCGCGCTCGCATTGAAGAAATTGGCGAAATCAGTTACCCAACTCGTGTTCTAGATTATTACAACACAGGCTTTGCCAGAAATATTGACGTTGAAGCAATCAGGTTTAGTGATTGCAAAAAAATCGTTATTGATTATGTCTATGCAGTTTCAGGTGCAGTTTTACCAAGAATTTTAGGTAAATTTAGTACCGATGTGGTGGTGCTAAATGCCAGTCTCAATGAGGTTGCTCCCACCCCCGCCGATCGCGAAAAAATGTTGACCCAACTAAGCGATGTGGTCAAAGCCGTGAAAGCAAATTTTGGGGTACAGGTTTATGCCAATGGCGAAAAATTTATCTTAATCGATGAATCGGGTAAGCCAATTCGCGATGAAATCTTGACTGGGTTGATGGTGGAGATGGTGCTAATGGCTCACCGTGGCGGCACTGTAGTTGTGCCAGTTTCGGCATCGGGCATGGTAGAACTAATCGCCGAGAAGCATGGTGGTAGAGTGATTCGTACTTGTGCTAATCCGACCGCTTTAATGACGACTTGTCACAATACTGAAGGCGTGGTACTCGGAGGCTCAGCCGAAATGGGCTTTATTTTCCCGCAACTTCATCCGGGGTTTGATGCGATGTTTAGCATTGCTAAAATCATGGAATGGATCACGCTTCAAAAGCGATCGCTGTCCCAAGTTCGTTTACATTTGCCACGTTGCCATTTTCGCAAACAGATCGTGCGCTGTCCTTGGAGCGTCAAAGGTACACTCATGCGCCATTTAGTCGAATCCTACGGAAACGAAAGGTTGGAACTAATCGATGGCGTGAAAGTTTTTTATAGCGATCGCGATTGGGCGTTGGTGTTACCTGATGCCACCGATCCGATCATCCATATTTTTGCGAATGGTTTTGATACACCTTTGAGTAATGGTCAAGCATGGGCGGAGCAGCGCCTAGAAGATTTTTGCAGTCATATCGATGGGTTCTGTAAGTTACAGATTGCGCTCTCTAAAGATACTGTCCTACTCGACAATTAGCCAGCCCTTGAACAGGCAAGGGGCTTAAGCCCCTTGTTAAGGATATGGAAAATTGCCCTTTCTCTTTCTTGGGGATTACAGCAGATTTTTCATAAAAGCCACGCTTCGCGTGGCTTTTATGAAAAATCTGGGTTTGGTTTCATCGCTTTGCGATGAAAGACTAAATTCAGGTGTGCTAATGCGCCCAAAAATATGGCAAATTAAAGGATCGCATCAAAATTGCAAACTACGTCTCGATAAACGAAGTTAAACTTAATGACATTAAAAGTTGGAATTTTAGGATTTGGTGGATTGGGGCAGGCGGCGGCAAAGTTGCTGATTGCTAAGCAGGAAATGCAATTAGTCGTGGCTGCCGATAAAGAAGGTTTTGCTTATAATCCCAATGGATTAGATGCTTCAGAAGCGATCGCCGCTTATCAAACTAAAGGCTCTCTCGGTTATCTGGAAGGATTGGGAAGCTTGAGTGAAAACAGTATCGCCGACGCGATCGCCACTGCCCAAGATGTCGATGGTTATTTTTTAGCATTGCCCAATCTGCCGAATACCTTCATGGCAAGTGTTGCCAAGCAATTTATCGCTTCAGGTTGGCAGGGTGTACTCGTTGATGCGATTAAACGTACCAGTGCTGTAGAGCAGATGATCGCGCTCTCGCCCGAACTAGAAGCATCAGGAATCACCTATCTATCTGGTTGTGGCGCAACTCCCGGACTATTGACGGCGGCGGCGGCGATCGCGGCTCAGAGTTTTGCAGAAGTCCATCAAGTCGAAATCACCTTCGGAGTCGGCATTGCCAATTGGAATGCATACCGCGCCACGATCCGTGAAGATATCGCCCATATGTCTGGCTATACGGTTGATATGGCTCAGGCGATGACCGATGCGGAAGTGGAAGCTCTACTCGAAAAGACGAATGGGCTGATTACATTGGAAAATATGGAACATGCTGATGACATCATGCTGGAACGGATTGGAATCTGCGATCGCGATCGCGTCAAGGTCGGCGGTGTAGTTGATACCCGCAATCCGAAGAAGCCGCTCAGCACGAATATGAAGCTAACAGGACGCACCTTTGAGGGCAAAATCTCCACGCATACTTTTACTCTTGGCGATGAAACCAGCATGGCAGCGAATGTTTGTGGCCCTGCCTTTGGCTATCTCAAAGCTGGTAAACAGTTCCATCAACGCGGTATTTACGGTCTGATGACCGCCGCCGAAGTTATGCCTGCATTTGTGCGCTAAGCAATTTGGTCTTTATAATAGGCGATCGCCTATTATAAAGACCAAAAGCCAAAAAGCTATAGCGCACGCTGGGCGTGCGCTATAGCTTTTTGGCTTTTGGTCTTTAATTATGCTTGCCTACCTAGTTAAGTTTTATGTAACGATCTTGTTTGGAGACAAATCTCATTTTAGTGATTTATAATTATTTTATAAACGTTAAGGTGAACAGCATGGGAAATCATGACCAGATCTCCAATTTGGGTTCTATCCTCTCTGTACCCGGCACTGTAGTTGACGTGCAGTTTCCTCAACACCTCCCAGATCTGAGAAATCAACTCCAAACAGGAGAAAGTAATCAAATTGCGATCGAAGTTGTTTCTCACTTAAGTTCACAAGTTGTGCGCGGAGTAGCGTTAGCTCCGACTGTAGGACTTGCGAGAGGTGCAGCAGTGCTTGATACAGGACATCCTCTCAGAGTGCCTGTGGGCGATCGCTTATTAGGGCGAATGTTTAACGTATTTGGCGAAACTATTGATGGTGGTGAACCGATTACAGGTGGTGAGTGGCGATCGATTCATGCCACGCCGATCGCATTATCAGCGAGAGTCACCCAATCAGAAATCTTGCAAACGGGGATCAAAGTAATTGACATCCTTGCGCCCTTGGAACGCGGTGGTAAAGTCGGATTACTGGGCGGTGCGGGAGTTGGGAAAACGGTGCTGATTACGGAAATGATTCACAATATGGTCAAGCAACACCAAGGCGTGAGTTTGTTCTGTGGCATTGGTGAACGCTGCCGTGAGGCGTTGGATCTGTATGACGAAATGAAAGCAACGGGAGTTTTGGCAAACACGGTGTTGATGTTTGGACAGATGAATGAACCACCAGGAGCGCGGTTTTGGGTTGGTCATGCGGCGCTAACGATGGCGGAATATTTTCGCGATCGCAAACGTCAAGATGTTCTCTTATTAATCGATAATATTTTTCGGTTTATTCAAGCAGGTGCGGAAGTTTCAGGACTGATGGGACATATGCCCTCACGAGTTGGCTATCAACCGACGCTAGCCACCAAGCTTTCCCAATTAGAGGAACGGATTTGTAATACTAAATCGGGAGCGATTACTTCCATACAGGCGATTTACGGTATCCCCTCAATATTAAGGGGTGAAGAGTTATTCAGGGTTCCATGAGTAACCAAAGGAATTAAGAGAAGACAGCTCACGAATAATAGTGGGCAAAGAAGGAATATTCCCAAGTTGAGAAATACGGTCACGCACATAGTCAAAAAAACTGATTCCTAACTTACGAGTAGTAGCAACAAGAGACATAAAAGTATCCCAAGCGTAAGTACCTTCAAGAGTTTGAGTGGCATAACTGATATTGCGTCGCTGCACCATCGTCCTCGCCGCTAACTCCGATGGATTATTATGCAAAGGCAATTCAGGATGCTCTAAAAATTGCGGTGCTGCTATCGGCTGCGGAAGGTTTGCTCGATGATGTGCCGATCGCCCAAATTGCCGAAAGCGAACGAGTGATCGCTGAAGCCGTAACTTCCCAACTGCCCGATGTTTGCGATCGCATCGAACGTGGTGAAGCCTTGGAGACTACCAAGAAATAATAGATCCCATAGCTTAGGTTGATTTGCCGCAAATCTCAACAAACCATTTTTGAAGATCGGGTAGACGCTTAAGCTGTTTTTCAATTTCTGCCATGGCTGCAATAGTGAGCTTAACACCAG
>JBDNJN010000043.1:0-8621 GCA_041687725.1 Pseudanabaena sp.
ATAGAGATGTTAATGCTGCAATAAATTTAGTACGGCTAGTTAAGTCGGATTTTAAGCCTGTGGACAAGAAGGAGCCGACTCCCTTGGTTGAATCAGGAAATAAACTGCAAACTAGGTTTGCATAGGTTTTTTATAACGGTTCAATATTAGTTGCAAAGGGTGAAGATCCCCAAAACGGCGCGTCTTTCTACCGACCGTTGGGCGGTTCAATTGACTTTGGAGAGAGAAGTCAAGACGCGATCGTTAGAGAAATTAAAGAAGAAATATTGGCTGATATCACAGAAATAAAGCTTTTAGGAGTATTAGAAAGTTTTTTTGGGTATGGAGGACAACACTGGCATGAATTGGTATTTATTTACGATGCCAAATTTGTGAATACAGGACTTTATACTCAAGAAAGAATTTTGGGGCAGGAGACAGATGGGTTAGAGATTTTGGCAACATGGGAAAAAATCGATTGTTTTTTGGAGCAAAAGAGGCTTGTCCCAGAGGGGCTACTTGATTTATTAACAAAATCTAATTAGAATTTCATCTAGAAAACAGCTTAAATTTCACTATTTAGGGCTTTGACGTTTTGGTAGCCATATACGGCTAAATCATTAATAATGAGTAAATACACTCACTGTGCAAAAGTTAATAGTTTTTCGGATATACTCCGCTAAACTCTTAGCCAACTTAAGGCAAAGTTAATCTCTGATGTGAGGAGGATAAGGCGATCGTTTCTACAACCAATGCAGATAATACAACTGATTTAAAATTACAGGCTATGCAATCGACGACGAATCTCGCTAATAATTCACAAAATATTTCGCGAATTATTGAGCCAATCGAACTAACTACGCTCGAATCTTTGCAAATGCCACAAATCGAACCCAACTCGCCAGTCCTCCGCATCATCGGCAGAGTGCCTCTTTCTGGTCATGTCCCCATTAGCGGTGCAAAAAATTCGATTCTTGCTCTCATGGCAGGCACACTCTTATCGTCCGAAGGTTGTCGTATTCGCAATGTCCCCAACCTCGCTGATGTGCAGCGTATGAGCGACATTCTCGAAACCCTCGGCGTGAAGATTTCTCGCAATGGCGAAGTTCTCGATCTTGATACTAGCAATCTGACCACAAACTCGGCTCCCTATGAATTGGTTAGCAAAATGAGAGCGAGTTTCTTCGCCCTTGGTTCGCTATTAGCCAGACTAGGTTCTGCAAAAATGCCTCTGCCTGGTGGCTGTGCGATCGGGGCGCGTCCTGTCGAACTTCACGTTCGTGGTTTGCAAGCTTTAGGCGCATTTGTGCAGATCGAACATGGTATTGTTCACGCTCACGCGATGAGTAGTAATGGACGCTTGCAAGGCGCAAAAATTTATCTCGATTATCCTAGTGTGGGCGCGACGGAAACCTTGATGATGGCGGCGACGCTAGCGGAAGGTGAGACGGTTATCGAAAATGCAGCGCTTGAGCCTGAAGTTGTCGATCTTGCGGATTTGTGCATGGCGATGGGGGCAAAAATTCGCGGTGCTGGTACAAATAAAATCATTATTAATGGTGTGGATAAACTCCATTTTGCGGATTTTACCGCGATTCCCGATCGCGTTGAAGCCGCCACATTTATGGTCGCCGCCGCAATTACGCGATCGACCTTATCGATGTCGCCTGTGATTCCCGCGCACCTTACCGCCGCGATTTCTAAGTTGCAAGATATGGGTGTGACTGTGCGGATCGATTCGCCTGATACGATTACGGTAGTTGGTGGCGATCGCTATCGGGCTGTGGATATTGAAACTCTGCCTTATCCTGGATTCCCAACCGATATGCAAGCACAATTTATGGCGCTCCTAACTATTTGTGAAGGGAACGGCGTAGTTACAGAAACTGTGTTTGAGAATCGCTTGCAACATGTTGCCGAACTCAATCGCATGGGTGCAAATATTCGCCTTAAAAATAATGTGGCAGTAGTTACTGGTGTTCCCCAACTGTCAGGCGCTCCTGTGATGGCGACGGATTTACGCGCTTCTGCGGCGTTGGTCATCGCAGGACTCGCTGCCGATGGTGAAACAACTGTGATGGGCTTGCATCACCTCGATCGCGGTTACGATCGCATTGAGGAAAAGTTACGGAATGTCGGTGCGAAGCTCTATCGCACTACTGAAGTGGTGGCTGTTTAATTTAAGTAATGGTATACGCGATCGCCTATTTTATAAACATTCGAGTTTATGAAATAGGCGATCGCCAAACATCACGACAATAAAAAAGCGCATCAAAAAATACGTTAAAATATACTAAAAATATCGTCAATCATGTTTCAACCAAAAGCAGAAATTATTGCTGATAGTGTCAATGTGATCGGCGATCGCCTGACGACATTTGTGCTGACTTACCATCGCATGATTCACTCAGAGTTTATGACCCATAGGATGCTCAGTAAAAATAGCAGCAGCAGTCGTGCAATTCCTGTGGAGAAAATGATCAAACTTGTCGAGAGTCAAGAAGTCTATCCATTGCACTGGGGAAAAAATCAAAAGGGAATGTCTGCTCAAACGGAAGTTACTGAAGATGAAATCAAGGCAGCATCGGAAGTCTGGCAGGAAGCTAGAAACGATGCAATTCGTCATGCGCGGCGGCTGATCGAAATTGGCATTCATAAACAAGTTGTCAATCGCCTTCTCGAACCTTTCTCGACAATTACCGTGATTTGTTCAGGAACGGAATACGAAAACTTCTTTGAACAGCGTTGTCATCCTGATGCTCAGCCCGAAATTCAAGTTTTAGCGCGAAAGATGAAATTTGCATATGATGCTAGTCAACCAAAGCAATTAGCTAAAGGCGAATGGCACTTACCACTAATTAATCAAGATGATATTGACGAGATTGATGATATTCATGAGTTGATTAAAGTTGCTGTAGGACGCTGTGCTAGGGTGAGCTATCTCAATCATGATGGTGTTCGTAACCTTGCTGATGATCTGAAATTACACGATCGCCTATTAACTTCTAAACCTGCTCACCTGTCACCCTTCGAGCATGTAGCGATCGCCCTTCCTAATTCTGAACAACGGGCTAACTTTACAGGATTTCAATCCTATCGATTTGATGTAGAAAAAAATAAGCTGTAAAAATGTCAAGCAAAAAACTGGACAAAGCTACTAAGAGAGGATTTGCGCGATCGCTAGCTCCTATTTTTTTGAGTGCTTGCTTAATTGTTAAAAATGAAGAACAGCGATTATCGCAATGCTTGGATAGTTTAAAAATACTTGCCGATGAAATTATCGTTGTCGATACAGGATCGAGCGATCGCACCGTGATGATCGCTAAAAAATATCAGGCAAAAGTATTTAAATTTGCATGGTGTGATGATTTCTCGCAGGCGCGAAACTATGCGATCGCACAGGCTAGAGGCGCATGGATATTAGTTATTGATGCTGATGAGATTTTGGCAGAAGGCGCGATCGCCATTTTACAAAAAGTGATGCAGCGTGAGGATTGCATTGCCGCTAATCTTTTACGCATTGAAATTGGTGCAAGGCAAACTCCCTATTCCCTCGTATTACGCCTATTTCGGAATCATCCTGCGATCGCTTTTACTGGTATTTACCATGAATCGATCGATCAAAGTGTGACAGCTTTACAAGCAAAGGAATCCCATTGGCAAGTTCTTAATGTGGAAGTTCCAGTTTTATCTCATTATGGCTATACGGATAGTGAAATCGAACTTAAACAGAAGCATGAATTTGCCAAGTGCTTAATGCATAAACATTTAGAAGTGTTTCCCGAAGATAGTTATATGCTTAATAAATTGGGAGCCTTATATATTGATAGCGATCGCGCTTTGGGGATGGAGCTATTACAAAAGGGATTGTCATTAATTGACGTTGCTGATCAACAGAACTTAACGCATTGTGAGTTGTATTTTCATTTGGGGCTTGCCCATACAAAAAATGGTGACTTGGGACTAGCGAAGAATGCCTATATTCAAGCGATCGCTTTAGAAATACCAGAAATTTTTAAACTTTCAGCTTATTTGAATTTAGGAAATATCTATCAAGAACTTAATCAAGAAGAAGCGATCGTCACTTTTGAAATGGTGACTAAAATTGCTCCAGATTTCGCTCAAGGTTATTTTAATCTAGGAATTGCGCTCAAAACATCAGGGCAATTTATTAAGGCGATCGCTGCTTATCAGCAAGCGATCGTACTTAACCCAAATTATGCCGAAGCACATCAAAATCTGGGTGTTGTTCTCATTAAGATTGGTTGTTTAAAAGAAGCGATCGTCGCTTTTCAAGTCGCAATTAAACTTTATGAACAACAAAATAATTATCAAGCTGCGGAAATTTTGCGATCGGTTTTGCAAGAATTTGGATAGGGACAATTCATGAACTACTCCTATGTGAATTCGCCAAATATTTGATTTGTTCGCCAAGATTTTTGGCTAAAATTGCGCGGTTAGGACAGATAGACAGCCCTGCATTTCGCAACCCTTCAGCCGCCCATGTATTACAATTAAATGCTGCAATATATCTTGGTACAGCCGCATAAAAATTACTGATTCCATATTGACCTTTGCCAATCGCAGATATACGATCGCCCCTTTTATTCATAGGAAAAGTCTGTTTCACATAAGTAAACAAATTTTGAAATCCTGCCTCAGATAATTCGATTTTAAAAACTGGAACTTGGAAAAACTTCTCAGGTATTTCAGCAAAACTTACCACATGTATAACACTATCTGATGGAATAAAAATCGTGCGAAGCATCGAAAGAATTGATTTATCTCCAGCAAAATAAAACTGGCGATCGCCCCAACCAACTTCAACATAGGGTGCATCTTTCCATTTTTCTGCACCAAAAGATTCTAAATCTTTTTGCGCCCACGCTAAACCCGAATGCCAATCATGCTGCACAAAATAAATCGTGCGAGTTTTGCTATTGAGAGTAGGTGGATATAAGCCCACAGTTGGACTAGGACAATAGAGAAAATAGCTAGCGATCGCGATTGCAATTCCTAGTAATACCCCTAAAAATATTGTGATATTTTGTTTGCGTGTCACTCGTAGTTTTAGAATTATTTAATTTTAGTTAACCATTAAAAAGGTTTCCAGTCGGGCGATCGCAACATTTTAAAATGTTCAAGGCGATAGTGGAAATAAGTGCGATCAAGTTTGCTGTGATTATGGACGATCGCCGATTTGACACTAATGGCCCATGACCAGATCTGTGCGACTTGCATTAAGGGCTGCATACAACTTAATTCAACATCCTGAAGGGGCTGGATTGACTGATAACCATGCAAAAAAGCCTTGCGAACGCTGGGACTGATACCTGCCTGCAAAGTGACTTGCAAAAACTTGGCAATATCAAACGATCGCCAGCCATAACCACATTGATCGAAATCAAATAGGGTGATCTCATTAGTCTCTGTAAAATGCACATTGCCGCTATGTGGATCGCCCCAACAGACACTCCAGAGCGGAAATTCTGTAGGTAAAGCCCTAATTTGTTCTTTGATCTGGGCGATCGCCTCATTCATATATGATCGCGTGGAATCATTAAAAAACGGCGATAGATCGCGGAGAGAATCATCTAGTAAATAGTTAATCGTCAAATGGGGGCGATCGGCTTGGCACTGAAAGTCTTGAGCCGCGATATGTAGTCTGGCTAGGGTTTCACCCAATCTTTGCGCCTGAGTTTTATTGAGATCGCCGACTGCGACTTGCCCTGTAGCATGAGTGAATAGAGAAGCATAGCGTTTGCCTTCAAGAGCCGAAATTTCGATCGCTAGTTCTCCATCGTAAGTTGGGAGTGGATGTGCTACAGGAATATGATTTTTATGTAGAAATGCTAATAGCTCTAATTCAAATTCAATCTCGGCTTTAGAACGCCAATGGGCATGAGAAACTCGCAACACATAGCGGCGATCGCCCGCTTCTACCAAATAAATATCGCTCAATCCCCGCATCCAGAATACGCAACTCGTAATTTCACCCACTGCATAACGCGACAAAATCCGATCAACCAATGCTTGTGGCGCAAGGGTGGAGTAGGTAATCGGAAAATGCTGGTCAGACATACTTTGGATGTACTTTAAAGACCAATCAGCGACAGGCATAGCGATCGACAAGTTGGTGAATTTTTAGTGTTATTTAGGTATATCGCAGAGCAGGGATCAAAAGTGTTTGCCAAAAACCAAAAGTCATTTTTTGTTAAGTAGGCAAGCATAATTAAGCCCAAAACTCCAAAAGGTGTAGCGCACGCTGCGCGTGCGCTACACCTTTTGGGGTTTTAAGGTTTTTTTTGCCTAATTACTTAGTTTTCGATCAATTGGCAAAAGCGATCGCCATATTTTTGGCTATGCTTAAATAATATGCAGAATCCTTCAACTCCTCAACCCAATTCCTCCACCAGCGAAATCATCGTTAACATTTGCAATGAAAATGTTTCGCGACGGGCGCGGGTACGCGAACACGTTAATCCGCTCGCCAAAAAATATAGTGTGGCGATCGCGCCACCAATTTGGACAGATATTTATGCTGATTGCTCAAAGCCCTTAAGTCTTGATATTGGCTGTGCGCGTGGGCGCTATATTTTGCAAATGTCGCAACTTAAGCCCGATTGGAATTTTTTAGGCTTAGAAATTCGGGAGCCATTAGTTGATCGCTGTAATGAAGTCCGCGATGAACTGTGCTTAACAAATCTGCATTACATTTTTTGCAATGCCAATGTGTCGCTGTCAGGGCTACTAACTAAAAATTCATTGCATGAAGTAACTGTGCAATTTCCCGATCCTTGGTTTAAGCGCCGTCAACAAAAGCGCCGTACCGTTCAACCTGAATTAGTGGCGACTTTAGCGGATTTATTAGTTCCTAATGCTCCCATATTCTTGCAGTCAGATATTTTAGAAGTAGCTGAAGATATGCGCCAACATTTTGAAGTAAATGAGAATTTTGTTAATCTCGCTGGCGTAGGAAATTTTGCTGATGATGCAATTTTTCCTGAGCATACTCCTACCGAGCGCGAAAGTTCAGTAATATCGCAAGGTCTGCCAGTATATCGAGCTTATCTAAAACGAAAATAGCCTTGTCGCGCAAGCGTCTCGCTTGCTTTATGGTCATGCAGGCAGGATGCCTGCGTTACAGCAGGTAATTAAGGTGATTTCTAGAAATCACCTTAATTACCGAATAGGTTGATGAACTGTGACTAACTTAGTGCCATCAGGGAAAGTTGCTTCCACTTGAACATCATGAATCATCTCAGATATCCCTTCCATCACATCATCACGAGTTAATAGAGTTGCACCGTAAGACATTAAATCCGCAACCGTGCGACCCTCTCTTGCGCCTTCCATAATTTCGGCAGAGATAAATGCGATCGCTTCAGGATAATTTAATTTTAGCCCCTTAGCCTTGCGACGCTCAGCTAATAGAGCCGCCGTGAAAATTAGCAATTTATCTTTTTCTTGAGGCGTTAGCTGCATGGATAGTTACCAAACTCTCGGTACACAAATTGGTCTATTCCTATAGGATACACGCAAAAGTTGCCAAACTTCTTGAAACCATTTACGCGCATCACTTGATGAGTCGCCAGAATATCGGCAAACTAAACCGCAAAGCGATCGCGTAACTCCCGCCCTCCCTTTATATTTGCCATCTTCCCAAATAGAACGAATGCGCGTAATTAATTCTGGTTCAACTTGTGCGCCCACAAAAACAAAACTAGCCGCGATCGCCCAATTATTTAATCCATTCGGACTCTCTAATATTTCCGTATTTCCATTTAGGTATTGGCGATCGATCCATAAAGGGCTTTGATCACGCCATACTTCTGTATGCGATCGCCAATTACCACTGAGAAACTTCTCGCCGCGAGCCGTGCGCCCAAACCTGACGATCTCCCACATGGTGAGGGTTGCCGATGGAGCTAGCTCGATTCTGGTAGTTTGGCGATATTGCGACTCGGCAAAGGCGATCGTCTCCTGTGGAAACCATTCTAAACTTGCGCCTTCATCGATGCGAATATCGATATTTTGCAAAGATTCTGCGCCAGTACTGCGATAGATTTTGCTCGCTGTGGCAGTGGTGAGTAGAGCTTGAGTGTATGGCTGGAGATGGATTTTAGCGGATAGGCGATCGCCACCAACTAAACCACCTGCGGTATGTAAGAGAATGCAGTGACAAACTTCTTCACCCTCTGGATAAAGCGATCGCTGAATTTTCCATGGTGCAACTGTGTAACTGTGGGTCAACTGAGTTAATAATTTTTTCCTTCTAAATTCTAGTTCTAATTCTCCAGCCCATGAAGCGTGCATACTAAATACTCAGATAAATATTGTTAGTTTGTAATTGATGTAGTTTGCAAATTCAATAATCTTGTACATCAATTTATATAGTAACTATTGTTATCAAAACAATTGAAAATTATTTCTCAAACATAGCAATTCTCATTATGCAACCAAATTGAGTTTTACAAAGCTTATTTTGATGCAAAACCTAGTCTAGTACACGCTGGCTGAAGTAACGAAACGTAAAGATTAGAAGAGAAGCAGGAAAAAACAGGCGATAATAGAGGGAGAGTGAGTAGGAGGAAAAAGAGATGTCAGCCCCGAAAACAATAGAGATCAAAGTCAGCGAACAG
>JBDNJN010000044.1:0-11512 GCA_041687725.1 Pseudanabaena sp.
CAACGTGTTCTCGCTAATCAGGTTCATCAAGCTTTTGATATTCTCTCCTGCTCTTCCTGATTTCTCTCCATTCATTTCCTCTGGCGCAACCTGAAAGTTCTTACCCTCTAACCCTTTCCGAAAATGAAACCACCCTGCCCCCCCATTTTTTTGAGGGACATGATTGAAAGATTGCGTTTGGTGGACATATGAGCTTTCAAATTATAAGTTATGCGAAGTATGAATCTTGCTTATAGCAGAGGTAAGTCTGTCCTGTCTACTGTGCGATCGCTTGAATAAAAAAAGTTTTTGGCTTCTTGTAAGGTCGCCGTGCTAACCTTGTAGCAAATTTTCATCCCACCGACCTGTTCAAATCTCCAATGGAAATAACATCTTTAGATGCAAATCCACTAAATCTAAGTGTAGATTCTTCGCCAAGTGAAGTCAAAAGTTTGACTACTAACAATCTTGCGTTAGTCCAAGAGTCATCAACAGACTTTTTGACAGAAGAATTGACGGGGCTAAAACTTTCACATACCAAACAAAAAGGCGACTGCTTATATCTTTATAGTCAAGATCGCCAAGCAAACTGTGCTACCAAGATTTTAGAGGCGATCGCCCCCAGCACACAAGATCTCGAAAGTTCAGTCTTGTTTACCGAAGGCATCCGCCGCCTCAAATTGCATGGAAATGCATGGGCGTTGGGACTGGATCTGCCGATCGCGCAGTCGGCGATCGTTACTGCCGAAATTATCGCCAACTTGCTTACCAGTTTTCGTGAAGATCCCCAACTAGCAATAAAATTCGCGCAAATCAGGTTGAAGTTGCTATTACAAAATAACTGCCTAAATCTTTTATGTGAGACACGCGCCGCTATTTTGCAAGCAGAGATCGCTTTGCCTATGTTAAATACTTTGCGAACTGTTAGCGCCTCGGAATATTTTCAGTCAGTAACTGTATCCAGCCGCGTCATCGGGACGAAAAAACCTAGTTGGTCTTTTGAAATTGATTTGCTAGCGATCGGGATGAAAAATCCTGATCCTGAAGTATCAACATTAGAAAATGAACCCGAAGATCACCGCCTTGAATTTCCCGACGAAGAAGAACAAGAACCTCAGTCTTGGCAGGAATTAGACAACGCGGGGGCGAAACTAGTTGCGATCGGGCGAGTCATTTTTAGCCTGAAATGGCTGGGACAAACTGCACCGAAGATCATATCTTTACCCGCTTGTATGGCAAGCTTGGCGATCGGGCTGGGGGCAGCGATCGCGATTGATCGCACTCTCAATAATTACGATCGCCCCGAACTATCGACTAAATTTGCGATCGCCGATCCCAAAATTAATTTGTCAACTAATCTTCCCAACAATCCTGCCGAAGAAGGAATTACCAATAAACCTGCACTCAACTTTAATATCGCCTTATTTAATGAAAAATTAGCCCTTATTGATTGGCAGACCAGTAATAAACAGCGATCGCCTGATGTCTTGATCGTTGGCAGTTCGAGAGCCTTACGCGGCATCGAACCCAGCACATTAGAAAAAAGTCTGATCAACAAGGGTTTCAAAAACATCAACGTTTTTAATCTGGGTATTGATGGCGCAACCGCTAAGGTTGTGAATCTTCAAATCACCCAAATCCTCACCCGTCCCCAACTACCGCGCATAATTATCTGGGCGGATGGCTTGAGAGCTTTTAATAGCAGCCGCAGTGACATCACCTATGACGAAATTACCGCCTCTGCGGGCTATAAGCAGTTGCAGGAAACCCTCAAAAACAATGGCATTAATCCCGATCCTGTCACCCAAAACGTGATCGCGTCCAAATCACCAAATCCGATCGCCCAATCCTTTGACCTGCTGTTTACAACCTTAGGCAAGCGTCAAGAAATTCGGACTTCGCTAGTCAAGAAATTTGATCGCAATACGCATCTGCTCAGTAACAGCGAAGCCCTGATTGCTGCCACCATGCCTAGCACCGTCACCGCCCTTGACTCCAAAGGCTTTGTCGCTTTTGATGTCACGTTTAATCCCAACACCTATTTCCAAAAATTCCCCCAAGTTCCTGGAGACTACGATCTCGACTATCGCAACTTTGAACCCAATGGCGCACAGTTCGACGCTTTTGCGAATGTGGTCGATTTTTGTCGCCGCAATAATATTGAACTGGTGCTGGTGAATATGCCCTTACATGCCACTTATCTCGATCAAATTCGCACCCGCTATGAAGCTACTTTTAGCAGCAGAGTCCAAGAGCTTGCCCTGCGTGAAGGTTTTACCTATCTCGATCTTTCCCAACAACTGCAAAATCAAGCCGAACTTTTTTCTGACCCCAGCCATTTAAATAAACAAGGCGCGATCGCGATCGCGCAACTGCTAGCCCAAAATCCCAAAATTCGTTGGCAAGCCCTCAAAAATTAAAAAGAATCCAAAACGCTCTTTCTAATTTCTTGATTTAATTTGTAAAACTATCAAACACTTGTGCTATTTTGCCCAATATAGCTATGTAAAAAGCTATGATCGCCTTATATATCTTTGCGATCGCAAAAGTATAATCTCAATTGGGTAATGAACTCTTAGGAAATCTTGGGCTATGAATACATCAGATCAAGCACCAACTACAGGCCTCGGCTCAAAGAATAATAGAACTAAGGCTCTTGCAAAACGGGGTGGTCGGACTCCATTTGAGAGCAAACTGATTCAATCAGGACATGCTACCTCAGACCAATTTGATCGCGCTGTCAAAGATAGCCAAGAACAAAGTGTGCCATTTCTCACTGTCCTAGAGCAAATTTTGGGGCAGCAACTCGCCCCCGACATTACCCGCTACTACAAACGCCAACAACTTTTTGAACTGCGTGTTCTTTACGGACTCGAACCAATCGATCCTGATGTTGATGTTGATAAATTTGATATTCCCACCCTTAGTGCCTTACTCGACTCCAACATCGTCCCAATTGCCAGTTGTCGAGACTGCGAAATGCTACCGCTCGCTAAAAGTGAAAATAGTATCACCCTCGCCGTAGTCTCTCCTGATAGCTATAAAGTCCAAGATGAGATCGCTCGCTTACTCAAAAATATCACAATAATCAGGCGCGTGATTGCCCGTGAAGACTTTCATAACACCTTTGACAGCATTGTTCAATTTCAGATTAACAAGAGTTCTAAAGGTGAAGGCGCAATTAGCGATGAAGATCTTCAAGTCAAAGATGATGTCTTTGCTGAAGATATGTCCGACGCGGATCAAGGCGACGAACTCATGGTGGGCGGCGAAAACTCTGCCCCAATCATTAGCCTTGTCGATAAAATCCTTGTCAAAGCCCTCAAAGAAGGCTGTTCAGATATCCACATTGAGCCGCAGGAAAAAGATTTATGCGTGCGTCTCCGCAAAGATGGTGTATTGCGTGAATATTTTTTCCTCGGAGACAAAAAACGTTTGCCTCGCAACATCGTTAATGCTGTGATCTCGCGCTTCAAGATTATTTCTAACCTGAATATTGCCGAAAAGCGAGTTCCCCAAGATGGCAAACTTAAGCGCAACTTCCAAGGTCGGCGCGTTGACTTTCGGGTAAATACTTGCCCCACCCAAAACGGCGAAAAAGTCGTTTTACGAATTCTCGATAACTCCAACACCCAACTCGGTCTCAATAAACTGATCAGCGATCCTGAAAGTTTGGAACTGATGCAAAGTTTTGCAAAACGACCTTACGGTTTGATCTTAGTAACAGGACCCACAGGCTCAGGTAAAACCACGACCCTATACTCAACCCTTGCCGAATGTAATGACCCTGGCATCAACATCAGTACAGCAGAAGATCCCGTTGAATATAACTTGCCTGGTTTAACCCAATGCCAAGTTCTGCGCGAAAAGGGGATGACATTTGCTAGTATTCTTCGAGCCTTCTTACGTCAAGATCCTGACGTAATCCTAGTTGGTGAAACGCGAGACGCGGAAACTGCAAAAACAGCGATCGAAGCTGCGCTCACAGGTCACTTAGTATTGACCACACTACACACCAACGACGCACCCAGTAGCATTGCCCGTCTCGAAGAAATGGGCGTAGAACCATTTATGGCAAGTACCGCCATCATCGGCGTTCTCGCGCAACGTTTACTCCGCCGCGTTTGTGATAACTGCCGCATCCCCTACAACCCCAGCCAAGAAGAACTCGATCGCTTCGGATTACCTAGTACCGACCTTGAGCAAACCTTCTACCGCGCTAATATCGTTAACCGCGAAGCTATGCTCCCTGGTCGGCGTGTCTGCCCGAAATGTAGTGGCGCTGGATATAAAGGTCGGGCAGGTGTATACGAGATCATGAGAATGACCGAACGCCTGCAAAGTGCGATCAACAAAGGCGCAACTACTGAAGTGATCAAAGAAATTGCCGTGCAGGAAGGAATGAAAACCCTAATGGCATATGCTTTTCAACTAGTAAGAGAAGGAGCTACAACTTTAGATGAGGTACTGCGAGTCGTTTATACCGATAAAGGTCGGGAAGCTGAAGAACGCGCCCGTCGCGGCAAAGGACTGGAATGTGAAAACTGTGACGCGATTCTCACACCCGAATCAGTTGAATGTCCGTACTGCACTACACTTAGAACTTTCTAAGTGAACTTTCTAAATTATTTTTTGATACTTACGCTTTGCGTAAGTATCAAAAACTAGGCTACATAGGTAATCATGTATTTATTAGGACTAAATTAGGAGAATAGCCCGCTATGGTAATGGACTACATCATCGAAGACTTGATGGAAGAAGTAGTAGAACGTAAAGGTTCTGACCTTCACATCTCCGCAGGGCTGCCCCCTTACATTCGTATCAACGGTCATCTTACCCGCACCGATCGCGATCCACTCAGCCCCGAAGAAACTCAGCGCTTGATTTTTGCGATGTTGAATAACAATCAACGTAAAGCACTCGAACAAAACTGGGAATTAGACTGCTCCTATGGGGTCAAGGGACTAGCTAGATTTCGGGTCAATGTATACAAAGATCGGGGAACCTACGCTGCTTGCTTACGAGCGCTTTCTTCCAAAATTCCTGACATGGACGATCTTAACTTGCCGCCGATTGTGCGCGAACTGAGTGAAAAGCCGCGTGGACTGGTATTAGTAACTGGACCGACTGGTTCAGGCAAAACCACAACCTTAGCAGCGATGATCCAAACGATCAATAAAACTCGTGCCGAGCATATTCTCACGGTTGAAGATCCGATCGAATTTGTCTACGAATCGGTAAAAAGTATTATTCACCAGCGCCAAGTCGGCGAAGATACGAAAACCTTTGGCAATGCTCTAAGAGCTGCTTTGCGGGAAGATCCTGATGTAATTCTTGTCGGCGAAATGCGCGACTTGGAAACAATTCAGCTTGCAGTATCCGCCGCCGAAACAGGACACTTAGTTTTTGGGACATTGCACACCAGTTCCGCTTCCCAAACCGTCGATCGCATGGTCGATGTATTTCCGCCAGAGCAGCAAGGGCAAATTCGGGTGCAGCTTTCTAACTCGCTTGTGGCAGTACTGAGCCAAACCCTCGTCCAACGTCATAACCCTCAACCAGGTCAATTTGGACGGGTAATGGCTCAAGAAATCATGGTGGTTACACCAGCTATTTCTAACTTAATCCGTGAAGGTAAAACCGCTCAAATGTATGGCTTTATCCAAACAGGCGGTAAGCAGTCGATGCAAACCCTTGAGTCAGTTTTGGCGAAATTATATCTGGACGGCGATATTACCTTTGAAGCGGCGATGTCGAAGACTTCTCGCCCTGAAGAGCTGTTGCGCGTAGTTGGTCCCAATCCACCTCCTGTCATGAAGCGCAAAGCAACAGGCGATGTGCGATCGCCTGTTGCGGTCAAGTCGCGATCGATTGGTAGCTAGATGGTTTTATATCCATAATTCTTACTAAAATAGGTGCAATAATGGCGAAATTTCTGGCAAATCTCAAAGATGTTAAGGGCAAGTCGGTGCAGGAGACGATGGTCGCTGCATCACTCAAGGAAGCGCGTGATACTTGGAGGCAAAAAGGCTTTTTTGTCCAAGACGTGAAAGAGGTAAAGGGCGGTTTTGATTTTGCTGCCCTCACGATGAAAAAAGTCACGGTCAAGGATTTGGCTCTGTTCTCAAGACAGTTAGCCACCTTGGTGAATGCGGGTGTCTCAATGGTGCGTGGATTGGGGGTAATGTGCGATCAATGTGCCAATCCTCGACTCAAAATTGCCCTTACTGAAGTTCTTGATGATGTGCAGCAAGGTACTAACTTCTCAGATGCGTTGCGGAAGCACCCGAAAGTATTTGACAAGTTGTACTGCGCGATGGTGCAAGCTGGCGAAACGGGCGGTGTGTTAGATGATGTTTTAGCTCGTTTGGCAACATTACTCGAAGACTCAGCCCGCTTAACTAATCAGATTAAGTCGGCAATGACTTATCCAATTGTGGTTAGCTCAGTCGCGCTTTTGATCTTCTTAGCGATGTGTATTTTCATCATCCCTGTATTTGACGGCGTATTTAAGAGCTTGGGCGGCGAATTACCAGCATTTACGCAAATATTGGTTAATATCAGTAACTTTTTAAAGAGTGAAAAAATATTCATCATTCCTGCGACTGCCTTTGGTCTTGGTTTTGCTTACAAACGTATTTATGCAACTCCTGCTGGTCAACTATATTTTGATGGCTTGTTCTTGAAGTTGCCTTTGTTTGGTGATCTGGTTGTCAAGACTGCGGTGGCAAGATTTGCACGAACTTTTGGTTCACTTTCCAAAGCAGGTGTACCAATTTTATCTTCACTGGAAATTACTGGGGAAACCGCAGGTAATCTGGTGATCTCTAATGCGATCGATTCCGCAAGAAATGCCGTGAGAGAAGGTGGTCAAATTGCACCTGCAATGGAAAAAACAGGAGTATTTCCAGTCATGGCGCTGCAAATGGTTAGTATCGGTGAAGAAACTGGTGAAATCGACAAGATGTTAATGAAAGTCGCTGACTTTTATGAAAACGAAGTGGAGGAGTCGGTAAAGGCGATGACAAGTTTGATGGAACCATTGATGATCCTCGTATTGGGTGGCATGGTCGGTTCGATTATTGTTGGGATGTATTTACCAATTTTCTCGATTATGGACAAAATCAAATAACCAAAAAGTCTTGTTTAAACAGAACGGCGATCGCCTTTTTCTATTTGATAACCGCGATCGCCTTTTCATTTTGAATTGGCGAAAGATTTCTTATAAACTAAAATAAGTCGGTGCTAAGCACCGACTTATTTTAGTTTATGAGATTAGAAAAAAATTAGCCGATCAACTGCTTAGCGCGATCGCAAATTGCCTCAGCATTCATGCCATTAAACTCAAACAATTGACCTGCCGAAGCCGTCGTCTCACCACGTTTCCATGAGAAGACATCGCGCTTGCTGTTACTACGCAACATCACAGGCTCCAACATTGCCGAAGCACCACCGACAACTCCGATCAACGCATCGCCACCAAAGAAAGCTTCAAAATCAGCATCACTCAAGAACTTGCCATCTGGCTCAGAGCATGTATTCCATGCCACATCAGTTGGGCGATAGAGACGGCGAGGGCTGACAATCGAGACGATTTTAGAACCAATTCCTTGGTCAGCAAGTTTTTGAGCTGCTTCATAAACAGGAACTAACATCATGTCGCCAATTACCGCAAAGACGACCTTCTTGCTACCAGCAATTTCTTGCAAAGTAATTGCGCCATCTTCGAGAGCTTGTCGGTTCTGCTCAAAAGTAGTACGGATTGGCAAAGGTGATTTACTCGCGGTAATCACCACACCCTTGTTCACTGCCTTCAGCGCCCAGTCATAACAAACTTGAATACTATTCGCATCAAGAGGAAAGAGAGGGAAGATATTCCCATTTCGCATCATCGAGGCAAAGTAACCTTCAATCTCAGGACGTTGGTGTGTCCATCCGTTACGACCTTGCTCCAAAGCTCCTGCGGTGAATAGGCACACCGTTGCAGGTGTTGGACGACGCAACTCTGCCATGGCCTGAGTGACAGTCTGCCAAATCGGAAGTCCATTAATTGCAAAGGATTCGTAGGAACACCAAAGAGTACGACTACCCATCAGCGCCAAGCCAACTGCCAAACCTGCACAAGCATCTTCGCTTAAAGGTTCATAAACCTGTCCACCTGGCCCTTGATTGTAGAGAGCATCAGCAGTGGGGTGATTGATCTTCAAAGCTTGGTTGATATTCGCAATCCCTGAAGCTTCGTTACCATCGGCATTTGTGACGATGTAACTCTTATCGGTCTGACCGACATAGCCAACTAAACGCCCCATCGCTGTTGTCGAAATCTTGACTTCGGCGATCGCATATTCTTCGAGAGGTAAAGTTCCCAAATCAACTAAGGGAAGTACTGACTCCGTAACCGCAGTTTTTGAAGAAGAACCACCGCCAGCCCATTCGAGATTAGTGCGAACGGTCTGCCATGCCTCAGGATTGAGAGCGCGAGTTTTTAATCCTGCAATCACATCAGCATTATCAATAGTGTGATGAGCATAGAGATTATGAGATTTTGCACCGCGTGCATGAACTCCCGCACCCTTGAGTTGTTTGATGATAAACACAGTCAGCTTACCGCCAAAAGCAAGTTTCGCGGCTTTATCTGTACCAACAAGAACTGCTTCTGTAAAGGCAAGACGCTGTTTGAAAGAGAAGATAGTGCTATCAACATAAGCTTCAGGCTGATTTTGATCGTCAAAATCTTTAGCATCAACGAGAATTACTTCATCAAAGCCATTCCCTTTCCAGAAAGCAATCATTTGGGCATTGGTCTTAGTGGAGACCATGCTGTGATGTTCTTGGCTATATCCATTCCAAACTAGAATTGGAATAAAGTTGGTGACTTCAGGATAAGCAGTGTGGAAGTGAGCGATCGAGCTAATTGGATAGGGTTCGCCCAAACCACCATCACCCATAGTCACAGGGAAAAGCTTGTCTCGATGCAAAAGTGCCGCCGACATCGCAAAATGCTGTCCTTGTCCAAGTGGCCCCGCAGGAGCAAGAATTCCGGGAATAAATCCTGACAAGTGACCGAGCAAACCATGTTTTTCACGATAGCGATCGCGCATTTGCATCACTGTGCTGATGCCCATGTCTTCGAGAGAGCGATCGAGAAACATGGCGCTGTAATATCCGGGGGCATGATGTCCAACTTCTGTAGGCATGTTCTTATGACCCAACATATAGAAGGCGGCAACCGCTTCAGCACTACTAGCAAATCCGCCTGGATGTCCCGATGCTTTACTAGCTGTAACCTGTAATGTGAGATAGCGCAGTGCGTCAGCCGCAAGTAGGGTTTGAAATACAGCAGCGCGATCGCTAGGATCGGTAACGCCCGATTTCTCTGGACTAAGAACGGGAATGCGTCCTAGCTCGTCGAACCCCTCCAACGGTTCGCCAAAGTACTGAATACCCTCGCAAAAAGCGGGAGTGGCTGCGTTTGTAGCTGTGTTTGTAGTTTTTGGGGTTGCGACCATGGTGTTATTTGACCTATTTTGAATTTGGATTTGTCCAGACTAGAGATTTAGCTATCAACTAGATAGAGATTAAAAAATGTTTAAATTTTCCCTAGCCACCATTTTAATATGAGGCGGTGAAAGCGATCGCCTTTCTAATTGCTACGGCGATCATCACAAAATCACAAACTATACCGCGTCTAGGATGAAACCCCTAGTTCATATAGAGGGTCGCAGGGCAAAGCCCCGCTTCGGTTTTTTCTTTTTGTCCATGTCGAAAACTTCGGTTTTCAACATGGCTGGGGTATAATATTGCTAAATATTTACATCATCTATGCTATATTAAAAAACGCGAGGCAGCTTGGCTCAGGTGGTTAGAGCGACGGTCTCATAATCCGTAGGTCCCGGGTTCAAGTCCCGGAGCTGCTATTTTCATAAAAAAGGGTTCGCATAGCGAACCCTTTTTTAATTTTATCCATAAAAAAGAGGGGCGCAAACCGCCCCCTCTTTTTTATGAGAACTTAGCTAGCAGAACCAAGACCAACATAAGAACCATAAAAGAATAGACCAACAACAACTAGTACGCCAGTACCAGCAACTGTTGCAACTAGCCAAAGTGGAATGCGTCCATTTTGAAGCATGAATTAAACCTCCAGATAAAAATGATTTTTATGAAACGAATTGCCAACTTTATAGAAGCTTAGAGCGAAGTCAGGAATTTTAAATCCTCTTACTCTATCTCCACACAAATTAGTTAAAGAAATAGCTGGAAAACAACAGAACAGTTACGAAAATGAGCAGTAGTCCCAAAAAGAGAGAAGTGCGATTCAACTCTACAGGTTGGCTGTTAGGGTTTTTAGGAGCCATAGGATAAGTAGTTTTATTTTGGGTTTATTTTTTGCTTGCGTCTGAAATATGTAATTATTAGCGGCTAATGAACTGCATCGCGGCGATCGCGCCGATGAAAAATACGGTAGGAACGCCTAGCCCGTGAACTGCTAGCCAACGGAAAGTAAATACGGGATATTGAATGGGTTGGTTAGGATTTGACATGATAGTTGAGTGCTAAATGGTTTGTTTTTGAGGCGTTAATTTTGAGCTTAATTTATAGCTAGAAAGTCAACGAAGTGCTGATCCAAGCGCTATTTACCCGATTGGATATCTTTGGAAGGATTGTAGCGATCGGTTACAAGGGGAGCAGTCTGACGATCTTGAGAATAATACTCATTGGGGCGTGGTGTGCCAAATACGTCATATGCCAAGCCTGTGCTTACAAATAGCCAACCTGCCAAAAACAACGCAGGAATGGTAAGGCTATGGATTAGCCAATAACGAACGCTGGTAATAATATCGGTAAACGGACGCTCTCCAGTAGTACCTGCCATAACAGTCCTCTAAATGTGTAATGTTTAAAATCTTTATATTAAATAATAATTTACTATTGTACCAACTCGTGATCGCAAAGCTAAAATAATACCCACCTTACAGACTAAATTCACAAATAAGCAGCATCAATCACCCAAACAACTAAAACAGATAAACCCAAGAGCAATGGCAAGTGGTGGAGCAACAATAAATTAAATTCCCGCTATAGCCAAAATCAGCTCAGGTGATTTTCAGGATTGGGCGATGCGATCTCTAGTTTTTTGATGGATACGACAATCATTTATTTTTTTATCGGAAAACTGGGTTTAAAACCCTGCCCTTCTAGGGCGGCTTTATATTCTAATTTAATACCAATAAAGCCAATCTTACTTTAGAATTGGACTTTGGACAAATGTTATAGGTAGTGTTTTAAAGTCTCTAACTTGAGGGTCAAACCACCATCTATAGCGTAGTTTTTAACTTTGTCCAAAGTCCAATTTAGAATAAGTTACCTAAGAATTAAGTTAATCATGATAGTTCTCGAAGCAAAGTTAAAAGGTAAAACAGAGCAGTACGCACTCATAGATGAGGCGATTCGTACTGCTCTGTTTTGTCGTAACAAGGCTTTGCGGTACTGGATGGATAACGAGAAAGTAAACGGCTATGACCTCAATAAGCAG
>JBDNJN010000045.1:0-9863 GCA_041687725.1 Pseudanabaena sp.
CTGCGTTCGATTGCTCCGAGAACCACTGAGCAGCTTCATGCTGCCATCACTCTCGCTTTCAATTCTGTTTCTGAATCTGACTTCTTTGGCTGGTTTTATGAATGCGACGCTCGTACCACGCTCATTTGAAAACCGCTATACTATGGCTTTGTTAGGGCTACAGGAGATATGGATATTTGGATTAATATCAATCCAATGAATGCGAATAAAGTTGTTATAGCTCTTCAAGAATTTGGTTTTACCGTTCCCGAATTATCGCCTGAGATATTCTTGCAAAAAGAGCGAATTGTCCGAATGGGAATTCCACCAATGCGATTAGAAATCCTAACAACTATTTCAGGAGTAGAGTTTGCAGAATGCTTTGAGAATCGAGAGGTCGCACAAATTGAAGATTTGGAAGTGAATTTAATAAATTTGCAAGATTTGAAGGTAAATAAACGAGCAAGTGGAAGACTAAAAGATTTATTGGATTTAGAAAACCTGCCCTAAAAAAGAATTTTCTGCCTCCTCAAAACGTCAATCCGCATAGGATAGCGCCGCCATAATATCTTCCTTCTAAAATACGCAACCAAGACACCAGTATCAAGAATTATGCGCTGACTCAATTCTGACCATATCCTTCCATATATTTTTTGTTATAGGAAAGATCATCTACCCCACCTTGTTAGTGTCATTAATTTTTCGCCACCTGTATTTTGAAATTTTGAAATGCTTTCGCTGTAAGGCTTAACAAAGTGAAATTTTGCTGGCGGCGAAAAATTAATGACACTAACCCACCTTCAACCGCACCTTCCCATTTTTTTAGTAAATCGCGAGGAGAAACTTCAGTCTTTTTTGCTGTTAAGTTTTTAGTTTCTTGATGATTAGCTTGGCGATCGCCCAAATCAAATGTGAGAAATTCAATAAATTTCAATACCTGATGCTGACGATCTATCGGTAACTGCTGCATCTTACTCACAGCTTTTTCTAAAATTGTCATTGCTTTAACCCTATTGATATCTTGCAAAAACTTCAGATGTAGTCATATTTTACAATCTTTTCAGTTGCGCGATCTGCCAAATATTTTTTTCCTAACAGATCGAGTTCAGTCCAGACTTCGCGATCGGCTCTTGCGATTATCTCCACAACTCTCCATCTGTCATAGGTTCAAGGAAAAAGTAGAAAGGAAAAAGGAAAAACTGGGATTTGGGATTGCGAACTAAATTTAGTGTACTGAGTTCAGATTGCTAATAAACTTCATCATGACAGCCTATATTGAGAAGCACAATTTCTTCCTCGTTAGAAGTCAAGACTAGCTTTCTCATGCGTCCTCTGACTTATCCAAATAACTATGTAGATCTGCGATCGCCTCTTCAGCCGTCATTGGCTTAAGCACTCCAGATCGATATTCTACCAAACCCTCACGACACTCCTCAAGAATTTGCTTCCTACGCAACTCAGTATTTCGCTTTCTGATTATATCTATCAGCATTTCCTGCTGATCTATCGATAGTTGGCTAACCGCATCCAGAGCATTTTCAAATGTAATCATAGATTTTTTTCTTGCAAAAGAGAAGGATACATTGGATGCAAAGAATCTGCAAAAGCCTCAGATACTTGAATGCTCTCATCAATGGCAACCTTATTATCATAATAAAACGACATCGCCGCATATACCTCAGCCAAAGTCAGGTCATATTCCGCAGCCACCTCTTCCAGTGTCTGCCCCAAGCGCAAATAAGCGATCGCTACATCTGCGATCGTAATTCGCCGCCCCGCAATCCGAGGCTTACCACCGCGAACATCAGGCGTAACTTCAAGGCTACAGGAGTACCCCTGTTAAGGTGATCAACGAACTTGCGTGATTCTAGCGATACGCTTCCTTGAAATTTCACATCAAAAGTTTAAGGAAATAGCTTTTTGAAGGCTGAAACAACCGATCTATGTTCGATATTTTTGCACCTTAACAGGGGGTACTTTTATGATCCTAAATACGCTTCTAAAACTTTAGGATCAGTTTGAACTTCGGAAGGTGAACCATCGGCGAGATTATTGCCTTCGGCTAAGACCCAGACGCGATCGCATAACGACATAATCACATCCATATTATGTTCAATAATCAAAAAGCTCATTCCCTCTTGATTCCATTTCTGGATATAACTACAAATCTCTTCAATTAAAGCAGGATTTACCCCCGCCGCAGGTTCATCGAGCAGAATTAATTTAGGGTCAGTCATCAGAGCCCGTGCAATTTCTAATAATTTGCGCTGTCCACCTGACAGAGAACCTGCATAGTCAGCTTCCATCCTAATCAAGCCAACTGAGTCGAGAATATGTCTAGCTTTTTCGCGGTTTTCCCGTTCTTGAATGGCGATTTTTTGACCATGAATCCAAGTATTCCAGAACTTTTCGCCAACTTGTCCCTGTGCGGCTAGCAGCATATTTTCTAATACTGATAGACGCGATAGGACACGCGGCACTTGAAAGGTGCGAACCATCCCAAGACGGGCGATCGCATAACTTGGCTTGCCTTGAATTGGCATTCCATTAAATTGCACCGTACCGCGATCGGGTTTGAGGAAATTGGAGAGTAACCCAAAAAATGTGGTTTTCCCTGCACCGTTGGGACCAATTAACCCCGTAATACTTCCCGCAGGAACTTCAATTTGAGCGTTCCTGACAGCATGAATGCCGCCAAAGGATTTTGAGATGTTTTCAGCTTTGAGAATCGGGGCGATCGACATAAAAATAAGTTTTTCCTAGTTAACGTGAGATATACCGTGTAATGCTTTGCTCTTTATAGCAGTTTAATTTCTCAGTAGTGCAATAAAACCTGCTTGCTCAAAGTGTTTGTCATAAGTTAAAGATTCTGAAATACCTAATTCTTCCATAATGCAAAACGATGAACAGTCGGTATGGCTCCATGCTTTATCTTGCCGTTGTGTGTACAGTTCAAAAGCATTTGAGAAAAGTTTGCTGGTTTGGGGAATAATCACCACATTTTCATCATCTTCAAGTTGACGGATAAATGTGGCGGCGGCTCTTCTAAAACTTTCACCTTTTTTGGAGACATGATTAAGCAGTTCGCTCAAAATCATTTCGCTGGTAATAATTTGAATAGGGAAAAGTGTTTGTGTTGTTCTGATCGCTATCTCATAGAGGTCGTCATCTTCATTGAGAAAGGCAATCCAATAACAGGTGTCTGCAAATACGGTTTTCACTCTGCCTCTGGCGCTCCATATAGGTAGCGATCAACGTTTTTGGCAAAGTCGCGGGGTAATTTTTGACGCTCTTCTTTGGGAATGCTTTCGCGGATTTTGGCGATGCGTTGTAAAAATGCTTGGGCTTGGGCGAAACCTGCTTGTTTTTCTAGTTCCTGTTTTTTGCGAAGTGTTTCGACTTCTTGCAAGATTAGGGCGGCGATATGTTCTTGCTCATGTTCGGTGAGGTGGGAAATAACATCGAGGGCTTGACTGAGTAGTTTAGGCATAGTATTTAATAAATGGGAAGCTTTTTTATGGACTATTTTATATTTATTAGGATTGAATTTTAAAGTTTTATCAAAGTTGTTCGCTATCTATAAAGTCAATGTTTTCGTAGAGGGCGGATAAAGGGAACTTGAGATCGATACTGGTTATGTGAACAAGCGGATCGTCTTCGTTAAAAGTTGTCTGTGTGATCGCAATTGACTGATATTCCCAAGCGCGATCGCCACATCTTTGATAAATTTCGATTCTGGGGCGATCTGGTGTGATTAGGATGTAGGTTTGCAGAGTATCAAGCAGCATATAGTTTTGCTGCTTAATACCGCGATCGCGTGCTTCGGTGGTGGGTGATAAAACTTCAGCAATCAGGACAGGATGTTGCAAAAAATCACGAGCAAAGCGATCTCGATCGTCACAGGAAACCACAACATCAGGATAATAATATTTTCCAGATCTGATAGAAACCTTGGCATCACTGATAGTTACCTTGCATCTTTTACCGCGTAAATGAGCAAGCAGTAATGCTCCTAAATTAAGAGGGATTTGGCTATGAGGGATTGTTCCGCCTGTCATGGCAATGATTTCACCGTTTTCATATTCATATTTTCGATCTTGCTCGGCTTCCCAAGCGAGATATTCTTCGGGCGACATGGTTAATTGGTCGCTTTTTATTTGGGCAATCATTGGCTTGATCTCCTATAAAACTTAAATTTAAACCGTTATTGCTTGTATAGGTTCCGCGATCGCCTCAATAACTGGTGGTGAAACTGGTAACTCACAGCGATCTTGATAGATGCTTAGATCAAACCAGAATGTCGTACCAAGGCCAACTTCGCTCTTGAGATGGATCGTACTGTGATGTTTTTCGATAATATTTCGCACAATTGACAGCCCTAAGCCAGTACCTTCGAGGGTGTGTACTTTATCTTCGACGCGGAAAAAACGATCAAATATGCGATCGCAATCTTCGGCAGGAATGCCATAACCCGTATCAGCGACTTCGACCCGCACATAATTAACGGTGCGATGGGGCTGAGTGGTGGTGGTGTCTTGCCAAGGATAGATGCGAATCGTAACCTTACCGCCTATATCGGTGAATTTCAGCGCATTACCAACTAAGTTATATAAAACCTGCAAAATTAGATCGTAATTACCCCAAATCCGCTCAAGATCTGGCTCGATTTCATAGACTAATCCAATTCCTTTAGAAGAAGCATTGAGCTTGTATGTCCGCACAGTTTGCTCGACTGTTTCTGATAAGTCGATCGCCGTGAAATGATATTGACGACCTGACTCTAAGCGAGATAGATCCAGCACATCATTGACGAGACGGGTGAGGCGATCAGTTTCGTTATTGGCGGTACTCAAAAATTCTTTTTTCTGATCATCGCTAAGTTCATCGCCATATTCATGCAAAGTCTCAATGAAAGACTTGATATTAAACAACGGTGTGCGTAATTCATGGCTGACATTGCTGATAAATCGACTCTGCGCCGCATTTAGCTCCACCTCACGGGTGATATCTTGAATCGTGATCGCAATCCCCTTGATCGCATTACTAGAACTAAGTACGCTCGTAATCCAAATCCGAAAGGCATGGGCAAGCACTGAATCCTTATCGCCTGAAGCCATAACCCGAAACTCACCGCCCTCGCGATCGCCTGTGGCAATTTGCATGAGCGATCGCCCTAAATCATCACTGAGGCGATCGGGCAGAATATTCAAAATGCTTGTACCTTTCCAGCCATCCTTATCTAAATCTTGATCCCAACCCATAATTTTGATCGCCGCAGGGTTAGCCAGCACGATTCGCATGTCGGAGTCGAGTAACAACGCACCATCGGCGATCGTCGAAATCAGAGTTTCTAGCTTTGCTTTTTCTGCGGTTAATTCTTCAACATTCTGCTCATCATATTTTTTCAGGCGCTGCGCCATGTCATTAAAGCTACGAATTAATTCTCCCAATTCGCCGCCAAAAGGCAGATCGATACGTTGTTTAAAATTACCACTAGCAATATTTTGGACTCCCGCCACCAACTCTCGGAGCGGTCGCGTAATTGTGATCGAATTTGATGCTGCTCCTAAAATCACCATCGCCCAGATCGACACAAATACGGCTGTCGTGACATCTAGAGTCAAGCTCGATGAGGCAACTGCGGTTGGGTTCGGGTTAATGCCGATCGCAATGATCCCCAGAGCTTTGCCATCATGCTGTAAATTCACAAATATATCGGTAACTTCGCCTTGAGGCGTAATGTGTTGACGCACCATTGGGCGATCGGGACGCATCATCGGATTTTCAGGCAACTGAATGCGTCGCCTGATACTTAAAGAATTTTTTACTTCATTTGAGTTAAACGGAATCCCGTAAAAAATCTCGCCATCGGGATCGGCATAAAGGATATAGCGAATGCTAGAGCTACTATCATAAAATTCTTTAGATAGGCGAGTTAGTTCTTCTAGATCGTTTTTGGCAACCAAGGGGGCAACATTAGCCGCAAGTAATATCCCCAAATCTTTGCCAAAGCGCGTATCATTAAGGCGAGCATCGGTCTGAATATCGTTGACCGCCCAAAAGGTGACAGCACTCATCAGCAAAGAAACTAAGAGCGTAATCAACGCCATTAGCTTGGTTTGCAAAGAAAACTCTGTCCACCAACGTCGGGGTATAGTATAAATTTGAAGCAAAAAGTTCATCTTTTTGTAGTCATTTAATTGGATATTGGTATAGCTTTTCGTTTAATATGTGCGATCGAAACGCAAGGATGAGGATCTCAAGATGGACGAGGCTAGCATTGTCAATGCGCTACAGGCAGACCTTCAAAACTATAAGGTAAAAACCCAAATCCGCCGCAAAGAATCTCAGTTACATGTGCTGATCACCAGAGCCGAGGGTGATGATGTTGACTATGCTTCTCTCTATGATATTGTGAAACACCGTATTGATAAGCTGCCCATCGACGGGGCGGACTGCTTAGTTGTATATGGGCGATTGGCTGGAGCAAAACATCCTGAATGGCAAAAAAAAGCTGAGATTAAGCCGCCTTTGCCATTAATTGAACTAGATCTAGATGAACTGCAAGATTTCAATGATATCGGAGTAGTCGAAAATCTGTCATTTTCTATTGACAATGATCTGACTGTGATTCAGTCTGAAAAACTTGAAGCCGATCTTACTGATGACTTGCAAAGCTTTAAGAGTAGCATTGAGAACGATCTTAAAACCGCCACGAATCAATCTACCCAAGAAATTGATAACTACAAAATTAGCAATATCACAACTGAGGATTTTGATTTACACAATCTAGATTTAGAGGCATTCAAATTAGATAATCTCCAGCAAAGTATCTCTGACCTAGAACCTTTTGAGGCAGATCATTTTGAATTAAGTAATCAAGAATTAAATCAACGATCGCTCCTAGAACAACACAATGCTAGGACAGATGAGGACTTTTCTTTAGATTCTCCGACAGTGGCGGCGACACCTATGCCACTACCGCCACCGCCCAGACTTACCACTAAAAATGCTTCTAATCACGAAGCAGAAAGCGAAATGCTAGAAATTCCTTCGCCCCATAATAAATCATTACTTTTTTCTGTGGCTTTTGTGATCGCGGCGATCGGTATATTAGGGATTTGTGGATGGTTAATATGGGATCGTTCAAACCAGCAAGAATATTTGGCGAACGCACGTAACTTGAGTAATGAAGATATTAGTCTTAAAAAAATCACGAAGTTGGAAACACTTACTGAGACACGCAATCGACTACAAGCTATAGTTTCACAACTAGAAGAAATTCCCGATCGCCCTGCTTCGCTATATGCCGATGCTCAGTCTGAGTTAATGACACTGCGTCCAAAATTAGCCGATTTTGATCGCAAGATCAATGTTGAACAGGAGGCAAATAAAAATTTAGAGTCAGCGAAAAACATTACCCTTGAAGCAGCTAAGCTATCCCAAAATCCACCGCACAAATCAACAGTTTGGAAATCTGCCCAAGAAAAGCGTCAACAAGCTATAAAAATATTAGAGGAAATTCCCTCTGAATCTCTGTTATACGCCAATTCTCAAGACCGTCTCAAAGCTTACCGCCCTGAATTAGTTCAAATCAGCAGACGGTTAGAAGTCCAACAAAGGGCTGAGCTTTCTGTAAGTAGTATCAACCCTGTTGCTGTAAATCAACTTAAACAACTGAAATCTAAAACACCAGAAAAGCCAAAGTTTTTGGCTCAGTGTCAAACAATTTTGCGGCCCCAAATTACTAATGCTGAAGTGCAGCGATCGGGTTTTGCGATCGCAACTTTGACTGAATATCTCTGTGCGTATTTTTGGGATTCTTAGAACAATAAAAAAGTAGGGCGATCCACGCTCTACTTTTTTATTGCTCTAAGCTGCTTCGTCTTACAGTTCATCCATGAGTAAATTGAAAGATTTACTGACAACATGGTTCGCAAATCCTTTGTCTTTTGTAAGCTTGTTCAAAAAAGCTAACGGCGGTTCTGCATTATCGAGTAAGGCTTTCTGAATGCTTTCTTGCAGTTTCATCTTTTTGACATCTTCGATGTTGTTGGCGGCGCGTAGGGTGGAGATTAAGCCTCCATCAATTTCTTCAACCCTGTATTTATCCATGTTCACCATCTGAATAATTTCTAAATTGTTTTTTGTCTTCTGGGTCAAGTGGTACATAGTTTTTATCAATGATTTTCCTGAGATCGGATGACAGGATATCTGATTTGACTTTTTTGCGGAGAGATTTTTCGATAAATTGGGTTACATCTTCTTTGCTAAACACGTCCGCTTTTTCGATTTCATATTTTAAGTTGTAGATTTTTTGGGTGTTGATCGCATCTTCGAGGGTTGTGGTTTGGTAATAGTCTTGAAAGTCCTTTTTGATATCTTCTTCTTTATTTACAAAATCAATCACTAAGGTATCTTTTTTACCACTGGTCATACGGTTTAAGATGCTAAGGGTTTGGACTGTGGCAACGCCGCCCAAGGCTTTATCAACATACATCGTATGTAAAAGCGGTTGATCGAAGCCTGCCTGAAATTTATTGGCAACGATGAGGATTTTATATTGCGATTTTTTAAATTCTTCGGCGATGTCCTTGACTTTGGGGGGATTCATTTTTATTTTGTTGATGCCCATTCGCGTACCTGACGGATGAGGGCGTTTTCTTTGACCGATCGCTTTAAGTCTAAAAAATGCTGTAATTCTGTGACCTTCAGTATAGGGAAGGCGAGGCTGCTATCTAGGGACTGATATTGGTTGCTATCTAGCCCATAGATGGTCACGATCTTTCCGTTGTAATGCCAAATCTCTGGGACACCTAGGCTGGCATAGATGCTAAATCGATTTAGAGAACTGCTAGTGATATCAATTTCTATCGCGAGATCGGGGGGCGGATCGGTTTGCAAATTAATGTTTTCTTTGTCCCAGACTTTTGCTTCGTTTTTAATGTAATAACATTGGTCAGGTTCTAATCCTTTGGCTAGGTCTTGCCGATCGCATGTCATAGAACCAAGGCTAAGAATTTCTAATCCTAATGCTTCGGTAAGTGCTTCAACGATGCGCCCTAATAGTTTTTTATAGGATTCGTGGAGGTCTGAGGGCATTCTGATTTCTAGCTGTCCGAGATCGTAGGTTAGGCGGGTGTTGGGTTGTTGCTCGAAGTCTTTGGCGATCGCCTGATAGGTTTCCCAGCGTAGGTTGGGGAGTACGACTAGGTTGGCGGGGCTTGTCTGTGTTGGCGGATTTGGCGATCGAGTGATGGTTAATGACATGGTTTTTATCTCGATTCAATTATTCAGATTATAGGCGATCGCCCCAGTCTCTAACGTCAATTTTGCCTGTGACGGCTTGGCTCATGGTGGCTGGGAGTTAAAGTGTTAGGGAGAGAAGTTGTTCAATCCGTAGAATGTTTATGGATTGGAAAGGGTGCAATACTAATAAGTCTTGATCACCTGTGATTAGATATTCAGCTTTGCCATTGACTGCCAATTCTAAATATTTATTGTCTTTGGGATCTCGACATTCGTTGGTGGTGAAGCTATTTTCTAAGATCAGGTCAATGGTTTGAGAAAAGTCTAATAAAAAAGTTTGGCGTTCTGCTTGGGTTACATAGCGATCAAATTTTGTATGAGCAAGGACTTTTTCTAGTTCTAGTACAAGACGGCTGAAATGAAGTTACGCTAGAAAGAAGAAAAAAAGTGGTAAAAATCTATGGGTTCAATGCGTCCTGCGGCAGTATATCTAGAAGAGAGTGAAAAAGAAGAATTGCAACAGCTTATCAAAGGACATAGCACACCGCAGCAAATAGCAATTCGGGCAAGGATTATTGTATTAGCCGGGGAGGGAGGACATAATCAGGGTATAGCCGAAGAATTAGACATTAGTC
>JBDNJN010000046.1:0-20151 GCA_041687725.1 Pseudanabaena sp.
CTGATGTTGAGGCCTGGTTAGCTGAAGCTTTTGGTCAATCTATGCTGTCGAAAAGAAAAACCTTATTTTCGGACTTACTTGACGACATAGAAGTTGTATGAGCCAAAATAGCCTAAAAAGGCACAAAGTCAACAGCCTAGGTCTAATCTACAGGTACATTGCGTAATTAATGTCAGGTGGCGCGATCGCCAGCAATAACTTTTGCGTAATTCTGATTAGTAACAATCGACTAATCGCGATTTCGCGAGGCACTCCAAAAATGCGGCAGCGATCGTAAAACGGTAAAAAAGCTTGGGCAAGCGATCGCGATAAATTGGATTTATTTTCTAGCTCTAAATTGGCAGAAATATTAAAAATCTGCATTATCAAACTAATTTCTACGGGTTCTATAAACTTTAGATTTTGAAGATCATATTCAGCAAATAAATTTTCTCGATTTGCCAATCTAATTAAGGCCCAGCAACGAGCATAAGCATATTGTGACAACAAATAATACTGTGGTAATTTCTGATCAGAAATTACCGCAGTATTATTATTAATTCTCAGAGACTGCCAATTATCCAAAGAAAACAAGTTTTGATATATGTATTGCTCACTCAAAAAAATATTTAGCCAGCCCTTACCTAAAGCTTGAATTTGCCATTGCGAAGATATTTCTGGATTCTGTGAACAGGTTTGCGCGATCGCCTCTGCAATCTCCAACGGATGAACATCTAGGCGATTGGCGATCGCTAAGGCGATTGTTGATGTGTAATGAGCATCATATTTGGGATAGCCAATCTCAAGCGAAATTTTACTAGGATCGAGCAAAATTTTGAATCTCAAACTAATCGCATTAGCGATCGCCTCTTGAATCATTCGCGATGGAGAAATAGACTTCACAAATTAACTCTATTTCATGCGCGGTAAACGTAAAATGTTTGGCTTTTTGGAAAGCGGGTTAAGTATTTGATTGAGCGCCCTTAACTGTTCAGGCGTTCCCATCGAAATCAAGACATCACCTTGCAAAAGCCTCGTATCGCCATCAGGGCCCGCAATCAAATTGCCATCAGCACGCCGAATTGCTAATACTAAAACGCCCGTCTGCGATCGCAAACTTGCCTTCCTCAATGAACTTCCCACATAGCTAGAATCATCAATGCGATATTCTTCAATATAAAATGAGCGATTTTCTCCAGCAATGATCCCGTCTACAAAGTCCATCACTTGCGGACGCAGCGCCATCGCCGCCATCCTCTTGCCGCCTGTAATGTAAGGCGAAATTACTTCATCGGCTCCACCTCGCCGCAACTTTTGCATCGCCTCCTCGGTACTAGCTCTAGCGATCGCCCTGATTTCAGGATTTAAGGTTTTTGCAGATAACACTGTATAGAGATTTTCGGCATCCGACGGCAAAGCCGCAACGATACAAGTTGCACGTTCGATGCCGACTAAAAACAAAGTATGGTCGAGCGCCGCATCGCCTAGTACGGCAAGATAACCCTCCTGCTCGGCCTGCTCGATCGCATGGGGATCGCTATCAATGATCACAAACGACATACTACCCTCGGCAGTAAATTCGGCAGCAACCTGTCGCCCTGTCCGCCCAAATCCGCAAACTATGTAATGGTTCTCTAGTGCCTCCATCGTTTTTCGTTGTCGCCTCGCTTGAAAAATATTGTAAATATGACCATTGGCGATCGCCGCCGTAAACTGAGCCGCAATATAGCTAAGACTTGCGACCCCCATAACGATCAAGATCACCGTAAAGATCCGTCCCTCAAGATCCAAAGGATTAGTTTCACCATAACCAATCGTGGCTAAGGTGATGATCGTCATATATAGCGAATCAAACCAACTCCATTTTTCAATTAGGTGATAACCTAATGTACCAATAATCACCAAAGCAACTAAGATGCCAGCATTTGTAAATAAAGTACGCTGATATTGCAGCAACTCACGCTGTAAAGCGATCGGCTGCAACTGTTGGTAACTAAGCGGACTTTTAGAAGGCATATGTACCGTTTTGACCCGTCAGTAATTTAAACAAGAACTTAATTAAAAAAATGTTAAGCTGCTTGTAACAATATTGCTTCAGCTTTTAGGCACTTTGACTAAGATTGTTGATTAGATCGTTCTAGTTTTTGCAAATAAGTGCTGTCACTCATGAGACAAGTATGACATCAGATCCGCCTTCAGAAAATACGCAAATTAATCGCGCTGTAACTTCTCCCTATCGTTCCGCCGTTGATATTAACGACGAAAATTTAGCAAAGTTTCATACTTGGACTGGCTATAACACACATACAGATATGAGTAGCAACACGAAATTTCAAATGCGTGATTTTCATATCGATCTAGGAATGGCGGTGATTGGTTTTGGCGTGCTATGTGGATGGGAAGTGCGATCTCGCAAAATTGATTTTAAGGGTAAAACGCATATTATTTATGAGTTAAGGGGTGACACCGATCCGCAAGTTGTGCCGATGTTGCGCCAAAACTGTAGTGATGAAATGGCGATATTTTTGCACAGCCGCTTAATCAGGACTTTGGATTTTTTACGCTCCTGCTCAAAGTTTTCTGGTATTCCTCATGTTCATATAATTTCGATTCGTAATCACTATGTGATGAGCGCAGTGTGGCGACCGTATCAAAATAAGATTTGGATGGTTCCCATTGACCAGATCGAGGGCTTATCTTTTTCGAGTCATTTGCTTTAAAGCTCTATTCATAATGTCTATTCGTATCAACGGCTCACGCCCGATTAAAACTTCAACCGATCTATCAATTCGTCCAACTGCTAGTAAGGTTAGGGCGGCAGTTTTTAATATTTTGCAAACTCGCATCAAAGGCGCAAATTGGTTAGATATCTGTGCTGGATCGGGTGCGATGGGAGCCGAGGCATTAGTAAGAGGTGCATCTCATATTGTCGGTATTGAGCTATCGACGATCGCCTGTCAAATCGCGGGTGAAAACTGGCGAAAAATGGCGAAGTCAAATCAAACTTTTCAAGTAATCAAAGGTGATGCGGTCAAAACCTTGCGGAGATTACCAGCAAAATCTTTTAATTTAGTTTATTTCGATCCACCTTACCAAAGCGATCTTTATGAACCAGTGCTAAAAGCTCTACCGCCACTGCTTGCTGATGATGCTCTAGTTATTGCGGAATGCGATCGCCTGCGCCCTCTGCCTGATGCGATCGGCGATCTCGTCTGTAGCGATCGCCGTCAATATGGACAAACAGCCCTATTTTTCTATCGACTTCCACATTAAAATTAAATTTTAATGTGATTTTAGCTTGTATTTTTGGTGGTGATCAGCTTTGTTGCAAAAATACAATTGACAATAGCATTGATTTAAAGTTATATTAATGAGTTCGGAATTCTAAAATTGTAAAGCCATGCCGCTCCCGATTGTTGCCGTTGTCGGTCGCCCCAATGTGGGCAAATCTACGCTCGTAAACCGCCTGTCGGGTGAGCAATATGCGATCGTCTACGATGAACCGGGTGTAACCCGCGATCGCGTTTATCGTGACTGTTTCTGGGGCGCACATGAATTCCAAGTCGTGGATACAGGCGGCTTAGTATTTGATGATGAGACTGAATTTTTACCGATGATTCGCGAACAGGCGGAGATTGCCATTCGTGAGTCAGTTGCCGTGATTTTTGTGGTTGATGGGCTGGCGGGGATCACTGATGCTGACGAACAATTGGGTGGCTGGTTGCGGCGACAAAATATTCCTGTACTATTGGCGGTGAATAAATGTGAAGGCTCAAAATTTGGACTTTCCCTTGCTGCTGAATTCTGGAATTTGGGCTTAGGCGAACCGATCCCCATGTCGGGTATTCATGGTAATGGTACGGGCGAATTACTCGATGAATTAATTAAACATTTACCACCTCCAGAAGAAGTAGTTAAGGAAACCGATGAAATTAAAGTGGCGATTATCGGTCGTCCTAATGTTGGTAAATCTAGCTTGCTCAATGCTTTTATTGGCGAAAATCGTAGCATTGTCAGTCCGATTTCTGGGACAACTCGCGATGCGATCGATATGTCGGTCGAGCGCGATGGTAAAAAATATCGCCTGATCGATACCGCAGGTGTGCGCCGTAAAAAGAATATCGATTACGGTATTGAATTTTTTAGTATTAACCGTGCTTTTAAGGCGATCGGGCGTTCAGACGTAGTTTTGTTGGTGATCGATGCCCTCGATGGCGTTACCGATCAAGATCAAAAACTGGCAGGTCGCATCGGCGATGAAGGCAAGGCATGTGTAATCGTGATCAATAAATGGGATGCGATCGAAAAAGATTCCTATACCATTTACGACTACACTGCCGAAGTCAAGAGCCGTCTACTGTTCATCGACTATGCGCCGATCATATTTGTGAGTGCGCTCACGGGTCAGCGCGTCACCCAAATCCTTGATCGCATAGATATAGCAGCCGAGCAACATAAACGCCGCGTTCCTACAGCAATTTTAAATGAAGCTCTCAACGAAGCGGTCACATGGCACGCGCCGCCCACCAGTCGCGGCGGCAAGCAAGGTAAGGTTTATTACTGTACCCAAATTTCTGATAGTCCACCGACAGTGATTCTCTTCGTTAACGATCCGCATCGCTTTAACGACAATTACAAGCGTTACATCGAAAATCAATTTCGCAAAACCCTCGGTTTTGAAGGTACACCCCTACGATTTATCTGGCGTGGCAAAAAAGATCGCGAAATCGAAAAATCGAAAAACTCTGCATTAAGGTAGAACAAAGGGACGCTTTGCGTTCCTTTGTTGTGTCAATACTTTGATCGAGTAAACTAGGCAAATAGCCAGCAGAGGTGACTAAAAATGTCAAATCAATTAGTTAGTAATTTAACCGTTGACGAACTCAAAGAGGTAATTGCCAGTGTCGTTGATAATCGCTTAGATAACTTACTTCGCTCATTGAATACAGATTTTGCAATAAAATCATCTGAGTTAAACTTTGTTCATAATCTAAATATAGATCTGTCAGCAATAGTGCAATCAGTAAACAATCTCGCAAACTCTAAATCTGAGCCAAAGGAAGATGAACCTTGGTTAAAATCTGAGTCAAACTTTGCCCATAATCCAAATATAGAGCTATCAGCAATAGTGCAATCAGTAAACAATCTCGCAAACTCTAAATCTGAGCCAAAGGAAGATAATCCTTGGCTAAGAATAGCTGGTATGCATAAGCACAATCCCCTATTTGAGGAAGTAGCCGTATCTATCCAAGCAAATCATCAAGAATATCCTGATGAGGAATTGAGTTAAATGAGTTTGTGGATACTTGATACGAACCATGTAATCTATTTGCAAAATTTTCATCCAAATATTCTTAAACGTCTTGCTACTGTCAAACCAACAGATATAGCTATAACAGCCATTACCGCAGAAGAGCAGATTCGAGGTTGGCTAAAACACATGGACGTGAGATCTGATCGTTGCATCTGGGCTTACCAAGGATTTAAGGATACATTGGCAAAGTTAAAAGAGGTTAATGTCTTAGGCTTTGATGCCAATGCTTACCAAGTTTATCTAAATCTTAAAAAGCAACTAACTTATAAGATTGGGACAAAAGACCTACAAATTGCCGCGATCGCCCTTTCAGTTAATGGCATAGTAGTTACGAGGAATTACAAAGATTTCTGTAAAGTGCCTAATTTGCAGATTGAAGACTGGACTATTCCTGAAAACTAAGGCGTATCGCGCCCCTTTACTTTTTGGGTAATTGACTTTAAGCACTATGACGGTTGCTATGATGACGTTGTTATAATTTAATAAAGGCAGTAGCGCAGAGAACTCATGGAAGAGCGATCGCTTGCCACAATCACTATGACAACCTTAGATGCAACCAAATTTGAAGCCTACACGCTTGGAGCCGCAACTTTTGACCTAAGCGGGCTTCCCAAGGAATATTACACTCTAGTCGATGGAAGTAAAAGCATCACTTGGGTGCAACCAATTTTCCAAGCTCTGGGGCTGAAATCATTGTTAACCGCTTCTTTGCCCGTTGAAAATTTCACCTATGCCATAATTCACGGTAAGGAATATACTGCGGTTGTGATCAAGCAGCAAGGAAATTATTTAGCCCTATTAATCGATCCGCATATTGAAATAGTCGATGATTTTTTGAGCTGGGCGCGATCCTTTAACGCAATTACTCTTAAAAACAACTCTAAATTTCAAGTGATTTAAAAAGTATGTCCCATCCGCTTAGGAATCGCCTCATTAAAGTTCTTCGTGATTTGCGATAAAGATACAGCGATCGCATTTTCACCACCAACAGCGATCGCTAAATCTTTAGCCGACTCGCTCACTGTGCCGATATGCTGCCAGCTATTGCCCAATTGACTCACAAGATAGGCTTCCCATGCAGGGCGATCGCTTTCTTTGACAGAGACAACAATCCGACTCGCGCCTTCACCAAAGAGAACTTGAATAAGATTTAAATCATTAGGCTGAGATAATTGAATTTGGGCTGTGAGTTTGCCAGAGATACTCGATTCGGCGATCGCTACAGCTAGCCCACCCTCAGAACAATCATGGGCGGACTGCACTAATCCCTGCGTAATGCCTTGACGACAGGCGAAGCTCACCTTGCGCTCTAGCTCAAAGTCTACAGGCTGAGGTCTACCTGTTACTTCACCAATTACCGAAGCGAGATATTCTGAACCTGCCAGACTGGCGCGATCGCTACCGATTAGATAAATCGCATCACCGACAGCTTGCCAACCCTGACCAACAACCTTAGTCACATCTTCGACTAAGCCCACCATGCCGATTACAGGTGTGGGATAAATCGGTTGAGAGTTTCCTTGAGAGTCAATGGTTTCGTTATAGAGTGAGACATTGCCGCCAGTGACAGGAGTTGATAATTCGCGACAAGCATCGGCAATACCGCGACATGCCTCATGTAATTGCCAGTAGCCGATCGCATTTTCAGGACTGCCAAAGTTCAAATTATCGGTGACGGATAAAGGTTCAGAACCAACGCAGGACAAATTGCGTGCGGCTTCGGCAACGGCAAGTTTTGCACCTTCATAAGGGTCGAGATAGACATAACGAGCATTGCAATCGACAGTGGCGGCGACACCGACAAGGGAATCGATTTGAGATTGGGCAGTTCCTAATTCGCCAGTGCCAAAACCTTGACTGCGTAAACGAATCACGGCGGCATCGGCTCCACCAGGCAAGATTACCGTATTATTCTGCACTTGATGATCGTATTGGCGATAAATCCATGCTTTTGAGGCGATCGCAGGCGTATCTAATAATTGTAAGAGCGCATCATTTGCTGTAATCAAGGGAAAAGCGGCGATCGCTGATTTCTCATCCCAAGCCCAAGCTTTTTTGGCATAGTCAGGCGTATCAGCAAGTTGACGGTGATAGATCGGCGTATTATCTGCCAAAGCCGTTGCAGGAATCTCCGCCGCAATCTCTCCATGCCAAAGAATCCGCACAATTGGCTCTTCTAAAATTTCACCAGCTACTACTGCATGAAGTCCCCAACGCTCAAAAATCTCAATCAACTCCGCTTCTCTTCCCTTATGGGCAACAAAAAGCATTCTTTCTTGGGATTCTGAAAGCAGATATTCGTAGGGAGTCATCCCTGTCTCTCTAGCAGGAATCTTGTCAAGATCGAGAACCACACCAACGCCGCCCTTTGCCGCCATTTCGGAAGTGGAACAGGTTAAACCCGCCGCACCCATATCTTGCGCTGCTACTACTGCCCCAGTTTTGAAAGCTTCCAAACAAGCTTCTACTAATGCTTTTTCCAGAAATGGATCACCTACCTGTACCGCAGAACGGCTCTGTTCTGATTTGTCGGAAATTTCCGCGCTAGCAAAACTCGCTCCCTTCATGCCATCGCGTCCAGTCGTGGAGCCAACATAAACCACAGGATTTCCAATCCCAGCCGCGCCAGATTTGACGATTTCTTTGGTTTCCATAATCCCGATCGCCATTACATTTACAAGCGGATTACGGTTATAGGCTTTATCAAAATAAACCTCACCGCCAATCGTGGGAACACCGATACAGTTACCGTACCCCGCAATGCCATTAACGATGCCATTGACGCGGCTCCGCACCCAAGGATCAGAAAGTTCGCCAAAGCGTAACGAATTCAAAATTGCCACGGGACGCGCTCCCATCGTGAAAATATCGCGCAAAATGCCACCGACACCTGTAGCCGCACCTTGATACGGCTCGACTGCTGAAGGACGATTATGGCTTTCGATTTTGAAGGCGATCGCGATATCATCAGTAATCTTGACTACGCCAGCATTTTCGCCAGGTCCAACGAGAATGCGATCGCCTGTAGTCGGAAATTGCTTTAGCAAGGGACGAGAATTCTTATAACAGCAATGCTCTGACCACATCACGCCAAACATCCCCAATTCGGCTTTGTTGGGTTCACGATTTAGGCGATCGCAAATCATCTGATATTCGTCAAGGGTCAAGCCTTCAGATTTGATTTCGGCTGCGGAAAATTTGGGTGTGGTGATATTTGCGGTCATGGTTAGCGTGCGACAAAATTTTGACTTGTAGTAATGATTTTATCGCAACACCACATTATTTTATTTTGTAGCAGTACAGTGAGTATCTTTAAAGCGTTCCGATGCCTAGTGCTTTTCTTTTCAAAACTAGTACGCGAGGTCTAGCCCCACTAGGTAAATTGAATTTTAAGCCTGTGCGGAAAATTTCAGGTATATAATAACGGGCAACATCGTCTTTGTCGCGATCTTCAAAAATAACGCCCATGTCTTCTAGCATTCTGATAGTTGAAGGCTCTAACCCCAAATCTTGCAAATCTTGCGACTGGAAGGGTATCCGCTTTCGTTCTTGTGGATAATTATCAACTTTGTCAACCCAACTCTTAAAGTCAGGATACTCTTCTGTTGCTTCACGGACTTTTTCCACACTACATGGCGTTAGTGCGTTACGAATTGCTTGCGGTGACAGGAGGCGACTCGAAGCCCACTTATCGAATTGAATTTCTTCAGAACTATTCACAGTTATGTTAGCAGCATAAAATAACAATCTAACAATGTCTCTAGCTTGCAGCCTTCCTTTAAAATCAGATAAAGCAGCAAAAACCCAACTGGCAGTACGAGCCTCGCTTCTGCCGCTACCTAATTTCTCTCCCCATAGTTTTTCAAGTTGTTTGACTAATTCCTCTCTACCTAGACTATCCAATGCATCTTCTTTTTCTTTTTTATCTTCAGGCGTACCAATTACGCCCCCTTGAATGCATACCCAATAAACTAACTTCAAGAATGAGTCCACATCCCAAGACAAAGCATAAGGACGATAAAAGCTCTCAAATTGACCGACATTTTGGGTAATCGCATATCTTAGAAAATCACGACGCAACAGAATTATTAGACCAATATTCGCTTGACGAATTTCCGATAGCCTATCATTCGGAAGATTGATTAAGGCTCTTAATGCAACTTTTTGATTATCATTGGATGATGCATTTTGAAAAATATCCTCTAGTCCATCAAATAGTAAAACAATACGAATTTGCTTTTCCTTTAAGTAAATATTGATATCTTGTATGCTGATCTCAGGAATTTCTTCGACTAACATTCCTAGAGATCTGGCGATTTCGCGAATCCAGAAATGAGTCCATTGTAGTTCTGTTAAGTTGTTATTTAGAGATTGTTGAATTCTATCTATATAGGCAGAATAAATAAATTCACTATTTACGTTTAAAGATAACCTAGCTTCATCTCTTGCATTAGTAATAATATTTTGAGCGTTATCTTGAAGATTTTTTGACTGTAAAAATGGGAAGATATAGGTTTTAGGGGCAATTTCTTTTTTTAATGCAGTCGAAAGAAATTCCTCCCAATATTTTAATCTTGACAACTGAACATATATAAACGTTTTACCAGAACCTTTATCCCCAATAGAAACTATGCGAGGCAAATCAAGTTGAAAATTAGCTGCCAAATTTTTCAGCGTTTCTGTAATCAGCAATCCCTCTCCTGTTCCTTCTTCTGCAAATTCATATTGCTTGCACACATCTCTAAACATACGTACTTGATTAAGGCATTCTGATGATGGAGATCTACTAATAGCATTGACTTCTACGCTAAGGTCATCAGAGATATCTAATTGACTAGAACTATTTAACTGAAACGTTGCCCATTCTTTTGCAAATTGAAAAATTTCAGACGTAGTGGATAGCTTTAGTCGAGCATCTTCCCAGTTATTAATATAGAGAAGTTCTTGTAAGAAATCAGTTTCTTTGATGTCTAAGCCTGTTGAATAAATATTAGAATCATCTAAGTAAGTGTCTTGAGTATATGCAGTTCTAAATTTAACTAGAATATCATCGAATTCTGGTAGACGCTTCATTTCTGGAGTCAAAAAACTAACGATTACAGTTGGATCGAAATATCGTCCACTACTAATATCTTCTGAAGAAATTCTAACTCTGTTTACTTGCTTTAAAACAAGCTCTAAACCAGCAACTGATTGTGCTGAGGCTGTGGTGACAAAAAAGCGTTGGACTCTTGGATCAAAAATAAGGGGACTAGAAATTTCACTAAGCCCAGCCCGAAGATCGATTATCACATAATCTGCTCCTAAAGCTTCTCCTAAGTCATGAATAGCATCACTAAAAGTCCATACATTACCAAGAGTTCTGGTTAAGTTTTCGGGCAAAATAGGTGTGTCAAGCAACTGCTCATCATTTAAACAAGCAGGTAAAAAGTAAGAAACAGATTCGCCTTCATGTCTAGGTGATTTTGATTTTTTGACCTCTCCTGCAAATAACTCCAATATTTCTTGTTTCGGTAATGGTGAATAGTGGTAAGCCTCAAGAAAATCGAGAAAGGACACGGCTGGTTGTTGTTTTTCTGATTTATTCCAGTAGGTTAGCCCCGGAGCCTCTAAATCAGAATCAATAACTAAGACGGTAATAGGCTTCTTTATTTCTTTTGCGCGTTCTAATAATGCAAATAGATATGCCGCTAAGTGTGTGGTTCTGCCAACACCACCTTTGAACGAATGAAAAGCTACTAGAGAAGGTGAGTTGTTATATGGTTCTGGTAAGGTTAAGCAATTTTGAGAAGAATCGTCGCTGATATAAGCTATTTCTTCCCAAAAGGGTCGAATTGCGGTTGGTGTGTCTTGATTGAATCCTTCTTTCAAAAACTCTACTGGTAAAACCGAATCACCAAGATCTAACTGAATGAGATTATCTTCTTTTTGATACCATCCACCAAACCACTCTTGTAATTTTGATTCTATTAATGTTCGACTATCATCATTAACGTGACTAATTTCTATAGCATCCGAGAAACAACTAATCGAATTAACTCCTTCAGGAAGATTTCTCCCATAAGCAGTTTTTGTCCTAATCAGCCTTCTGATATCCAGCCAAGTTAAAAACCTTAAAGATCTCATAGCTATAATTCCTGTTTAATCCATTCTGATATTTTAAGCAAGCACTTTTCTAAATCTTCATCTGTTGAGTCAACTAAACCACCATTTTGATTTTTAATATTTGCAACCTTCCCTCCATAACGCCACATTTGGTTAATTTCCCCAGAGCCAACTCTTCGATCAGATATCATATTAATTTCAGAAGGAATTTTAAGGTTATGACCAGCTCTCAATGCGTCCAAAAGTTTATTTATATCGTGTCCATCGTTGCGAGAACCTTTAATAAGTGCAATAAGTGATGCACAATCTTTCGTAGTTTTTGCGGATTCCCTTTTCATCAAAGTTGCTTTCAAACCACATTCAGTTGAGTAGAACAAAAGCAATCTATGTGCATTGGTATATGAAGGTTGTAGCTTTTTATAAGCTTCAAAGTTATGCTTCCAAGCATTTTTCATTTCCCGATCGCTAAAGTGTACAGGCATAGATATGCGACTTCATTATCTCGCCATAATATCACATCACGCCAAACATCCCCAATTCAGCTTTGTTAGGTTCGCGATTTAGGCGATCGCAAATCATCTGATATTCGTCAAGGGTCAAGCCTTCAGATTTGATTTCGGCTGGTGAAAATTTTGGTGTGGTGATATGTGCGGTCATGGTTAGCGTTCGACAAATCTTGAGCGTTCACTATCGATTTTATCGTACATGTTAAATATAAAACCAAAAAAGCAGTGGCGATCGCCACTGCTTTTTTAGTTTTGGGTTTTATTACAGAGTGATACAGATAATTTTTTAAAAGTGCCGCTTCACGGCACTTTTAAAAAATTATCTGGGTTCTATGGCAGCGCAAAGCGCTGTACACGCCTAACTATTTGTTGTTTTTCATGATTGTATCGACTAGCCGATCGCTATCGATCGCGAATAGCGAGGGGCGATCTGGAGAAGGAAGAGTCATGAACTTGATAAAGTCAACTTTCCAGCGTTGGCTATAGATAGATGGTAGCGGTACAAGGTCATCTTGTGAGATTTTTTGGAGCGCTGGTTGAGAATTACTGAGTATGCCAACTAAATCTTCAGCTTGATTGCGAACAACGATTAAGGATGGTTTGGAAACCACGATCGCCCCATTCACAGATAGTTGTGGAATCTTGTTTGATTGTCCTTTAGTTTGACCAAATAGTATTTTCCCAAGATCGCAAATCGGCACTTTCTGACCTGAGCATGTCAGATTAGGAATATGTTTTTCAAGGGGAATCACGCGATAGATAGATTCAATTGGTAGGGTAAACCAGCCAAGGCGTAATTGAAAAGTAACATATTGTTTTTCAATATTAGTACGCAGTTCTGAAAGTCGTTGCGATCGCAAGGAAGAAATAGCTGGCATAGGTTTAGAGGAATTATTGAGCTACGAGTTGAGATAGAGTTTGCAAAAGTTCATTATCTTTGAAAGGCTTCGCGAAATATGCCGATGCTCCTAAACGCATTGCTAAATCTCGATGTTTTGTGCCACTCCGAGAAGTAAGCATTACCACGGGAATATCTTTGCATTTGTCATCGCCACGGGATTGCACCAAGAAGCCAAAACCATCTAGGCGCGGCATTTCAATATCACAGATTACGGCACTGACGCTAGAATTTTTGGACAGCGTTTGCAATTTCCGTAATTTCTCCATTGCTTCCTGTCCATCCTTAGCTTGTTCGACTCGATAGCCAGCTTTTTCTAAGGTCATCGCTAAGAATCGGCGCACATTAATCGAATCGTCAACGACTAGGACAGTCACGCGCCGATCGCTTCTTTCCAATCCTAAATTTAGGGATTTGTTAGGCGGCTGCTCAAGATCGGCGATCGCCCAATCAAGCAGATTGTCAACATCGACTAATGGTACAAGTTTACCGCCGCCCAAAACTGCACAACCCATAAAGCCTGTGGGCAAAGGGATCGGGCTTTGCAAGCCACGAATAGTTACTTCCTGCTCTCCCCAATAGCGATCAACTTGCAGACCAAAGGGAACATTGTTTTGTGCCACAATTAGCATTAAAGGCTCATCGACGATGGGGCGATTTTCGGTTTCAATCTGAAATTGGGGACGGGCGAAGTGCAGGCGATCGCCTAACTTTAATAAAGGCACAGAATAGCCTTCCCAATCTAATACTTCTTGATTGGCAACTGTATAGATAGAGGTATCTTTGATCAAGAGAATCTCTTCAACCACACTGGTGAGAATTGCCATTTGTAATCCGTTGCTCTCAAATAGTAGCACCCGCGCAATCGAGAGTGAGACAGGTACGGTCAAAATAAAAGCTGTCCCTTGTCCCGCTTCTGTTTCGATGCGAATACTGCCACCAATTATATTCAAATTGGAGCGTACTACGTCCATACCAACGCCGCGTCCTGAAAGCTCAGTCACGCGATCGGCTGTACTAAAACCAGCTTCAAAAATCAGATCTAATAGTTCTGTTTCACTAGAGCCATCAAGATCGCTTTCGCTTAATCCCATTTGCAAAGCGCGATCGCGTAATTTTGCAAAATCAACACCATTACCATCATCGCTAACCGTAATTACAGTTTGATTACCGCGATAACCTGCGGCAATTTCGATCTTTCCTTTTGGTGATTTACCCGCCGCAATCCTAGCTTCTGGGGTTTCGATGCCATGATCGAAGGCATTGCGAACCAGATGTAATAGTGGATCTTCTAACAATTCTAAAACCGATCGCTCAACTAGAGTCGAACTACCACGCAATACTAATTCCATCTGCTTACCATGCGCCAATGATAAATCTCGTAATAGACGTGGGAATTTTCCTAAAATGTCGCTGAGCATTCGCATTCTCGTTTGCTCGATCGCGGTTTGCATTTGTCGTGAGGCGCGTCCAAGTTCGCGTTCTGTTCCTTCGGTATCAGTTAAAGCAGTTGCCAAATCGCTCGAAACCTCTTGCAACTGCACGACACTATCCATGATTTCTCTTGATAGTACATGTAACTCGCTATAGGAATCCATTTCGAGTAAGTCAAATCGACTGGTATAGGGTAGAAATACTTCACTGGCTGCCGCGTCAGCTTTGATTTTCGTAGGGCTTTCCGAGGCGATTACAGCACTTATGGGAATAAATGGCTCTGATGTGGCTACGCGATCATAGGCTTCTCTCAATTGAGCATTAGATTGCTCTAAGCCATGCATCCTCGTATTTAATAGTTCCACTAGATCGCGCATCCGTTTTAATTGCAGACGCAATCCACTCCGTTCGGCATTCAATTCACCAAAGCGATCGCTAAGCGTTTCTAACTGGCGTAAAGGAATCCGAACAGTTGTATCTAAATTTTTGTCTGGTTTGGTAGAAGTATCGACTACCTTGGTATTAATAGAACTTAAATCTGGGAAACTCACTAAATCTAGTGAAGATTTCTCAAGACTGATTGTCTCATCTTCATAAATAATCGTATTGTCTGAGATTTTTTGAGTAAATTCTTCTGGTTTTGGAAAGTTGTTTGGAGGATTAAGAGAAAAGCTGTCCTCACTCCCCAGTCCACTCTCCTGCGGGAGAGCCAGAATCTTTTCCCCCTCTCCTGCGGGAGAGTGGCTAGGGGTGAGGGGTAATATTTCAAAATGATCGGGTAAAGCTTGAAACTGACTGACTAAAACAAGGGCTTGCGATCGCCGCCATACTTCTAAAGCCGCAGTTGTCACTGCTCGCAGATTATTATTTTTATCTGCTAAGGCGAGGCTAATCTCTTCACAAAGCTTGCTAAATGCTGGCAATTCCAGCATTTCACCTAAGCAGCCAAATTCTTGACTGGTGAGTTCAAATTCTTCGCGTAGGACTTGTGAATCGAGATCGGCAAGTACATTGGTTAGCCTTTCTAAACAAGCATCAACTTCTGTGGCAAACATGAGGATACGCATATCCTCACCCGCTTCTTCAGAAAGTAGACTCGCTTCATCTTGTGCCGACAAGTCTCCTAAGATTTCATGCAAGTTATGAAATGGCTGATGAATATATTCTTCTAACCATTGTGCATCAGGAGTTTGACGCTGTTTGTGGATATTCGCAACCTTGCCCATGCTATCGATCGCATTGAGAAATAGACTTTCCATTTCAGGCGCGATCGCGGTTTGATTTTTTGCTTGCAAGATTTTAACAAAGTCTTCTAAACGGTGAGCAAGTTCGCTTAGCGCATGAAAACCCATCATCCCCGCACCACCTTTCATCGAGTGAGCGGCGCGTAGGATTTTGTCAATGGATGATCGCGATAGACCGCGATCGCTTAAGCCTAATATTTCCGTCTCAATATCGGCTAGGAAGTCTTTAACTTCTTCGAGAAATAATAACCGAACTGCCCACTCGCGATCGCTTAATGTATTCGTTGCCATATCGACCTCTAAATAAGTTTTTATTTCAATATAGCAACCTGCGCGAAGCGCAGGTTGCTATATTGTTATGCTGCATCTACTTTAAACGTCTCTACTGAAGCTTGCAGCTTACTTGCTACGTCTGCGGTTTCTTGTAGGGCGATCGCCACTTCTCGCGAAGTTTCTGAAGATTTTTGGGATTGAGTGGAGAGATTTTCCATAACTAGCTTCACCGATTGCGATGTTGCTACCTGCGAAGTTGTCGCGATCGAAATACCTTGGAAGAGTTCGTTTACCTTCTTCGCTACTTCCACAATCTGCACCAAGCTCTTACGCGCATCTTCCACTTTGTTCGTACCTTCAACCACCTGCAAAGTACTCGCTTCCATTGATTCGACTACTTCTGTGGTTTCTTGTTGGATGGTTTCGACAATTCGGGCGATTTCTTTGGTTGCAGTTGCTGACTGCGCTGCGAGTGCGCCGACTTCTTCTGCAACTACCGCAAAGCCGCGACCTTCTTCACCCGCACGCGCTGCTTCAATGCTGGCATTTACTGCGAGCATATTCGTTTTCAGCGCAATCTGGTCAATCAGTACGACAACTTTAGAAATTTGTTGCGATGCTTCACCGAGTCGTTTTACCTTTTTGGTGGTTTCGGCAACGGTTTGACGTAGTTGCAAAATACTAGAAGCCGATTGCGCGATCGCTAAGCTACCAGTTTCCGCCGTTTGCGCCGCCTCATTAGATGCGTCTGCCGCCTGTCTCGCGTTGCTTGCCACTTGCTGAATTGATTCGGTCATCTGTTCAACTGATTGCAGCGCTTCATCGAGTTGCTTTGCTTGTAAAGTCGCATCACCCGCGAGTAAACGAATTGAATCATTATTCGTATTTACTGAGGTGCTTACTTGACCTGTCGCAATTTTTACTTGCGATACTACATCCCGCAAACTTTCGACGATCGCATTAAAGAAGTCAGCAACGATGCCAATTTCACCCGCCGAGATTTGAGCGCGAACGGTTAAATCTCCATTTACCGCGCCTTCAACATCTGATAGCAATGTGATTAACTCGCGTTGAATTGCTTCACTGCGATTACGTTCTTGGTCAGCAACGATGCGCTGCTGTTCTAGGGCAGCTAGACCACCAAGTGCTCGTCCAATTTCTTCAGCGTAGCTTTGCATCAGCTTGATTTCTGGTTCTTGCCAATCACGAAGTTGACTGCAAGAGTGAGCAATCAGCAAACTATCTAGTTCTCCTGCTCGTAGGACTGGGACAACCAGATTTGATTTGATTTGTAACTTTCGCATTAGTTCAAGGTGGGCAGGTGCAAATCCAGCATTAAATACATCCCTAGTTGCGACTACACGCCCTTGCTTATAAGCGACAATTAATTCTTCTGGAATACAAGGATCGCTTAGCCCAGAATCCATAGCACTAGAGAGATTATCTAGTCCAGACTCAGCGACGATAGAACCAAGACTTTTACCCTGATCATCTATGAAAAATCTATAGATCACGACCCGATCGCAGTTTAACTCTTGGCGAATTTCTGCTATGTAACGACTTAATGGCGCGTTTGAGTTCATTAAGGTCACGCGATTGCGATACCTCTGCAAGAATCTGCGACATGCGTGCTTGTACTTTTTCACGCTCGGCAACCTTTTCTTGGACACCAAGCAATACCCCCAAAGAATCTGATTGTTTGATTGTTCGCAAATACAAGATAAAGATGACTGATAGAACGATCCCAGCAATCATCACAACAGACACATGCTGAAATGTAAGCTCACCATATAGAGAAACTTCAGGTACTGCCTCAAGCATTACCCAGTCGGTAGAGGGCAGCCTTCTGTATGCCCAAACCTTGCCATCGCTAACTATTAGACCTTGCTTTTCTTTTTGGATTCTGCTCCAAACATTGGCTAGTTCAGGAACTTTCTGAATATTTTCGCGATTTTCGCCTGTATTTGGCTCAGGAGGATAGGTAACAATTGTCCCTTTGTCAGTGAGCAAAACGTTATAGCTATTAGGGTTAAAGGTCTTAAGCTCCTTAATCAGTTTCACCATTTCTGTAATGTTCACGTCAGCATTAGCTACTCCAAGGATTTCGCCTTTAACATCACGAATTATATGAAGATAAGATGTAATGTTGAATCCATACCATAAGTAAGGATCAGTCCAAACTGACTTACCAGAATTGAAGGGGAGAGTCCAATAATCTTTAGTTGGATAGTCGTCGTCTCTAAAAAGCTCCGTATAGATCACGTTATTATTCGGCGCAGCCAACCTCTGTCCTACCTGTTCTTTTTTACCTTGATCGGCATAAAAGTAACCCCAAAACCATTTAGTTGTCGGAACTAGCTTAAATGGAGCCTGCCCGATACTATGATTCACCGCCAATCTAGGACGCTTCAAGAAAAACTCCAGAATTAGTCGGTTATATGCTTCAGGTGTTTTGTTACCCAATTCATGAAGAGTTTTTGTGGCAGCCGCAAGACTGACAGTGGAGTCTTTAGTAAGCTCAAATTCAGTGTCTACAATTTTCGTGTTACCAGCCAACTCTTCTTGAAGCAACTTCAGTTGGGACTCTTTGGAATTCTGGTAAGATGCGAATGCGATGCCGCCAATCCCCAACAAAATAACGCCAAAGACGATATACGGCAAAGATGACTTGATATCAAACTTTACTTTCTTGTAATCTTTTGGCGTTAATTGCAAAGGACTTGGATTGGGCAAAAGAGTCGAGTCAGAAACACTTGCACCGATACCATTTACAGTAGTGCCATTGTTGGTCGCAGAAGTGATTGGCTTGCTAGCAACTTCTGGATTTTGTTGGAGAACCATGGGAATACCTCAAATATATTTTAATTTTGAATAGGACTCAGATACTTAGATCAGCAGAAGCGATCGCCTCTGCATCTAATACATACAGATTGTTGTTAACACCTTCGGGCTGTGTTAGCCAACCGCGCAAAAATGGCACAATCTCGGCAGGTATTTTTGTCTTCGGTGAATCTTGGGGAGATACAATCTCGGTCTCGGCAAAACGGAAAACCTGCCCAGTGCGATATACCCCTAAGCCAAGGAACGAGCCACCGATTTGCAAAACGGCAATATGTGTCTCGATCGCCGTTGAGTCAAGTCCTGTAAATCCTAATAACTGCGGTAAGTCCAGCACCCAAAACACATTACTACGATGCTCAACTAGACCCATCAAACAAGGATGGACATTGGGCATCTGCGTAAAGCGATCGCTAGCCAGTACCAAGGTTTCGCGCACATTTTTTAATTGCACTGCCACAGTCACATTTGGATTTAACCGCAAACTTAAATATGGCAATCCTGCGATCGCCTGTGTCTGCTCTTCTTGTAATTCGATCGTCAAATTGCTCAATTTATCCTCCCAAATTCAGCGATCGCACCGCTTGCAAGATATCCTCCTTCGTAAATGGCTTGGTGAGATAGACATCCACACCCTGCTTCATTCCCCAAAGGCGATCGAGTTCCTGACTTTTAGAAGTACAGGCAATCACAGGCACTTTTGTCGTAGCCGCTTTTTTAATCGCCCGACACATTTCTAAACCACTCATACCTGGCATTACCAAATCCGTGATTACCACACTAGGATTAGTTTTACTAAATTTCTCTAATCCTTCCGCACCATCCGCCGCACTCACCACCGTATAGCCTCCCTGTCGTAAGTAATCACAGATCAACTCACGCTCCGAATTTGTATCCTCGACCACCAGTACCGTAATCAAAATTTCTCTCCTCACTATATATATCTAAATTTAAGCAACAGAGCGCACGGCGCGTAAAATATCTTCGCGAGAAAAAGGCTTAGTGATATAAACATCAATCCCCTGTTTCATGCCCCACAATTTGTCAAGCTCCTGATTTTTAGAAGTACAAGCCACAATCGGCACATCTTTAGTTTCACTATTTTTTTTCAGACTACGACATAGCTCTAAGCCACTCATACCTGGCATGACCAAATCTGTAACTACAACATCAGGTCTCTTACCTTCGATTTTTTTGAGAGCCTCTTGTCCATTAGTGGCGCTAATCACGGTATAACCACCTTCAACCAAATAACTAACAATTAAATCCTGCTCAGAAGCAGTATCTTCAACTACAAGAACTGTCGTCATAATTCATGCTCACTAATTCTAAAATACTAATTATTAATAAAGTATAAAGATACCACATTTACATCAGATGGCGCATCATCATTTTTAACAGATCAGCTTGGGAAAATGGTTTAGCTACTAAGCGAAAGCCCCGCGCTCTACCTGTACTCAGGTGAGCGACGGGATGTAAGCGTGTAAATAGGGCGGGTTCGATACCCGTCCTATTTACAATTATCTTTGCTTTTAAGATCAATTTTCAAACTGCGTATTA
>JBDNJN010000047.1:0-4843 GCA_041687725.1 Pseudanabaena sp.
ACAGTCCAACTTGACCGATCGCGCTTTTAGCCAGCTAACCAGTGTGCGTGCTTCTAAGGCTTATCAAATTGAATCTTATTTCAAAATGATTCGCAATCATGTGCAGACGCTGAGTAATGATCTATCGACGGCATCAGCGATCGCTGAATTTACAAATGCTTACCGTCAGCTTGAGAATGTACCATTACCTGCTAATACTTCTTCCAAAATTAATGCTTATTATCAAAATGAATTTCTGCCTAAGTTAGCACAAACAGAACAGGGTTCTCCCGTTCTCAATTCATTTTTACCAGAATCGATCGCCAGTAATCATCTGCAATATCATTACATCGCTAATAATTCTAATCCACTCGGCAAAAAATATCTCTTAAACAAAGCTAGTGATGGTAGCGAATATAGCCGACTCCATGAACGTTATCATCCGATCTTTCGGAATATCATCGAGAAGTTTGGTTACTATGATTTGTTTCTCATAGATCCTGATGGTCGCATAGTTTACACGGTTTATAAAGAGACAGATTTTGCTACTAGCCTCGTTGTTGGTGCGTACAATGAAAGTAATCTTGCGCGTCTATTTTCTTCGGTAAGACGGTCTAAAGAGAAGGACTATGCCAAAATTATCGATCTGGAATCTTACGCTCCTTCCTATGGCGCTCCTGCGGCTTTTATTGCAGCTCCTATTTATAGTCAAGATAAATTTATTGGCGTTCTGGCGATTCAAGTCCCTGTTGATGAAATCAATAATGTAATGACGGGTAATCGCAAATGGGAAAGTGATGGCTTGGGCAAAAGTGGTGAAACCTATTTAGTTGGTCAAGATTTTTTAATGCGCTCAGTTTCCCGATTTTTGATCGAAACTCCCGAAGAGTACATCCAAACTCTAGTTAATTTGGGCGCAAACAAAGAAACGATCGCCCGTATACGGCAATACAAAACTTCGATCTTGGCTCAGGTCGTGCGGACTCCTGCGGTCGAAGAATCACTGATGGGCAAACAGGGACTTAAGCTCATTCGTGATTATCGAGATATTCCTGTCTTGAGTTCTTATGCTCCTTTACAAATTGAAGGATTAAAGTGGGTAATATTATCAGAAATTGACTTAGCGGAAGCCTATGCTCCAATTTATGATTTTGAACGTCAGCTATTGATTTCGGCAACTTTGTTAATGTTGCTAGTGATTTTATTAGCGATGGCGATGGCTTCTTTGTTTGTAAAACCGATTAATCAATTGATTGAAAGTGCGCGTAAAGTTGCGTCTGGTCAACTCGATGCGATCGCAGTTTTAGAAACTAAAGATGAATTTGGTGAACTTGCCCAATCATTTAACGCAATGGTCTTGAGTTTGCGAGATCAGACCGATTTAGTCGAGGAAAAAAATCGCGAGAATGAGCAATTATTACTGAGTATTTTTCCTGCTGCGATCGCTAAACGCCTCAAGCAAGGTGAAAAGAATATTGCCGAAAGTGCTTCTAATGTGACAGTGTTATTCTCTGACTTAACGGGCTTCTCGAAGTTGTCGGATTCGCTCACCGCTTATGAAACCGTGAGCATTCTCAACGATTTGGTAACGAGCTTTGATGAGACCGCCGATCGCTTTGGCATGGAAAAAATCAAAACCATCGGTGACAGCTATATGGCGGTTTGTGGTTTGTCAGTTCCCTATCTCGATCATGATAAACGGGCGATCGACTTTGCCTTAGAAATGCAAGCGATCGTGCGGCGATTTAGCCAAGAACGCGGATTTTTGTTGAATATCAGCCTAGGAATTAACTCAGGCGATATCGTCGCTGGCATCGTTGGCAGAAATAAGTTTATCTACGATGTCTGGGGCGACACGATCAATATTGCCAGTGCCTTAAAGTCCGCCTGTCCTGAAGGTGCAATTTTAGTTTCTCACGAAATTTATAACCGTCTCTGCGATCTCTATGAGTTTGCGCCACTAGCCACCAAGGTAGAAGATGGTGAAAACTTGTTGCAAGCATGGCAACTCAAAAGCACGATTAAAACCAAACAGAGTTGACCCCCTTTAGTTCCCCCTTGCAAAGGGGGAAAACCAGAAATCTTGTTCACTCCCCTTTGCAAGGCTACCGTATACACACAATTCTCAAACCCCCCTTTAATTCCCCATTTCAAAGGGGGAAACCCAGAAATCTTGTTCCCTCCCCTTTGCAAGGGGAGGGCTAGGGAGGGGTAATTATCGAATTTTATATCTTTCTATTTGACCAATCACATGCTCCAACCTAGTTCTAATCAATTATTTGTTTGGGCGATCGCCTTAATTATTGGCTTAGCTTTATCGGTAATTATTCTTGGCGAAATTATCTATCGCCTTAAACATTGCCGCCGCCCACTTGCCGCCACTTTACAAGTAGTGCGGAACTTGGTATTGCCAATGTTTGCCTTCATGCTGTTTGTGCAGTATGTGCTGCAACGACCTGCTAGTGATGATCTTGTAAAGAGTGTCCAAACTCTATTTTGGATTTGCGTCCTCCATGCCTCACTCTCACTGCTGAATGCGATCATTTTTGAGCAAGCAAAAGCCGATACTTGGCGGGCGCGAGTTCCTAAACTATTAATCGATTTGTTTCGATTGTTTTTAGTTCTCTTAGGTACGGCGATCGTGCTGGCGGCGGTGTGGAAAGCTGACTTAGCAGGATTAGTTACCGCCTTAGGAGTTAGTTCGATTGTGATTGGTTTAGCGCTGCAAGATACCCTCGGCAGTGTCATGTCAGGGATTGCGCTGCTATTTGAGCGCCCTTTTTCTGTAGGCGATTGGCTAGAGGTCGGTGATACGATCGGTCAAGTCATCGACATCAATTGGAGAGCGGTGCGTTTGCAGACCTTCGAGCATGAGATGGTGATTATCCCTCATAAGCTGATTGGGAATGAGATTATCCGCAACTTTAGTCGCCCGATCGCAATTCATGCAGAACGGATTCGTCATGGATTTTCTTACAACGATCCGCCCAACTTAGCCAAACATGTTTTGCTGACTACAGCGCTGGAGACCCAAGGCATTTTACAAGAACCAGCGCCACAGGTTTTTACAATTTCCTACGATGATTTTGCAATTACCTACGAAGTGAAATTTTTTATCGACGATTACAGCGATATTGAAAGTATTCGCGATCGCTTTATGAGTCGGATTTGGTATGCCGCCCAACGCAATAGTCTGACAATACCTTTCCCGATTCGCACGCTCTATCATTTTCATGGGCCAACTTCACGCGCTGAGGGTACATCCAAAAAGTTTACCGAAAGTCTACAATCTGTCCCCTCTTTTGTGCCATTGCAAAATCCTGACTCTACTGCTGATGGCATTGATTTACAACATTACGGTGCAGGTGAGAAAGTGATCTTGCAAGGAACTAATAGTAATGCGCTATATATTGTGATTGCAGGGAAAGCGCTGATGACTGTATGCGATCGCGATCAGATAGAGCACGAGCTATTAACGATCAAAACTGGCGAATTTTTTGGCGAGATGACACTCTTCTCTGGTGAACCGAGTCCGATTGCCGTAACTGCGATCGCTGATCTAGAGGTGATGATGCTCTCAGCTAGTGCCGTCAATCAAATGATCGATCGCCAGCCCAGCTTTGCCCGTGAAATTAGCCAAATATTAGAAACGCGCCGCCGTGTTGTGAATACCATTCAACCTTAAAGCCCAAAAAGCTATAGCTTTTTGGTTTTGATTTTGAATCGTATGACTACCTCTTTGTATAGGCAAAACCGATAAGTTATGCATACCTTTAGCTAGATTCACACTTTGAAATACTTTGTTATATTTATTTACATAAGGAAATAACACAAAGGACAAACCAATGAGCAGCTATAGAGTAGACGATCGCGGCGTTCTCAACAACTTCGCAGCTGAACCAAAGATGTATGTTGATGACACCGATAGAGCTGGTTTTACTCCCTACGCTGAATTGCTAAACGGCAGACTCGCCATGATTGGCTTTGTATCTTTGCTAATCCTTGAAGTTTCCACGGGGCATGGGTTGATTTGGTGGTTGGGGAATTTCTAGATTTTGAATGTTTCCGATCAAAGTGATTAAGACAAAGTAAAAACGATTAACGATTATTTGACCCTACCTTTCGGTAGGGTTTTTTCATGCTGCAACAACTAAAAAATAATCCGTCAATTTAAACAACCAATAAATATCTCTTTGGTTCTGGGATATTCACTTAATATCTTTTGAAAATAGCTGGAATTAAAGCTACGAGGATCGATGCGTGAGCCAGAGAGATCGACATCTTTGTGGGTAGTAATACGCTCTAAGGGAACATCAGTTTTGGCAACTAGCCACGCTAGAGATTGATATTGAGCTTCGGTATATCCGCTATGGGTATAACCATCATTCATTCCATCTTCAGGGGTTTCTAAGGAAATATGATAGGCAAAGTTATTTACAGAACTGGAATATCGGGGATTTGTTTGTACTGCTTCTTTTCCTAATGAACTAACAAATACTGAATTCCCTGCACCAAAAGCGCGTTTATCTGGTGGTACAAAATAGATAATTGTGCCATCGATCGCGATTAATGTATGGTAACTCGCTTGATTATCCTCGTTAGTTTGGAATGATTGAAAAAAATTAATTACACCATTCGCCGTGCCGACAGTTTCATGGAGGACGATAATTGGTGAGTGATTGGCAGGATTGCCAGATAGGTCTTTGAGATAGCGATCGCCATAGTTCTAGTTCTACTTTAGTTTGTGTTTGATAGATTTATCCATACTTCTTCCATTGAGAGAAGAAGCAATGAGAAGATTTCGCAGCCAGTGGTTATGATAGGAAAAGCCATTAAGGTCTCTAAAGGGTGATCGAGTGAAAAG
>JBDNJN010000048.1:0-7489 GCA_041687725.1 Pseudanabaena sp.
AGTATATCGAGCATCAAGATAGTCCTGAATAGCGTAGATTATTGTAAATAGGACGGGTATCGAACCCGCCCTATTTACACGCTTACATCCCGTCGCTCACCTGAGTACAGGTAGAGCGCGGGGCTTTCGCTTAGTAGCTAAATGTTAGATTTTTGGACAAAAACCAGTGGGACTTGGATTAACGTTTTGGCGATCGCCTTTGGTACAGGCTTAGGTCTGGTTTTGCGGGGGAGATTTCTCGCGCAGATTTTGCCAATCCTCAAACAAGCGATCGGGCTAATCACCATGTTTGTCAGCATTGACATGGCAAATGCCTTGCTCAAAGTCAAAGCTGGCGCTCTTAATGGCATGATCCTTGCCCTGATTTCGTTGGTTGTCGGCGGCGTAATTGGTGAACTAGTGCAAATCGAGAAGCGCTTAGAAACAGTTGGCAATTGGTTAAAAGCCAAATTTAAAGGCAAAGGCAAATTTACAGAGGGTTTTGTGGCGGCAAGCCTCTTGTTTTGCATCGGACCAATGGCCATTATTGGCAGCCTCAACAATGGACTCAGAGGCGATGACAATCTTTTGGCGCTCAAATCTGCTTTAGATGGATTTATCTCGATCGTGTTTGCCAGCACCTACGGGATCGGTGTGGGTTTCTCCGCTCTGCCCGTAGCCCTATACCAAGGCAGTATGTCCCTACTTGCAGGAAATTTAGCTCAGAGCTTGCCCGATCCTGCCAACGCTCCATCAGTGATGATCATTACAGGTGTGGGCGGTTTGATGTTGTTAGGATTAGGCTTAAATTTATTAGAACTCGCTAAAGTCAGGGTTGCATCTTTTTTACCTGCTTTAGCGATCGCGCCCTTAGTCTACTGGCTAGCTGACAGCCTCAAGTGATGTATAATTGTATCAAGCTCCTCTGTGGCGTGCGTGACTACCGATAATGTGTCTTGATCGATAATTGTTTCTAAGGAGTCTTCGCAGTCTTCGCCGCAGTAAACCAGACTTGCATCTGGGAACTTCAAGTTAGGCGAGGCGCTTCGGCTCCACCTGGTTTTACCGGGTCAAACAACTGAGGTAAGACGGCGTTGCGGAGGGGTGAAATCCTAAAGTTTTTTAAAAGTGGTTCTGGGCGCTGCCCAGAACCACTTTTAAAAAACTTTTGCAAAATGCTTGCAATTACAGAAAACCATGTTATATTAGCTAAGCGAAACAAAATAACGCGGGGTAGAGCAGCCTGGTAGCTCGTCGGGCTCATAACCCGAAGGTCGATGGTTCAAATCCGTCCCCCGCCATTCAAATCAAAGAAAAAGCCACACACTGTGTGGCTTTTTCTATTTTAACCCATTGAAATACTTCTAAACAAATAACCAACCGCAACACCGATCATGAGTGCCCAAATTTGACCAGTCTTTACAAAGTTATTCCAACCTCTGCTAAAATCTCCCGCAACGTCTTGTTTAAATTGTTGAGCAATTAGATCCATATGTATATGTGAATGTAGATCAGCAAAATTTAGATCCGCGAAATTAAGTACCGATAGGTCGGTATTAGTCACTAGATGTTGAGCAAAGTCAAGCATAAAATTTTAGGGTTAATTTTTTAGGATTTATTTGATTTCATAGAACTTTGTTCTAAAGTTTTGTCATTTATTTGCAAAACTATCAGAGTCATGTCATCAGTATGAGTATGCCCTTCTCCAATAAAGTTTTGCACTTCTTGGAAGATGTAGTCAAGAATCATCTGTGGGCGCGTCACATCATCGGAAAGTGGGAAACAATTTTGACAAGCCCAGTCTAGAGCCTTACGAAGATTTTCTTCATCAAAGCGATCGCCTTCTGGACTCGCCGCTTCAGTGAAGCCGTCCGTATAATAAATCACGACATCACCAGAATTTAGCTGACTGCTACTTTCTTCATATTTTGACTCGGCTTCTAAGCCAATTAAAGCGCCCATTGTATCAAGAGCATGAATCGATCGCGACTTAGCTCGCCAGTGTAAGGCGGGTGTATGGGCGGCATTACTAAAAGAGAGGATCTGGGTTGCGGGATCATATTCTGAATAAAACATGGTCACAAAACGATGGGATTTGTCGAGATCCTCGTACATCACCTCATTGAGATGTTCCAGAATTTTGCTAGGAGAATGATTGTTTAATACTTCAGCCCGTAACATTCCGCGTGTCATTGTCATGATCAAACCTGCGGGAACGCCTTTGCCCATCACATCGCCGACCACAAAGCTCCAGCGATCGCCTTTTTGCATAGGGATAAAGTCGTAATAGTCGCCACCAACACGACTGGCGGTGCAGCATTTAGCCGATATTTCAATCCCTTCAATTTTGGGACAATTACGGGGCAGTAGTTGACGTTGAATTTCTGCGCCGATCTCCATCTCGCGATCTTGACGCTCTTTTTTGATTAGTTCGGTGGTGAGTTCACTATTTTCTAAGCCGACTGAAGTTTGATCGGCGACGAGGCGCATTAGAGTGCGCTTATTATCTGTCCAGATATAGTCAGGCTTGCGGCTGAAGATGTAGAGACGACCGCGCACTGAATTTTTGACTAATATTGATGTACCAAATAGATGTACGTCAGCGCCTAAATAACGACTGACCATCTCGTCGAGAGCGGCGGGGCTGCCTGTGAGAACTTGCTGAATTGCCCTTTCGATCGCCGTTCTCACCTGTTGCGCTTTCATGCCGCCTTGATTGCGCTCTGGACAATGCAACGACTCTAGCCGCATCTGTCCACTCGCCTTAAACAAAATCAGCGCACCACCATCGGAGTCGGTGACGCGACTGGCGATCAGGGGAATTAATTCTAAAAATTGGTTGAGGTTACTAAAGCTGCGAAGAGCGTAACCCAAAAAGCTAAGCAGCTCATGGATTTTATTTTGATCTTGACTCATGCGTCTGAGCAGATCTTTGAGATCCTTCATCACCATTACAGAGGCCTTGTCTGGATCTGGCTGTGGTGAGAGCGATCTGTTTCTAGGTGGCAATGATAGGGACATACCAATGCTGCGACGCTAGGTGGTTTGGACTAAAGCTAATTTAGTCAAATAGTGTAGCCTTAGTTGGACAAAAAATAACAAGCAAAATTCTTTAAATTTATCAACGCATCGTATCGCTTGCTTTAATTCATCTCAATTCCTCTCGATATTACGAAATTCTTGGGCGATCGCCTCGCGATGTTGCTCAATAAATTTTGACCAGCCAATGACGATTAGTTGATTGTGAGTCAAATTGTCAGGATTAATATCATCATGACCAAAGCCAATTTCACGACCTTCAAGATCGCAGCAAATTAATCCTGAGGCTTTAGCGATCGCTAATGGTCCAACGGTATCCCACAATTTAACGCGGCGATTGAGATAGATGTAAGCACTAGCGCGACCTTGGACTACTTCCATTACCTTTAAACCGAAACTGCCGAGGCTATAAAATTCGACATTGGGAACAGCAGCCCGAATCGCATCACCATAGGCAAGATCGTCTTTTTTACTGACAATTACGCGATCGCTACTTGCACCCATTGGTGGATGAGCATACAAGACTTCAGGAACATTGCCATTGGTGATCGTAAACAAGCCATTAATCGCAGTTCCACCAAAGTATAGGCGATCGCTTTTTGGTGCATATACCCAACCGAGAACTGGCTGAAATGCTTCTAAAACACCAACCATCACTGAATAGAATTCGCGCCCATGAATAAAGTCGTCAGTGCCATCAATGGGATCGATAAACCAGAATTTTTGAGCGGCTTCAAGTTTTTGGTTCCAGAGTTTTTGCGATCGCGTATTCTCTTCACTAATCACCACATCATCAGGAAACCAGCCCTGAAATTTTTGACTCAAGAGTAAATCTAGTTCTCGATCAACATTGGTTACATAATCATCTAAACCTTTTTCATCAACTTGAAAACCTAACTCTCGAAGATGAATCGCTTTTTGACCGATCTCACGAATAAACTGACAAATTTCTGTTTGTAATATGGGATTCATAATAAATAAAAAGAAAAAAATAAAACCCAAATAGTTTCAAAAAGATTCGCGAAGCGAATCTTTTTGAAACTATTTGGAGCGCGAAAATATCCGAAAGTAGAGCGATCGCCAAAACTCTTTAAAAGGATAGGCAATGAATGTAATGGGATTGATGGTAACGATGATATCGCGGAAATCTCGTTGTGCTAAGGCAACGATTGCCCAAGCTACAAAACTTGCAGACATGACACCATAAGGATTGAGACTACTTTTAAATGGCCCTAAAATCAATTTGCGAATTGTGCAAGGCGCATCAAGTCGGCGCAATGTGACCAGATCACCGATCGCCCGTTTTGAGAGTTCATACAGTGGACTCAATGCAGGATTGACTTCTGCTTCAGAAGTATTTACCCAAATCTCTTTAGTCGCAATATGTTTCGATTCAGTTATGGTTTCTAAAAATAAATCGATCCAACGGAACACAGAAAAAGTATTCACTTCATAGGATTTGTAGATTGATTCTGAATCTCGCGCTCCTAATACATTTACGCCATGATTGAGAATGAGAATATCGACTTTTTGTAAGCGATCGCGTAGTTCTGCTTCATTACCTAGTTGCCATGTCAAAACTTCTACTTCTTTGTTCTTTTGATTGTTTTTCTGATTGTCACGATCTGCAATTTGAAAACTAGCATCAGGTGAAGTTGTCAGCGCAATTACTCGCGCCCCGCGTTTAGAAAGCTCAGCTACTAACGCTCGCCCCATCGTTCCCGATGCACCTGTAACCGCAATGCTTTTGCCCTTCAGTGACAATGCTGTACCCAAAATTTGATCCACGAGTGTAACTGTACTGCAAAAATATGCTTCACCGCGATCGAAGTGATGTCGCCAATGGTAGGTACGATTAACGCTCCATTGCGACGGCAAACCGACTAAATCCCCCTGCTTGTGAGTGATATCAGTCTCTAATAACAAACCCTGCGATCGCGCAAAGGCCGTCATCCAAAAGCTAAATGAGTAAAAACAACCCAAAGCCATTGCCCAGCCATAGCCATAAATGCTAACTAGCCACGCGATCGCCCCTGTCGCCAACACCATAAACGTTGCTTCTGGAACATCATTAAGTAGCTGAGCTTGGCGATAAATTTCTATACTCACCTTACTCAAATCTGAGCGATAAGCCTTGTGGTGCAAGTTGTGCAAAGGCTGCAACGGCTTCCAATAATGTCCCGCGATATGATAACAGTCGCGTAAAATTTCTGCCACCAGCACCGAACCAAGAGCAAGCCAAATTTGCCAATGGTATTTAACTACGAGTGTTACTAAGTCAGACACCATATCAGAATTCATAAGACTAAGATTGCGATCGCAACTGTAATATTTCTAAACGTCACACCCGAATATTGTAGCGGAATCGCTCAAGCTAACCAAAGATTAGACAACAAAAACCAAGAATTAGCGTTGCAACGCTAATTCTTGGTTTTTGCCAAAGCTAGAATGTAAAACTCTATGCCTTATTTTGCAAAAATCCGACTAGGCTTTGCAAAAATGAATTGCTGATCTCAGTTCGCTCAGACGAATTAATCACCTGTCCATTAGGAGCAGCAGCGATCGCCGCACTATCGACAGCATTATTCACCATACCCGCATCAATATCAGGCACTTCTTCTACTAAACCCACTACGATCAAACGAAATGCAACTTGCTGGATTTTCTGAATGGGAACTTGAAGATGCTCAGCCATTTTTTTGAGGTTAATCGAACCATCGGCAAATCGCCACACTTGAGTCTCACTAGCATCTAAACGTAACGATGACTGACCAGAAATAATATTAAATAATGTGGAATTAGGTTCGGGAAGCTTGCTTTGCAAAATTTGCCAGTCTTTGAGGCTTCGCAGTCCCATCAAAGTCGTCTCGGTAGCAGGCAAACTTAATCCCGTCATTTCTGACTTGGGTAAGTCACTCTTCGCATCAAATCGAAACTGTCCCGTCTCCACCTGAAAGAGCGAGCAAACTTGCCGTAAGACCTGTATGCTAAATAATAATTTCAATTGATCTGGCTGTAATATTCCCAAAGATTTTAGGTTTAAGCCTAAAGGTGCATTTTCTTGGATTAAGCGTTCCACTTCTGGACGATGAGCATCAGTAATCCATCCTCTTTGCTCGATCAATCTTGCTAATCCTCGATTGTCGAGGCGATCGCCCGCCGCCACAACCCGCCCGTTATGCAGCCAAATATGTCGCAGAAAGGGCTTACCCGTTTGCAAATTTTGGAGATCTCTAATTGTTAATATTCCAGTCTTTTGCCCTTGATCTAGAAATTGAAATATCTCTGGGAGAGAAAACTCGGATAAAGAGCCTGTAATTGCCATAACTTTGAACCAGAGACTAAATTCTCATACTTACATTTTGATGTCTGGATAGAGTTTTGCTTTTTCCAGCCTAAACCTTAGAAATATAATATTGCACTAAAGCGACGATCGCCTGAATAACAGTATCGCGCTCATCGGCATTTAAAATAACGATCGGCGGTTGATCTTTTTCATCGACAAAACCCAGAGCCAGCTTGATATTTTCACTTGACCAAGCCCCTTCACAGTCCATGTGCGTAATCCCAATGATGTAAGGGATTTGGACGCGCCGATTCATATAACTGAGAATACGCCTTGCATAGCGAAACTCATGGGGGCGATGCGCCGCTACTAACAAAATAAATGCATGGGCTTTACGGATCAAAATGTCCCACATAAAGTCAAAGCGTTGTTGCCCTGGGGTTCCATAAATATGTAAAGCCATATTAGGACCAAAGGTTAAACGTCCAAAGTCCATTGCGACCGTAGTGCGATGCTTTATTTCGGCGGTTTCATCGGTAGCGCGGCGATCGGTATCGACAACATCAATTTCACTCACAGTCCTTATAAAAGTTGACTTCCCCGCGCCAACTGTACCAGCCACAACTAAACGCATGATTTCCATAGATTTCTGTAATCCCTTCCCTTCGTCACCATAGAGAAGTTTTCAGTTTGCCGTGGGCAAACTGAAAACTCTAGTCTGCAAAAAACTAAGCCAGTGCTTTCTTCAGATCGATTGTAACGCGCTTGATCTCTAGCATCAATACACCTTGTTTTGCTTTCTTGTCCGCGAGAACTAGCAAAACTGCTTCCTCGCCGCAACTGGTCAGGATGCCGTAACCTAAATCCCCTTCAACATACAGGCGATCGATAGTACCTCTGACTAGCTCACTACCAATACGTTCACCGAGGGAGAGCATGGCGGCTGACATGGCCGCGACCCGTTCTTCATCCATGCCACTTGGCAACGTCGAGGCAAGTGCAAGTCCATCGGGTGATACAAGAGCTGCTCCTTGTACATCACTGGTACTAGTACACGCTGGCTGAAGTAACGAAACGTAAAGATTAGAAGAGAAGCAGGAAAAAACAGGCGATAATAGAGGGAGAGTGAGTAGGAGGAAAAAGAGATGTCAGCCCCGAAAACAATAGAGATCAAAGTCAGCGAAC
>JBDNJN010000049.1:0-28022 GCA_041687725.1 Pseudanabaena sp.
GACTCAATTCACTTGCTCTCATCTCTTTTTGCAATCTTGTGACTTGCTCTTCACTTAAAAAGTTTTTAGCTGGCATTTTATATTCCTCTAGCTCTATAATTACTAATATTATAGCCTGCAACTTAAATGCATATCAGCTTATTAGTGTTTTATTCCTAGTTCGATGTCTAATTAAATTTCGACATGCACATATGCGTGGCTCCCATTTAGTTTTAACTTCTGCGCCACCATTTTTGGGATTAATTGGCTGGTTTTATAGCAAAATTTTTGATCACAATTATAGCTGCATCATTTATGACATTTATCCTGAAGTTGCCGTGCGCCTAAATGTAGTCGCTGCCGATCATTGGATCGTCAAATTTTGGGAATTTGTAAATCATAAAGTTTGGGATAGAGCCGAATTATTGATTGTTTTGAGTGAGCCAATGAAGCAGTTACTGATTCAGAAACATAAACATCTCGCGGACAAGATTCACGTTATTCATAGTTGGGCTGATCCTAATTTTATTAGCCCGATCGCTAAATCCGAAAACTGGTTTGCCGAACAATATGGATTAACTGATTGTTTTGTTGTTCTTTATTCAGGTAATTTGGGGCGTTGCCATGATGCGGAAACTATCCTCAAATGCGCTCAGTTGTTGAGTAGTCGTGCTGATGTCAAATTTGTATTGATTGGTAGTGGGGCGGGTTCACAAATTATTAAAAAAGCGATCGCATCAGGATCGTTAACAAACTTCCTGCAATTGCCTTACCAAGATCGCGAGACTTTGCCCTTTTCATTAACAGCGTGCGATCTCTCGCTAGTGAGTATTTTGCCGAATGTTGGCGATACGATCGCCCCCTCAAAAATGTATGGCATCCTAGCGGCTGGGCGACCTGTGGCAGTTATCTGCCCCGAACAGAGCTATTTGCGAGAAATTGTGGATGAAGGTGCTTGTGGTGCTTGTTTTGAGGATGGTGATGCTCAAGGACTTGCCGACTATATCTGCTGGCTTGCGTCAAATCCACATATTCAAGAAAAGCTCGGTAATAATGCCCGTAAACTTCTAGAACTTCACTACACAATTGATCAAGCTATTCCCAAGTACATAGATGCTTTAGGCCTGAGAGATCAATGCCTATCACCTGTTGAGACAAATCAACCAAGCTTGCACGAAATTTAATCACTTTAAGGTTTGCAGCACCATAGGTGCTGCAAACCTTAAAATTGTTAGAAACTATGCGACAAAAGCTTGCTCGATATAATTTTGCAAGCAAAAATTTGATCCTGTGCGCCTGACTAAAGCAACATCAAATCGGCAAGCAAGTGTCGCTAAATGGGGATGCTTACTCAAAAAAATAGATGCAGTTTTAACAAGTTTGGCTTGCTTCTTGAGTGTAATCGCCAAACTACCGTCAGCATCCCAGTTGCGATCGCCTCTTGTCTTAACTTCGATAAATAACAACCATTGACGATCGCAAGCAATCAAATCCAATTCTCCCCACCGACAGCGCCACTGAGTTTCTAAAATTTTCCAGCCATTAGCTTGCAAAAGTTGTGCCACCAATATCTCCCCGCGATCGCCTACTTCTTTTGTCATAAACTTAGTCTTACAGCAATTTCCGATCAAACGAATCACAGTAAAATTTTTAAAAATTTTATTTTATTGGTTCTAGTTTGAGCGCAAAGCGATGTAAAGTCCAGCTATTATCAAGATCATGAAAATTGTAAATTTCACGTTACGCAATTTTATCTTCAAAGCGATAAACATCCTGCTGTGCTTAGCGCTCATCCTCACAGTCGCTGAGCCTGCTTTCGCAGATGTTTATGTAAAGGCATTTCTTCAAGGAGCCGACTTTTCAGGGCGATCGCTTCAAGGTTATCAGTTCAATGAATCAGATCTACGAAACACCTCATTCGTCAATGCTGACGCGCAAGGAGTCAGTTTTTTTGCCGCCAATATGAAAGAATCCAATCTAACAGGTGCAAATCTTAGCTATAGCACCCTTGATAATGCACGTCTGGACAAGGCAAACTTAACCAATGCTGTAATCCAAGGTTCATTCGCTTACGGTACTTCTTTTAATAATGTGATCATTGATGGTGCAGATTTCACCGACGTAGATTTACGCCCACCAGTTCGGAGAAAGCTTTGCCAGTCTGCAAAGGGGCAGAATCCTGTGACTGGGAAATTGACTCGTGAGACCCTTGAATGTGAATAATTTTTGGGCTTTATGTTTTAACTTTACTGACAATTGCCAGATCTGTATTAACTTACCCTATCTTAGAGAGTATGATTCTGTGTGTGCATAGCGTAAAAATCTAGAAAAGCTACCTTTAAATGAATGGTTTGACCGATATAAATACCGATATAAATAATTGAATCGGTGCTAACAATACTTGTTCTCATGATCGCTCTGCCTATCAAAATATGCAGTTAAATGAAACTTCCAGTGACCTATCAAGTGGCAGATTATTACAAAGAAGCTTATTGCCACAAAGCTTACCCGCTTACCCTGGGTTAGATATTGCTGCGGAAGTTTGGACAGCCGTAGATCTTGGTGGTGACTATTATCAGTTTTTAGAGCAGTCAGGAACCTTAGCCGTAGCGATCGCTGATTCTTCGGGCAAATCCGTAGCGGGTGCGATCCATGCCGCTTTATTTAAAGGACAACTTGATGCATATGGGCAGCAGGGCAGGTTGCAAAATCCCACCTCCATGCTGAATTCTTTAAATCAATTACTCTGCAAAAGTGGTAGTGATGATGCAGTCGCCCTTGCCTATGGAGCGCTTGATCTCGTTAACTATGAACTGAATTTGGGTAATGCTGGCATTCCCGGCCCATTAATTTATCGGGCTGAAACTAATACTTGCGAAGAAGTTGTTAACCCCGCGATCGCGCTGGGGCGAGTTGATAGTGCAGCCTATAAAGCCATTAAGCGATCGCTAAATGAAGGCGATGTTGTCGTCTTTTTCAGTGACGGACTATTTGAGGCAAGCAATCCATCGGGTGACAAATTTGGCGAATCTAATGGCGACATTTCCCCACTACGCAAAACTGTCATCCAACTAGCGCAGTATTCAGCCATAGAGATCTTGCGGGGACTAAAAACCGCCCTCGATAAGTTTTCAGAACAAGAAATACCTGACGATGATGTTTCAATCGTTGTCATCAAACTTAAGCAAAAGGTGCGCTTTTCAGAACTGCGTAACTGTCCCTATCTGGAGGCTTTACAAGCATGGCAAAGGTCAGAAGAAACCGATGAGTCTTGCTTATTGAGAGGAACACGCCTTACCGAAGCATTGGTTTGGGCAGACGGTCAGCAAGAATTACCCAGAATTGATGTCAATTTTCTTGAAACAGCGCAAAGAATTGACGAGCGTGAATTACTGATAGCAGCGAGGGCTGCCGATGCTGATCGTCTTGAGGAGTTAAGCCAAGAGCTAGAGAAAAGCCTAGATGCTGAGCGCCGTCAGCGTGTCATTGCGGAAATGGGCGAAATTAATGAAAAAATTGTCGCGCTAACAATTTCTTCAGAAGCCCTTTATCTTTCCAATAATCATATCGAAGCGATGATCGCAGGCGTAATCGGCGGGGTTCAACTCAAGCGCTTGACGACCCAAGTTGATGAAAGCACTCTCGAAAACCTCCGCGCCAACACCCAGATCCGCGCAATCACCGCCCTAGAGCAAGTTGTCTATGGAACTCATGAATTTAATCGTCTTGAGGGACATGGATTTTGGGTTAATAAGGTCTGCTACTCTCGCGATAGTCGATTTATTGCCTCTGCTAGTAGCGATCGCACAATCAAAATTTGGGATGCATCAGGTGTTTTACGACAAACCTTAAGCAGCCACACAAATTGGGTAACCAGTGTCGCCTTTAGTCCAAACGGGAACCTGCTGGTTTCTGGTAGCCGCGACAATATGATCAAGATCTGGCGACGCGATGCATCTACGGGAGACTTTGCTCCCCAGCCGATCGCCACAATCAGAGGACATGAAGGACCAGTTTTAGATGTATGTTTCAGCCATGACGGTCAGATGATTGCCTCGGCAAGCGAAGATACGACAGTACGACTATGGAAAAATGACGGTACTGTGATTCGGACTTTACGGGGAGGTCACGATCGCTGGGTAACTTGCGTGGCTTTTCATCCCAACGGCAAATCTTTAGTCTCAGGTAGTGCCGATCGCAATCTGATTATTTGGAATATCCTTGGCGTACCGATCAGACATCTGCGCGGTCATGATAGCTTTGTTGAAAGTGTCGCCTATGCACCCAATGGCTTAGCGATCATTTCTGGTAGTCGCGATCGCACCGTCAAAATGTGGGGATCAGATGGAGTTTTAATCAAAACTTTTTATGGACATTCCGACAAAGTTTGGAGCGTAGCCTTTAGCCATGACAACCACACGATCGCCTCCAGTGGATTTGATCGCACAATTCGAGTTTGGGATATAGAACAAGGCTTACAGTATACATTTCAAGGACATGGCGATGTCGTGCATAGTATCGCCTTTAGTCCAGATGGCAAAACCATCGCCTCCGCCAGCCGCGATACTACCGTAAAGCTTTGGGCAATCCGTGGCACACCTTTACGGACTTTAATGGGGCATATGGATGAAGTCTTTTGTGTCGCCGTCAGCCCTAACTCTAAATTTTTAGCATCTACCTGCAAAGACAAAACAGTCAACCTTTGGAATGCCAATGGCACTCTTGAGTGTGTTTTAGAAGGACATAACGATAAAGTCAACTATGTCACCTTCAGCCCAGACAGTTCTACCATTCTTACAGCTTCCGCCGACACCAGTATTAAAATGTGGCGAACTGATGGAACCCTAGTTGACACAATTAGCGCCCATCGTGCGGAAATTTATAAAGTTGTCTACCGATGTGACGGTCAGGTTTTTGCATCTTGTAGTGCTGATGGTACTGTCCGAGTTTGGAGCGCCGATGGTAAATGGCTGCAAACCTTAACAGGTCATACTGCCGAAGTATATAGCATCGATTTTGCTCCAGATGGCAGTATGCTCGCATCAGCAAGTAAAGATAAATTGATTAATCTCTGGAGTTGGGACGGTACGCTCCTCCGAACTTTAGGTGGGCATAGCGCTGAAGTCTATACAGTCTCTTTTAGTCCTAATGGCACGACAATCGCCAGTGGCAGTATGGATCAGAGTGTGAAACTCTGGAGTATTGAAGGACAATTAATTAAAACCTTAAACGGGCATAGCGCTGAAGTTACCAGCGTATGTTTTAGTCCTGATGGCAAATCGATTGTCTCAGCCAGTGAAGATTCAACAATTCAGTTTTGGAGTGCTGAAGGTACGCTTTTGCGAACCTTCAATGGGCATCAAGGATCTGTGCGAAGTGTCTGTTTTACGCCCAATGGCAAAATTTTGATTTCAGCAGGTGAAGATCGCAAAATCATCATGTGGAATCTCGATCTCGAAAATCTATTAATGCGTGGCTGTCAATGGTTACAGGAATATTTACGAACGAATATTAATGTTTCTGAAGAGGATAAGCGTACCTGTCTAGGTGGCTGTGGCTGGCTTTACAAATATCTTAAATCTACCCCACCTTCCTGAATAACACCCACAAAAAAGCCTCGCTAAGCGAGGCTTTTTTGTGGGAATATCAAGAACTATTTGAGGATCTTGCTCACAACACCCGATCCAACGGTACGACCGCCTTCACGAATAGCAAAACGCATTTTGTCTTCGATCGCGATCGGGTTGATCAGTTCAACAGTCATCTTGATGCGATCGCCAGGCATAACCATTTCAGCTTCACTACCATCATCAGCAGTAAAGGCAACAATTGTGCCAGTTACGTCAGTTGTACGCACATAGAACTGAGGACGGTAGCCAGGGAAGAAAGGAGTCTTACGACCGCCTTCTTTCTCAGTCAAAATGTAAACTTCGCCTTCAAACTGAGTATGAGGATTGATCGACTTAGGCTTAGCCAAAACCATACCGCGTTCGATGTCAGCCTTCTGAAGACCACGCAACAACAGCCCTGCATTGTCACCAGCCATACCTTCGTCCAAGCTCTTCTTGAACATTTCAATACCAGTAACTACAGTGTTACGTGTATCGGTAATACCAACAAGTTCAACGTTGTCACCAACTTTGACCTTACCGCGCTCAATCCGACCAGTCGCAACCGTACCCCGACCAGTGATCGAGAACACGTCTTCAACTGCCATCAAGAAAGGCTTATCAATATCACGCTCTGGAGTAGGAATGTAAGAGTCAACTGTATCCATCAGAGTCCAGATCTTGTCAACCCAAGTATCTTCACCACGTTGAATTTTAGGGCCTTTAGTCATGATTTCGACCGCTTTCAGAGCCGAACCACGAGTGATGGGAATATTATCGCCATCGAAATCGTAGGAAGAAAGCAACTCACGAACTTCCATCTCAACTAGCTCAACTAGCTCTTCTTCACCTTCCATCTGGTCTTCTTTGTTCAAGAAAACTACGAGTTGAGGTACACCAACCTGACGAGCGAGCAAAATGTGTTCGCGGGTCTGAGGCTCAGGACCGTCAGCAGCCGATACGAGCAAAATCGCTCCGTCCATCTGCGCTGCACCAGTGATCATGTTCTTAACATAGTCAGCATGTCCGGGGCAATCAACGTGAGCGTAGTGACGCGCTACGGTTTGATACTCAACGTGAGCCGTATTGATGGTAATACCGCGAGCTTTTTCTTCAGGTGCAGCATCGATTTGGTCGTATGCTTTGGCGGTTGCGCCACCTGCGGCTGCCAAAGTCATGGTGATTGCAGCAGTTAAAGTGGTCTTGCCGTGGTCAACGTGACCGATAGTCCCGATGTTGACGTGGGGTTTAGTTCTTTCAAATTTAGCGCGTGCCATTTTTTCGTAATTATCCTTAACTTTAGTAATTTTTGCTCTAGTTTACAGAGCATTTTTGGTAATTGTTACTCTAGTTTATAGAGTATTTGCAGAGTATTTTAAAGGACTACTCTTTTTTGCCCTTGTTTTTAGTAATGATGGCTTCAGCCACATTCTTCGGTACTTCTTCATAATGGCTAAATTCCATCGAGAAGCTCGCCCTACCTTGAGTTGACGAGCGAAGGTCAGTAGCATAACCAAACATCTCAGACAAGGGAACGTTTGCCTCAACTTTTTTGCCAGATGGAACGTCTTCCATACCTGCAATATTGCCACGACGACGGCTGAGGTCACCGATGACATCGCCCATGTAGTCTTCAGGGGTTTCTACTTCAACCTTCATCATCGGCTCAAGTAAAACAGGTTGCGCTCTCATAACTGCATCTTTGATTGCCATCGAACCAGCAATTTTAAAAGCCATTTCTGAAGAGTCAACATCATGGAATGAACCATGAACGAGGGTTGCTCTGAGGTCGATCACAGGATAGCCTGCAAGAATGCCAGATTCACAGGCTTCCTTCATACCTTGTTCTGAAGGTTTGATGAATTCCTTAGGAATAACACCACCAACAATTTTTGATACAAATTCAAATCCCGTACCTGGTTCAGTAGGTTCCACATTGATCACAACGTGACCATATTGTCCCTTACCACCACTCTGACGAGCAAACTTACCTTCAATATCGGTGACAGTCTTCCGAATAGTCTCGCGATAGGCTACTTGAGGTGCGCCGACGTTAGCTTCGACGTTAAACTCACGCTTCATCCGATCAACAAGAATTTCAAGGTGAAGCTCACCCATGCCAGAAATAATTGTTTGATTAGTCTCTGGATCGGTCATCACGCGGAAAGTAGGATCTTCCTCAGACAGAGACTGCAAAGCCTTGGATAATTTTTCCATATCCTGCTTCGTTTTCGGCTCAACAGCTACGGAAATTACAGGCTCAGGAATGAACAGTGTCTCAAGCACAATTGCGGCATTGTCATCACAAAGAGTGTCACCAGTAAAGGTATCTTTGAGTCCCAATACTGCACCGAGGTCTCCTGCTCTGAGTTCGTCAACTTCTTGGCGATCGTCAGCCTTCAGGATAATCAGGCGAGAAATACGTTCTTTCTTGTTTTTACTAGAATTTAGCGCGTAGGAGCCTTTTCTTAAGATGCCAGAGTAGACACGCACAAAAGTGAGGCGACCATAGGGGTCAGCCATGATTTTGAAGGCAAGTGCCGACATGGGAGAGTCATCTTTGGCTTCACGAATAGCTTCTTCACCGTTAGGTAGCAAACCTATAACTGGTTTAACATCGCTAGGCGCAGGAAGATAATCGATAACCGCATCTAGTAGAAGCTGTACACCTTTATTTTTAAAAGCCGAACCACAAGTCATTGGCACGATCTTGCCGCTCAGAGTTCCTTTACGCAACCCTGTTCTAACTTCCTCTTCGGTGAGTTGTTCACCTTCAAGGTATTTTTCCATCAGTGCGTCGTCAGAATCGGCAACTGATTCAAGCAGGTTAGCGTGCCATTCATTAGCCAGATCAACTAGGTCATCAGGAATAGGTATTTCTTCGATATCTTTACCAATCTCGTCCTTATATATATAAGCTTGCATCTTAACGAGATCGATGATACCGACCAATTCTGCCTCGCTACCAATGGGTAATTGGATAGGAACAGCATTGGAACCAAAACGTGCACGGATTTGCTCTCTTACGCGGAGAAAGTTCGCACCCATACGATCCATCTTATTGACGAATACTAGACGAGGTACTTTATAGCGATCGGCTTGTCTCCAAACTGTCTCGGACTGAGGTTGGACACCACCAACAGCACAGAACACGGCAACAACACCATCAAGTACACGCATGGAGCGTTCTACTTCGATCGTAAAGTCTACGTGTCCAGGGGTGTCGATGATATTAATGCGGTGATCTTTCCAATTGGTACTGATCGCGGCGGCGGTAATAGTGATCCCGCGTTCGCGCTCTTGTGCCATCCAATCAGTTACTGCGGTTCCATCATGGACTTCACCTATTTTATGAACAACGCCAGAGTAAAAAAGAATACGCTCTGTAGTTGTGGTCTTACCAGCGTCAATATGCGCCGCAATACCTATATTGCGTACCTTATCTAAGGCAATAGTTCGTTCCACAATAGTTTCCTCGTGTTTGTCGGGAATTGAGAATTTATGTCAAGAATAGTATAGCGAGGTAAGCTATAGATTAATAACGGTAGTGAGCGAATGCTTTGTTCGCTTCTGCCATTTTGTGCGTTTCTTCGCGTTTACGGATGGTTTGACCAGTTTCATTGGCGGCATCCATCAGTTCGTTAGCAAGTTTGGTAACCATGCTACGTCCAGCACGAGCGCGAGAATATTGAACTAACCAGCGCAATGCTAGGGCAACACCGCGATCGGTACGCACTTCCATTGGCACTTGATATGTTGCACCACCAACACGTCGAGCTTTGACTTCGACAAGTGGGGTGGCATTGCGAATTGCGCGGTCAAACACTTCTAGGGGTGGATTGCCTGTGCGTTCGCCAATGGTGTCGAGTGCTTTGTAGACAATGTGAGAGGCTACAGAATACTTACCGCGTGACATGACACGACGGGTGAGCATAGTGATGAGACGGCTGTTATAAACCGAATCTGCGGGGGTTACGCGCTTTGTGGCTTTCGTTCTACGGGACATTTCAGTATTAAATTCACCTTATAAAATGAATTGCTAAGTTTGTTGATTTTTTTGGCTTTTAGCTTTTAGCTTTTAGCTCTTTATTAATGGCTTTATTTCTTCTTCTTGCCAGTGGTTGCGGCGGCGGCTTGACCTGGTTTGGGTCGTTTTGCACCATATTTGGAACGTGCTTGCTTACGATCTTTTACGCCCGAAGTGTCAAGAGTGCCGCGAATGATGTGGTAGCGCACACCCGGTAAATCTTTTACACGACCGCCTCTAATCATCACAACGGAGTGTTCTTGGAGATTATGCCCAACCCCAGGGATATATGCGGTGACTTCAAATCCAGAAGTCAAACGTACTCTGGCTACTTTTCTAAGTGCAGAGTTGGGTTTTTTAGGTGTTGTAGTGTAGACGCGCGTACATACTCCCCTGCGTTGAGGGCAACTTTTTAGGGCAGGAGACTTTGTCTTGGTGATTATGGTCTTGCGCTCACCGCGAATGAGCTGTTGGATCGTGGGCATAAGTGATGATTTGGTGTATCTGCGGCTGTGTATTCTAATCAACAGCACATAACTATAACAAAGTATGTCTTACAAAGTCAATTGCAATAACTTGATAAGCTTTGTTATGTTTATGTCGGCTGTGGCGATCGCTGTTTTTTTAATGTACAGCGACTAGAGAAAGATGAAATATGGACAAAGGGTTTAGACAAAAACTAACGATAGTTCACAATTCTGGCAAAGCCTGCTGGGTCAAGACTTGCTCCGCCAACTAGCACACCATCAATTTCAGGTTGCGCCATGATCTCGTCAATATTATCGGACTTGACGGAACCACCGTACTGAATTGTAATGTCGTGATTTATCATCTTACTACGAATTAGTCCGATTACGCGATTAGCTTCGCTAGATGCACAGGTCATACCTGTACCGATCGCCCAAATTGGTTCGTAGGCAATGATCAAATTATTTTGGTCAATATCTATAAGATCGGCGGCAAGTTGTGAAAAAATCCAAGATTCAGTCTCGTTAGCGTCGCGTTGTTGCTTGCTTTCACCAACGCAAAGAATGGGGGTCAGTCCGTGGGCTTGGGCAGATTTAAGTCTTTTGTTAACTGTTTCATCAGTTTCACCGAAGAACTGGCGGCGCTCGCTATGTCCGATGATTACATATTTGATACCGATCTCGACTAGCATCGGCGCAGAAATTTCCGCAGTGAATGCGCCATTTTCTGCCCAGTGGACATTTTGAGCGCCAATACTGAGGTTTGCTTGACCGATCGCTGGCACAACTGTTTGTAAAATCGCCAGATTTGTATAGGGGACGCAAATAAGGATTTGCCGATCAGCGATCGCCGCTTGGGGGGCGGTGGCTCTGAGGTGGGCGGGAAATTCTGAGAAAAATGTTTTGGCTTCAGACTGGGTTTTATACATTTTCCAGTTGCCAGCGATGACGATTTTACGCAATGCTCGTTTACCCTTGATTTAAGATCATGAAAATATTGTTATTTATTTTACCGAATAACGGACTCATTACAGCGCTTTGCGCCGTTATAAAACCCAGAAAAGATTTTGAAAGTGCCGCTTCGCGGCACTTTCAAAATCTTTTCTGTACTACTCAAAGCCTCAACAGGCTGTAATGGCAAAGGTGTTTGTGAAGCGATCGCCTTTGCCATCTTCTAAAAATTTGTCTCCAAAACTGAATGAGTCTAGCAGAAGGCTGCTAGACTCATGTCTTTAAATAATTCAAATTTATTTTTTACTAGAGGTTTACTGGAACGTGTTTGATATTGATTAACTGTACGCTGTAGCCCTTATCTTTTTAACTACATAAGTTTGTCTCAGTTTTGTTTTTGTGTTGAGTCAAAACTCAAAAGACCACTAGACAGAATTCTAGGAGACCCCAATAACAATGCAGGCTATCGAAGTTATCAAAACTACACCGATCTTTAGAATAAGCACTGCCCCGTAAAGATCGAAGAATCGTGGGGAGCAACAAAGTGTCAATCCGACTTTGAACTGATTTCAACTTTTAACTCTTTCTGCTTGCCTCCTACTCTTCGACTGAAGTTTTAGTTTCAATATCTAAGCTGGGTTTGCGTTTGGATTGAGTTTCTTTGTCTCTTGTGCCATGTATATACATTAACTCAGTTGGTATTACATGACACTATTTGTTTACATAAATTCACAAGTTTCTTGCTTCTCTAAAATCCCAAAGCTAGAAAGATGGCGCTGCAATCATCCTGACTTTGCGGTTTGTATTTGTTAAGCTATGTATACTAAGCACTTTATTTATACTGCCAAGACTTTTACTATGCTGCAACAAGCTTCCCGTTATACGACGACTTGGGTGGATACGGTTAATAAGGTCAAGGCGGAGGCTTGGAATATTCTGGCGAAACCTTTGGCGACTCCTTTTTTTGAGTGGGAGTGGCTGTCGAATTTGGAGACTTCGGGCTGTGCGATCGCGCAGCAGGGGTGGCTACCTAGTCATTTATTAGTCTGGCAAGGTGATGTATTGGTGGCGGCTGCGCCCTTGTATTTGAAGGGGCATAGTCAGGGTGAGTTTATATTTGATCACCAATGGGCGGATTTGTCCTATCGGTTGGGGATTGAGTATTATCCGAAATTATTGGGGATGGCTCCGTTTACGCCTGCGGTAGGGTATCGCTTTTTGGTGCATCCTGAGTTGGACGATAAACCAGATGAGTTGTCAAAAATCTATGACTTGATGTTGGCGGAGATTGATCGCCTTTGCGATCGCCATCAGATGTCAGGTTGTAACTTCTTATATGTCGATCCTAGTTGGAAGCACGAATTAGAGTCGCGAGGCTTTACGACTTGGATGCACCATAGTTATGTTTGGGAAAATCAAGAGTTTACGGATTTTGATGATTATCTCAAAAACTTCAATGCGAATCAGCGCCGCAATATTAAGCGCGAACGGAAGTCCGTGGAAAGTACGGGGATCACAATGCGGGTATATACGGGTGAAGAGATTCCGCATTATTTCTATGGCTATATGTATGAGCTATATAACGATCATTGCAATAAGTTTTGGGGTGGCAGCAAATATTTGAATCGTAAGTTCTTTGAGAATCTCGCCCATAGTTTTCGCGATCGCCTCGTATTTGTGGCAGGAGAGATAGAAAGTCATCCGCAACCATTGGGAATGTCCTTCTGTATTCGCAAAGATGATCAACTTTTTGGGCGCTATTGGGGTTCTATTCAAGAAATTGATTGTTTGCATTTTAATGCTTGTTATTACAAACCGATAGAATGGGCAATTTCGCAAGGAATTAAGCGCTTCGATCCAGGGGCTGGCGGTCAACACAAAAAGCGGCGCGGTTTTCCTGCTACGCCAAATTACAGTTTGCATCGCTTTTATCGCGATCGGCTGAAACAGATTTTGATTCCTCATATTAATGAGGTGAATACTTACGAAGCGAAACAGATTCAAGCAATTAATGATGAACTTCCCTTTGATTTTGCTCCTCCCGATTTGAATACCTAGTTTTAGCGATTCAAATGGGATGCTTGAGAAAACCTTCGCTATCAATACTAAACATGAATTTATTCGATGAGTTGTTTGATACTTGCCCATTTGAGTAAATAACAAGTAAATTGTAAAGCTATACTAATTTTTGAAACTAAACAGAGCTAATATGAGTTCATTCTGTAAATTTAGTCTGTCGATAATTTTGCCATGAAGCTACCAGAACCACAAACAAGGACTTTTTCAAATTTAGTAAGTGAAATTGAGAGAGGGCAAATTAAGATTCCCCAATTCCAGAGGAATTTCGTCTGGACAATGCAAAAATCGGCTGGTCTTATAGATAGCATAATTAAAGGCTATCCAATCGGTACTTTTATCTTTTGGAGAACTAAAGAGAGGCTTCGATCAGTCAGAAATATTGGTAAGCAGTTGCTGCCAGAGCCTGAACAGGGTGAGTTTGTTGATTATGTCTTAGATGGACAACAGAGACTAACAAGCTTGTTTGCTTGTTTGCAAGGTATTACGTTGACCAGAGAAGATGGAAAAGAAGATGATTTTTCAAAAATATTTATTGATTTAGATTCAGAGGAATCTGAGCAGATCGTTATTACAAATATTGAACGGAATAACGAAAAATGTCTGATTAGCATTCTTGAGTTGCTAACTGGAGATTTTATGCTGCTAGCATCATATCCTCAGCATTACCACAAAAAACTAAAAACATATAAAAATAGTATTGAAAGTTACCAGTACTCGATAATTTTGGTTAAAGATGCACCTATTGACATTGCTACAGAAATTTTTACGAGGATCAATGTTGGTGGGAAGTCGCTATCTCTGTTTGAGATCATGGCAGCTAAAACATTTGACTATGAAAAGAATTTTGATTTGTCAGAAAGGTTTCAAGAACTGACTGACAATTTGAAACCTTTTGACTACGAAACAATTTCAGATGCTACAGTGCTTCAAATTATTTCTATAATTCTCTCTAAAGAATGTAAAAGACAAGTAATTCTTAAGCTTAGCAAAGCAGAATTTATTGGTGTTTGGAATCAGGCAATAGATTCTATAGAAAGAACAGTGGAGTACTTCAAAAATTCATATAGAATTCCAGTTTCTCAATTACTCCCATACAATGCGCTAATAGTACCTTTTTCATACTTCTTCTTTCACCATAGAGATAAGCCAACTGGTAATAAGCAAAAATATTTAGAGGACTTTTTTTGGAGATGCTCACTGTCAGGGCGTTATTCCTCTTCTGTAGAGAGTAAGCTGGCGCAAGATGTAAAAAGAATTGATCAAATTCTCTTAGGCGATTTACCGAACTATGACTGGTCGATTGATACTTCAGAGGAATTTATTAAGAGCAACGGATGGTTTAGTGCAGGACGAAGCTACATCAAGGCAATACTCTGCATATATGCATATCAGCTACCTAAATCTTTTAATGACAATGCGATTGTCAATATTAGTAATTATTGGCTTAAACAAGCGAATAGCAAAAATTATCACCACTTTTTTCCAAAAGCATATTTGAGAACAAAGAATTATGATGGTTTTTATATAAATCATATTTTAAACATCACTATTGTAGATGATTTTATCAATAAAAGAGAGATTGGAGCAAAAGCACCCTCAAAATACATGACTAAGTTTGAAGATGAAAATCCTGATCTAAACAGCACCATGATGACCCATTTAATAGAGGATTTGAGTACTTTTGGTATATGGGATAATGACTATGATAAATTCTTCAATGAACGCGCAAAAGTAGTTAGTCGTGAGCTATCAAGAAGAATCATTAGGCAAGAAGTCGATATGAAAGGACAGTCAAACCTAGTTGATGATTTTGAGGAGGACTTAACAACTATTGAATGATTTTATGTTTTATAGAGATCGCTTTCAGACGCTGTTGTGCGAAATTTTAAAGATGATGGTTGGTGCGATCGCGTCTTTTGGGGTTTATGTTGCGATCGCTGTTGTGCGAAATTTTGGAGATGAGGGTTGTTGCGAGCCTATCCCATTACTCTTTGTTTCCCTTTCTCATAAGCAGGATCGTGAATATCAAAACTAATCACCCGCACCCTTTTTGGAGTAGGCTTTTCATAAATCCGATAGACCAGCCTATATTCCGCCTCATCATAAAGAATCTCCAAAGCATGATATCCACGCAAATCGCCCTTTAACTTATGACAACTCAAAATCCCACCAGTCTCAGGGCTTGACTGCAAAATAGGCTTGAATAAACCCTCAAAATCAGCTTGTAAAACCGTCGGCAAATTTGGTAAATCCTCCGACAATACAAGTGGATGCACTTGTAAAAAATACTTAGCGCGTATAGCCACGCTGCACAATCTCCCTATTCACCTGTTCCAAATCAAACTCCTCATCTAGAGTTCCAATCGTTACCCATTCATCTTCACCAATCGGCTTAGCAATTCGAGCGATCGCCTTAGACTCAGCAGAACTTGAAACAAATTGATTTTCCCGTTGCAACTTCTCAGCGATCGCCTCACGCAGCCAACTCATCCGCCCCCGCAAAGGCAAGCTATTAAAAACATCAATTGCCAAAGAAACGGTGACGCGCTTAGTTGTATCTTTTGTCTTCACCTAAGTACCTCTTGAAGCTACTCCTAGTAAACATTCTATCTTAAAATACTATACATTATTAATGTTTGAGTAGTGAGTGATTTGGTGATCGCTGTTGTGCGAGATTTTGGAGATGAGGGTTGGTGCGATCGCTTTTTGAGGTGTTTATGTTGCGATCGCTGTTGTGTGGAATTTTGAAGATGAGGGTTGGGGCGATCGCAAAAATCTGCCTCTACGCTAACTATAATAGAAAAGAAAACTGAGCGAGATAGACCTATGGCAGTTCGACAAAGACGTTATAGCAAAGAAGAATTATCGAAGCGTGGACAAGAACTCTATGAGACGCGAATTAAGCAACAAGTAGAAACCGATAACTATGGCAAGATAGTTGCGATCGATATTGAAACTGGAGCCTTTGCGATCGCAGACAATGTTTTACTTGCCACCAATCAATTATTCGAGAAATATCCAACAGCACAACCTTGGATCATTCGCATCGGACATCGTGCAGTTTATCATTTTGGCGCAAGGAGCCTAGCTCAGAAGCCATGATACTTGGAAATGTTAGCCTGAGATGCGAAGCAATGCTTCCGCTAGTCGTAGATAATGCTAACGGAAAACAGCAGGTTATTGATGCAGTTATCGATACTGGATTTAATGGGTTTTTGACCTTACCACCAGAGATCATCTCTAAACTTGATTTGCCTTGGAGTGGTTCAGATACAGTCACATTGGGAGATGGTAGTGAGACTTTGTTTGATATATATTCTGCAAGAATAATTTGGGACGGACAATTTCGCGAAATTGATATTGCTGAATCAGAGACTGAGCCACTAATTGGGATGGGTTTACTGTACGGCTATAAATTACAAATAGAAGTGATTGAAAGGGGAATAGTTACTATTACAGCGATCGCTGTCATGCAAAATTTAGGAGATGAGGGTTGATGCGATCGCTTCTTTGGGTGTTTATGTGGCGATCGCTTTATCTTTTGCATTTGTTTTTTAAGCGATCGCATATCCCGTATATTGTCTCAGATAGGCAGGTTGTAAGCCAATTACAATATCTTCTTTTAGAACTCCTTGAGCAACTAAGGCTTCAGCAACATCAACTTCAGTATTATTGGCTTGAATCCAGACTTTTCCTGCTTTAATGTCAAGGTGCATAGAGCAGCCGTATATACGTTTGTCTTGATTCCAACCAATTGCTAGTAATTGATACCGATTCTGTTCAGTATCAAACAGAGTTTCCATTTCTATTTCGCCATTTGAGGGTTGATAAGTGGCGTATTGGCTAAGAATCTGTTTGATAATAGTGCGATAGTTTTGGGTTTTTTCTAAATTTTCCATGTGACAATCACCTCAGTTTTTACGTCATAAACTACAATATCAAGCTGACATTCTCGTATTACCATGCGCGGAAATTCTTTTTTGAAGAAAGTTTCATAGGCACTGTTAGGCACTGTTAGGAACTGCTAAAAATAGTTTGCGGTCTGGATAGACTGATTTTAGTCCTATTCTATAATTAATGAATTGTCCAACAGCTAAATGAAAATCGCTCAGTGATGAATTGCCAATAAAACTTTTGACTTCTACGGCAATTTTCTCACTATTGCGTTCGGCAGCGATAAGTCTTTCAGCACCAAGGTCTATATAAAGTTCAGAATCTCCTACTTTTAAAGAAAATGGATCGTCAGTAATCCTCCAACCGTCCTTTATCAGTGCATTTTTAGCTGCATCATGAAATAAATCTCTTGCCATTTTTGTTTTCTCGTATCCTGTCCCATCTGTTTTTACTGGACAAAAGTAGCAATGCCTACTAAGAAATAATTTATCATGTGTGAATACTTAATTTTCAGTGGAATAGCGATCTCTATCCTGCAAAATTTGGGAAATAAGAGCTTGAGAGATCTCTCTTTGAGGTGTTTATGAGGCGATCGCATTTAATTTTTATGTGTAGACTAACTCTGGTTCGTTGATGAGGCGTAAGAGTTTAATTGGTTCGATAGTCTCCATTGCAAAGGTATTACCTCGACTATCTGTAAAATCGATTAGGAATGCTTTGTGATCAAATGACATTAAGACAGTTCCCATTTGTCCTCGACGGAGTAGAATTTGCTGATGGGTAATTTTATGCGTAGCGATCGCATCTTCAGTTAGAGCAACCAGATCGTATTCTTTGATTTCGTTCATGGTTAGTCGATGGGGTAAGTGTTTGTCAGACGAGGAAAGTCTTCAGTGATTTTAATAATCCAACAACTTAAAATCAGAGATTCGCCAACATCGGTATAAAGTGCAAAGGCAAGATCGTAGTGAGTGCCATATTGATCGATTTTATACAGTTCAGCTTCACCTTCACTAGCAGCTTCAAGTAAAGCCTGCTCTAAAATTTCTTTGTTGTCTATGGTAATGCCAAGGCGTTTCTCAAACAAAAAGGCTTTGTGTTTACCTTTTTGATGCTCGTAGTTCAGACAATATCGCTCAAGTTTGTCTCCAAGTACGGCTCGATCTCCGTTAGGAAGTTGCATAGGCTTGAAGCTATAGGTTAGCTTACATTTTAACAACGTTAATGCTTTATTAGAATAGATTCGATATCAAATCTTTCGATATGTTGTGGGGAGGGCGATCGCTGTTGTGTGAGATTTGGGAGATGAGAGTTGGGGCGATCGCTTTTTGGGGTGGTTATAGTGCGATCGCTGTTAAGGAAAAAACTTGTAAATATCTTTACGATGCAAAAATCTGACGAAAATTATTTCACTTTCAAAAACTTCTATCCCTAACCTATATTCACCTAAACGAATACGATAAAAACTATCATAACCCTGCATCTTTTTAAGATTATTGATTTCAGCTAAAGCTTCAGCCTCCTTAGGGATGAAAAATAAATAAGCTATGCAAAATAGGAAAAATAAACTATGCAAATCAGACTAGGCTCAATTAGGGCAGTGTTCTTTATTGAAAACAAATGCACAAGTTAATTATTTTTCATTCCTTACAACTCAAAATTAATTGCTTTAACCTTGCTAAAAGATTGCGATCCTTAACCGACTTCAAATCCTTTTCAAATCGAGACTCAAACTTAACATTCATGCCGAATCACCATCAAGCAGAGCGAATATATCCTCTTCAGGAACAAACTCATTCTTTCTACCCTCGGCGATCGCATTCGCCAAACCAACTTCTTCTAAAGCTTCTTGAATTATTTCCGAAAAAAGCTCCTTTCTTGTCTTAATCAAATCAATTAAGATTTCAGTAAGCATCTCTCTAGTCTTTTCATCACTAATGGATATTTGCATTTCTAAGCACTCATCTATACCAGATAAAATTTACATGATGCGATCTTAGCAAATAACTATAGGCGATCGCTTTTTTGGTTGTTTATGGTGCGATCGCTGTTGTGCGAAATTTTGGAGATGAGCGTTGATGCGATCCTACCCCATCGCTCTTTGTTTAGCTTTCTCATAAGCAGGATCGTGAATATCAAAACTAATCACCCGCACCCTTTTTGGAGCAGGCTTTTCATAAATCCGATAGACCAGCCTATATTTCGCCTCATCATAAGGAATCTCCAAAGCATGATATCCACGCAAATCCCCCTTTAACTTATGACAACTCAAAATCCCACCAGTCTCAGGACTTGACTGTAAAACAGGCTTAAACAAACCCTCAAAATCAGCTTGCAAAATCGTCGGCAAATTTGGTAAATCCTCCGACAACACAAGTGGATGCACTTGCAAAAAATACTTAGCGCGTATAGCCACGCTGCACAATCTCCCTATTCACCTGCTCCAAATCAAACTCCTCATCTAGAGTTCCAATCGTTACCCACTCATTTTCACCAATCGGCATAGCAATTCGAGCGATCGCCTTAGACTCAGCAGAACAAGAAACAAATTGATTCTCCCGTCGCAACTTCTCAGCGATCGCATCACGAAGCCAACGCATCCGCCCCCGCAATGGCAAGCTATTAAAAACATCAACTGTCAAAGAAACGGTGACGCGCTTATTTGTCTCTTTCGTCTTCACCTAATTACCTCTTAAATTTACTCCTAGCAAGCATTTCATCTTAAAATATTATACATTATTGATATTTGAGTAGTGAGTGATTCAGCGATCGCTGTTGTGTGGAATTTGGGAGATGAGGATTGTTGCGATCGCTGTTAAGGAATGAAAAATAATTAACTTATGCATTTGTTTTCAATAGAGAACATTGCCCTAATCGAGCCTAGTCTGATTTGCATAGTTTGTTTTTCCTATTTTGCATAGCTTATTTGTTTTTCATTCCTAAGGAAAAAACTTGTAAATATCTTTTAATATTTCTAAAAGGATTGAGGACTAATAAATCCTGATCGCCAGTAATGATCAAGTCGGCATTGTCATTTACAGCAAGCTCTAGGAATTTATCATCTTTGCGATCGCGACAAGCTGAAAATCTTTCGAGTATTTCTATATTCTCTGCAATTGCTATGAAGTCATTTAGAAATTAATCTCGTGAGATTTTCGATAAGTATTTGTCAAATTTGGGGCGATCGAAGATTTCATAAAGTTCTGCTAATGTTAGCTCAGACAATATAACTTGTCCGTTATTGATAGCTTTATCTAGAGTTTGACGAGTGGGAGATGCTTTGAATAGTGCGGCGCTCAGGATTACATTGGAGTCAAGAATGATTCTAGCTTTGCTCATTAATAATTTCCTGCAAGATTTCTGGCGTTAATCCTTTAGCTATGGCTTCATCGCTGATTATATCCATTGTGTTTTGCAGGGCGTTAATCTTTAGCAAGTCGGCGAAATAGTTTTCTAAAGTATTTTTAAGTTCTTTTTCCAATTTCTGAAAAGCAGATAAATTTCTTAGCGGTGCAAAATCATCAATTTCCTCGGCTATTCTAACGCAATAGTTGGGAGGGATCTTAGCTTTTTTTCTACGCCTATTTGGAAAACTTGCATTAATTAGAATTTCTTCTAATCTTCCTTTAGGATCAGCTATTTCTTCAATTTCAGAAATCTTTGGCAAATTTAATTCCTGTCCACCCTTGGTATTCCCTACTACTTTCCGAATAGCATCTTCATTAAAAAGAAGCCAAGATTCAACCATCTTGATAGGAATAACACAGACTATTGGAGGCAATGACTTTTTAACAAGCTTTTCAGCCTTGCGGATTTCCTTTGTGCGAGTTTCGATAGGATTTTCATCGGTTTCAGCATCTCGATGGATAAACAAAATATTGCATGGAAATAAATCTAACGCGATCGCAATTTTATCCTGTAACTTTTTGGGAGGATTTCGTAAATTCCCTAAAATTGGCAACTGTGGTTCGGGTGTATTAATTCCTAAATTAATTAAAAGCCATTTCAGGATTGGTATCAAAGCGTCATCAGTACGCCCATCTGCGATTAATGTGAATTTAAAGTCATTCATGATTCTAGAATAGTCTCCATAAGTCCCGTGATATATGGCTGTATGTCAGGTCTATCGACTACTCTACGTTTGTTCTTGGATTTAGCTTTAGAACTTCCATTGCTATTGTTTTCTATCTCTTCATTAGAGGCTACTGGATTAAGATAGCCAAGTAGTTTACCCTTTGCCACAATACTTGCTGACGGCTCTTTCGTTCGCCAAGTATTACTTAAGCAGCTAAACCTAACTCCCTTATAACGCTTATGATCTTTAACGATCTCTTTTAGCTCTGCAACAACAAGACTATCATCTGGAACTTGCATAACAACCGCAGGAGAGTGAGTGTTAATGATTACTTGACGTAGAGGATTATCGATATCAACTGGTTCATTGACATCTGTAGCGATACTCTGTAAAAGCTTCAAAATTGCTGGTATGCGCTCAGGATTAATGCCATTTTCAGGCTCTTCTAAGCAAACTAATCCTTTAGTCTGATGATCGAGATTAAGCACAGCGAACGCAAGAAACCTCAAAGTTCCATCACTTAAAGCTCTTGCAGGATGAGATGTACCATCACGAGCCTGAACGAGTAAAGTTAAAAGCTGCCGCTTCTCATCTCTATCGATACTTATACTATCAACGTCATTAATTAATTCGGAAAGCGTGTTTGCCACCTGTGCATATACTTGTTGCTCAGAATCATCCATAGATTCTTGATTTATGATGTCGCCTTCGTTAAACCTAGCAAGACGATATAGAGTAGAAGGTAAATGAGAACCATCCATCCCCAAAACGTCGTCAGACATGAAATTGTCAGGTTTTCTGAGGGCAGAAGGTTCTAGCTGTAAAATACGCCATGATTGTATTTCTCTTTTTACTAACAGTGCTGTTGGACTTTCAATCGCATTAGATTCTGAAAGGACTGTTCTTGGTAATGTTTTTGCTAAGAATCTCCTTGTTTTTCCTACAGCACCACCATCTTCTCGACCACTACTACCACTATCTTGATGGACTTTTATTTTCCTGTTAATATCATTTATATCCCCTTCTGTAGAGATGTATTCTCCACGATATCGACGTACAAACAAAGAGTTAATCCATTGCTTTGAATACTCAAAAATAAGATTGTTTGATATGTCAGCTTTATTAAATCGCACAAGTTCTTCCTTAAGAATTTCTAGAGATCCCAAGGACTTAGAAAAACTCTGTTCTGGTCGATAAGCAATAATTAAAGTGTAACGAAGAAAAGTACTACTAGCTTTTGCCTCCTGACCTAGGTCATCTATCCCATGCTGAGCTATGATCATCTCCGCTTCAAAGCTCATTTCTGTATCATACTCATCGCCTACACGATGAAAAAGACTACGCACATCAGAATTTTTTCCTTCTTCATCTCGAATTGAGCGTGCAGCCTCTATCAAAGAGCGATCACCAAGAGCGCTCAAAAACTGAATAGCGTCAAAAAGATTGGACTTACCTACCCCATTAGCACCAGCTATACAAGTAAACGGCGAAAATCGGATATCTACATCCATGAGATTCTTAAAACCAGATACCTTTAAACGTGTGAGCATAGTATTTTTGTATAACGGTATATGAGATCGCTTTACCAAAAATTGGGGTTATTTCCAATTCTAGCCTTTACGATGAAGAATAGCAAAATGCGATCGCCTTAACCCTTAATTCTGATAATGGATTTGGGCGATTATTAAATTTTTTACGATCACGATCGCGCATTAGCTGCTATCAATAGTTATTTAAAACACAGTCATACGCATAGTATATCAATATTTCTTTTCAATGTTATATATTTCATATATTCAGAGAAAGGCGATCGCCTTAACCCTAGTTTCTGATGATTGATTTGGGCGATCGCTATTTTGAGATAAGAGGCGATCGCGCTAAAATACATTTAAGCTTACAACTACTCAAAAGCTAGACCTAGTAGGAATTGGAAATGCAAACACTGACAATCCCGACTCCAACAACAGACAGAAAAATCTGGACAGATGCCGAACTAATGGCATTAACCGATGGAAATTGCTATGAGCTTGTGAATGGAGAACTAATCAACATGGGAAACTCAGGTGCTTTGCATGGATATACTTGCAGCCTTCTCGTTATGGCATTAATGAATTATATTTTGCCCAGAAAACTTGGCATTATTCTCGACTCTAGTACAGCCTTCACAATGAAAAATGGCAACAAGCGATCGCCTGATATTTCCTTTGTATGCAGAGAGAAGTTGCAAGGACTTGCCGAATTACCCGATGGTTTTTTAGATGGCGCACCTGACCTAGCGATCGAGGTTCTCTCACCTCACAACACGATCGCCGAAATCGATCAAAAAATTGTGGAATATTTTGAGAATGGCTCACGCTTAGTTTGGGCGGTTAATCTCAAATTGCATTATGTCCTAGTCTATCGCTCTGCTCAAGAACCCGATCGCCTACTCAAACAATCTGATTCTTTAGATGGGGAAGATGTTATTGCTGGTTTCACAATGCCATTGTCAGAACTATTTCAAAAGCTATCTTTTTGATAGATTTTGCGATCGCACTTGGCTTGATATCAAACCAATGGGAAATGAACTGTGAAATAATGCTGAAAGAGGCAGGCGATCGCCTATTAGCAGAAGGCGATCGGGTCAGTCAGTGCAATCTCATCCAAGAATATATGCCTGTGGGAAATGTGAATTATTAGATTTGACAAGGCTTTTTGCTGAAATGAAAATCAGTATTCGCGAGATTATCCCCAAACAGGCTAGGATACAAATATATAGAGTAATCAGATAGAGTAATCAGGAATTAATCATGGTAGAACGTCCTATCAAGAAAGCAGATCGTCAGCTAAACTCCGAAACCAATGAAGCCACACCTAGCGCTCAACGGGCTGATGACTCGAAGCGTTCTACCCGTAGTGGTGGTGCAAGCAGGGATAAGAGAGACAAGCGTGGCTCTAGAGACGAAGAAACTAAAGCACCCGTAAATCTCGCCTTAGTAAGGGGACCTAAGCCAACTAAACCACAACCAGTCATGGAAGAAGTTAGAGTTTACCAAAAAGTAAATGATCCCATTACTTAAGAAAATTGCTGCTATAGGAGTGGGCGATCCCAGTGATTTCTAAGGTAAATAAAGGATCGATTATTTTTTGACTGTCTCTTATTGCAGAAGTCGCTGAAGTATCTGAAGAAAGTGCGCCTGAAGAAACACCTGAAGCATAGCGCTTGGCGCTGTAAATAAAAAAGGGCGCATTGCGCCCTTTTTTATTTGGAGTTTGTGAGTAATCCTTGGCTGGGGCTAAAAACCAAAGTCAGTAAAAATAACAGCAGCACCGCTAAAACGATCGCAGGGCCAGAAGGTAAATTGAGATAATAACTGGCATATAACCCGATCGCACTTGCGGTCACGCCTAACCCCGCCCCCACAAAAATCATCTGGTGTAATTCCTTGACCAATAAATAGGCTGTAATCGCGGGACCGACTAATAAGGACACTACTAACACCACGCCCATCGTCTGCATACTGGCAATAATCGTCAAAGTCACCCCTGCCATTAACCCTAAATAAATCAGATTAACGGGCAATCCCAAAGCTTGCGCTCCAGTGCGATCGAAGGTGTAAAACAGTAATTGCTTATAAAACATCGCGATCGCCACTAGCACGATCGCCGTAATAACAGCCGCCCTTATCGTATCGGTCTGCGAAACGCTGAGAATATCGCCAAACAAAAATCCATGCAAATCGATTTTGATTTTCAGCAAGGAAATCAACAAAATGCCGATCGCGAAAAAACTCGAAGAGGTCAGCGCCATCGCTGCATCAACTTTGACGAGAGTTTGCGATCGCAACCATGCAATCAAAAATGCGCTACCAATGCCCGATATAAATGCGCCGATCGCCACATCAATTTTGTAAAAAAAGGCGATCGCCATCCCCGGCATCACCGTATGTGTCATCACATCGCCCAGTAATGCCATACGCTGCACGATCAAAAAGCAACCGATCGCGGGACAAATAATTCCTGCTAAACCTCCTGCAATTAAAGCATTTCGCATAAATTCTAAAGCAAGTGGCTCTGTAAGCCATTGCCAGAGTGGAAATTGGGTAAGTTGGGTTAGTAGTGGCGAGGACATTTGTGAAAACTGCTGAAGCAGCTAATGTGATTTCTAATGGTAAAAATGATAACTAACCTAATTTAACTAAAAACTGGGCTTTTTTTGCCTTTTTCCTCTTTATACTTCTAATCTTGACCCATCTCCTGCCATCGCTTTTTAGACTTTTGTCAGTCAATCAGGTTCTTACAGCGCTAAGATATTTTGATATTCCAATTCAGAGACTAAATCGAGATTAGTTTCTACCCGATCTAAAAAGACTTTGCCTTCTAAGTGATCGTACTCATGCTGAAATATTCTCGCAACGAAATCACTTAGCTTTGTCTGTCGCCGATCGCCAAGCCGATCTGTATATGCAACTTCAATTTCACGATAGCGCGGCACAAGCCCGCGAATCATTGGCACTGACAAACAACCTTCCCATCCTTTTTCAGTTTCCACTGAATGCTCGATAATCTTGGGATTGATCATAGCAGTCGGTTCCATTTGGGGAGCATGGGGATATCGCTCGTTGGGATGTGAAGCGATGATCATTAATTGTATCGATCGCCCAATTTGCGGAGCCGCTAAACCCACGCCCTTGTTTTCTTTGAGCGCAACTAACATTTGATCGATTAACTGCTGAACTTCGCGATCGCGCACATCGGCGATCGGCTCAGCGATTTCCCTCAAAACAGGATTACCAAGCTGGCAAACATTTAGTTTCTGAGGTTTTTGATTAAATATTTTATTTAGCGATCGGGCAAACATAAATTAATTAAATGAAAGTCTATTTTGATGATAGTCCGCCTGCAACTTCTACGGCAATCAGGATTAATTGGTTGTGCTGAGGACGATGCTGATTTGTCAATTAATTGCAAGCAATATCTCAACTCTTTTAAGAATTTTATGTCTATGGATTAAGGTAATGATATAAATTAGCGATCGCCATATCAGAAGATTGCTTGAGTGCTTCTAACTTTAATCTTCCTTTTTCCTAGTCCGCTTTTTCTTCTCGACTTTGAGCAATGGCGCACTTAGGGCTTCATAGAGACTAAATAGATACTCTATGCGGTTGAGTTCGTTTACAAAGGGTTGCGGACGGTAGCAGAGGTCTACGGCTTTGTCTAAGGCTTGATGGGCTTTTACTAGGTCGGGCGGCATGGTTAGAGGATCGTAGAGGTCGGCGAGGCTGCTATCGGGATATTTGGCGCGGGTGTCTAATACTGTTTGCGCGGAGGTTTCGACTTTCTGTTTTTGTTTGTCGCTGATGTTTTCAGGGAATGGATAATTGTTGTAAACAATTGTACTTGAATAATCGAAATCACTTTTTAATCTTCCACATACATACCTAACCCAAGTCATGTGCATTTCAGAAGTGAGAATTCCAAAATTATAAAGTGTTGCATTTGGGATAAGTTGAAGCTTATTACTGGCTATAACATCAGATTTTAAAAAACCAATTGGTATATACTTTCTTCTTTCAGATGAGACTTCAGGAACTGCGAGATAATCTGTTTTAGGCTGCCTATTTTCACCAAAAAGTGTTGGAAAATCTGCTAGTTTACGAGTTGCTTCTCGATTACTTTGGCTACGAACTTTTTTAACCTCTTCAACTCTCTGAGAAATCCCTTTCAAATGTTTAAGCTCTTGAGGTTGAATACCAACAAGCCAAAAACAATAACGTGAATAGCCATTAATAAACTCATGACCTCCCGTATAAGGTCTTATCCAATTTTTTGCATTTGGTTCATTTTTTAGAAATTCATCTTTCTCTAATTCGGACAAAATTAAATGTCCACCATCGTTAGGCATACTCCCAAAATTAATGTTTGGAACATTTGAAATAGGACTTTTGCGACTCAGAATCACTAAATCACTTCCTTCTACTAGATAAGGATTAATATTCTTAACTTTCTTCTCTGAGGGTTCTCTCTTAATGTCTATATAATCAAAAATTCTTTTATTATCAATATCATCTAACCCAAAGCCAATGATTACACAATGCACAGCAGCATTACCTTTAGCTTCGTTACTCCAACTAAAAGTACGATGAGCAAAGTGGAGTTTTACTTTGTATTTACTGAAAAGTTCTGACCATAGGATTCCAACTTGTTCGCCTTGTGAGATTGAACTGGTACTGACAAAAGCACTACGAATACTTGTATCTTGAATAAATTGCGCCGTTTTAATATACCAAGCAGAGACATAATCTAATACCCCAGCCCCTTTTACGCCTGAAAAAATCTCCTGCATATCTAACTTTTGTTGAGCATCTTGAAAAGCTTTTCCCACAAATGGAGGATTACCCAGAATAAAATTCAACTTCTCTTTTGAAACAACAGACTCCCAATCAATCCGCAACGAATTCCCATGCACGATTTTTGCCGCTTTCTTCAGAGGCAACCGCACAAAATATTGACCAAACTCATTACTCACCTTCACATTCATTTGATGATCGATCAACCACATCGCCACCTCCGCCACCCGCACCGCAAACTCATCGTACTCAATCCCCGCAAACTGATCCACATCCACCTGAATGATCGAATTAACATCCGTCACCAACTGCCCACCCTTATTCAACTCCAACAAAATCAAAATCTCCAACTCTCGCAACTCGCGATAAGTGATGATCAAGAAATTGCCACAACCACAGGCAGGATCGAGAAAATGCAAATGTGAAATCTTATTATGCAACCCCTCAAGCTTGCCCTTAATACCCTTCGCTTTCTCAAACTCAACATACAAATCATCCAAAAAAAGCGGCTTAATCAACTTTTGGATATTCTTCTCAGACGTATAATGAGCGCCCAAATTTCGCCGTTCTGTCTGATTCATCACCGCCTGAAACATCGACCCAAAAATCGCA
>JBDNJN010000050.1:0-2751 GCA_041687725.1 Pseudanabaena sp.
AAACTGGTGCAGTGAGTCCAAAAGACGATGACCTGTATCTTCGGACGTAAAGCTCAAAGTACGAGTCTCCTGTAAAAGAGCTTTCTTCGGGAAGCCCGCGCTCTAACTGTACTCAGTTGAGCGTCGGGAGGATGTCACGTAACATCACTCATAAAAGAAAGTCGCGGCGCGATTTTCTTTTATGAAAAACATTGCAATAATTTTTGAATTTGTTCAGCCGTATGTGTTGCCATGAGCGTGATCCTAATTCGTGCGGTTGGGACAGTGGGCGGACGGATTGCAGGGGCAAATATGCCGCGATCGCGTAAGTGATTTGCCATTTGCATTGTCTGAGCGATATCCCCAATTTTGAGCGCCACAATCGGTGAATCATAGGCGATCGCCTCAATTCCCAATCCTTGCAAACCCTGTTTAACAAGTTCCAGATTTTGCCAAAGCTGCTGACGGCGATCGCTTTCTGTTTTCACAATTTTGATCGCCGCGATCGCCGCGCCCGTGTCCGCAGGAGATAGCCCCGTTGTATAGATCCAAGTCGCCGCCCGATTGCGTAAATAATCAATTAATTTTGCCGAACCCGCTACATAACCGCCCAAACTTCCCAAAGCTTTGCTCAAGGTTCCCACTTGGATTAAATCCTGTTGAATACCTAACGCATTGGTTAAACCACCACCGCGATCGCCAAATACTCCTGTGCCATGAGCTTCGTCGACTAATACCATGCAGTCATATTCTGTTGCCAAATCCATAATCTCGCGTAACGGAGTCAGGTCGCCATCCATGCTAAATACGCTATCAGTCGCGATTAAACAACGGCGATAATTAGCGCGATGTTGCTGTAATTTGGCGGTGAGGTCTGCCAAATTTAGATGCAGATAATCGAGCGCCGTTGCACCACTCATCACCGCCCCTTTTTTCAAACAAGAGTGATTATATTCATCGCCTAAAATCAAATCTCGCTGTCCCATAATTGCCGATATAGTCCCCAAATTCGCTAAGTAACCAGAACTAAAAACCAATGCTGATTCTGTATTTTTAAGATCGGCGATCGCGGTTTCTAATTCTTCATGCAGCGCCAAATGCCCTGTGACAAGACGCGATCCCGTTGCGCCAGTGCCATATTTTTCAGTGGCGTTAATGGCAGCATCAATCAAGCGGCGATCGCCTGCTAAGCCTAAATAATTATTGCTAGCAAACATCAACATCTCGCGCCCATCGACATTGGCGATCGTTCCTGCTTTGCTGGCGATCGTTTGCGTGGAGCGATACCAATTAGCTTTGTGGATGGATGCTAATCCGCGATCGAGCCAATCATAAGGAGTAGATATAGGTCTAGTCTTCACACTTCTTTACAAATCAGATTAAAATTTTAATAGCACGAATAACAGCTTGCGCCATTTATAAAGCCTATTTAGACTTTATAAGGTACAGAGAAATTATTGAAAGTGCTGCTTCGCAGCACTTTCAATAATTTCTCTGGGTTTTATAACAGCGCAAAGCGCTGTACTAACTTTATTATCTAGGTTTTAAAAACATGACTGTTGCCTATCCTCGCAAATTTCGCAATCAACTGAGCGCCCAAGACATTCTCGATCAAGTTGTGCGTCAGCGCGAAATCCACATGATCACGATCAATCGTTACCGCTTTAATGAACAACGTAGTTGCAAAGAGTTGACTACTCTCATCGAAAAACTTGATGGCACGCCCCGCGACTTGATCAAAGATTTATCGCATCACGTTGCGGACGAAGCTCGTCATGCAGTTTGGTTGACTGATTTGCTCTATGAACTTGGCGAAGATATCGGCACTCCTCCTGGAACTTCCTATATCGATGAGTTTGATCGCCTCATCAGCGATGCCACAATTACGACGGCTGAAGATGGCATCATCGAATCTCTCGCCGCCATCAATGTCACCGAAAAGCGTGGCTGTGAATACTTCGCCGCCCACATTCGCGCTTTGCAAAAGTCAGAACAAACTTCTGAAAACATCAAGATTCGCGAAACCATCGAAAAGATCATGCCTGAAGAAATTGAGCATGTGCGTTGGGGCAATCGCAAGCTTGCGGAAATTGGCAAAAAGAGTGAAGCTCTCCATGCCAAAGTTGATACTGCTAAGCGCAAATATGCAGCGATCGAGCAAGCTGCTTTTGAGTCGGGAATGGATGTTCTCGCTGGTGCAGAAGTGCGCCGCGTGGAGAACTTGATGAAGATTGCCGATACACTTCCACTCTGGCAACGTCCTCAGTATTTGATCGATCAACTTCCTCAAACTTTATTCTCGACTGAGTTACAGAAAACCAGAATCGATCTAGTCAAAAAAGCATGGGACAAAGATCCTGCTTCCTTTGTCGAGAAATTCATTCCCATGTTTTTTGCTGGCAATCTCAAGGATACGGCTAATAAGGCAGGAACATATTAATTTCAATTCATCTAAAGTCTTAATCTGACTATTTACTTAGGAATGAAAAATAATTAACTTATGCATTTGTTTTCAATAAAGAACACTGTCCTAATGGAGCCTAGTCTGATTTGCGTAGTTTGCTTTTCCTGTTTTGCATAGCTTATTTATTTTTCATTCCTTATTACCTGATGTTACGTGGAAAGAAAATGCACCACATCCCCCAACCCCTTCTCCTTGCAAGGAGAAGGGGAGCCAGAGTTGTTTCTTGTCCCCCTCTCCTTTGCAAGGAGAAGGGGAGCCAGAGTTGTTTCTTGTTCCCCTCTCCTTTGCAAGGAGAGGGGAGCCAGAGT
>JBDNJN010000051.1:0-10414 GCA_041687725.1 Pseudanabaena sp.
TAATACGCAGTTTAAAAATCAATCTTAAAAGCGTAGATTATTGTAAATAAGACGGGTATCGAACCCGTCCTATTTACACGCTTACATCCCGTCGCTCACAGCCAGTACAGGTAGAGCGCGGGGCTTTCGCTTAGTAGCTAAAAGGATTGCAAACCGAAAACCGTCGAATTTTAGATTTGCTTATCAACAATCAGTCTGAATCAGACGATGATGAATAAACAATGAACATCGCCCTCTTTGGAACTAGCGCCGATCCGCCTAGCATCGGACATCAACAGATATTGCAATGGCTGGATAACCATTACGATCGCGTAATCGTTTGGGTGTCAGATAACCCATTTAAAAGCCATCAAGCAAGCTTGCAAGACCGCCTCGCGATGATGCAACTAACTATTGCTGCGATCAAACCGCGATCGCAAAATATCACCCTGCATCCGAAAATCAGTAACCCGCGCACGATTAATACCGTCGAGCAAGCCAAACAAATCTGGCAAGATGCTAATTTTACCCTTGTTATTGGTGGCGATCTGGTTCAGCAGTTGCCAACTTGGTATCGCGCCGAAGACTTGCTAAAACAAGTTAAGCTCCTAGTCGTCCCCCGTCAAGGTGCGAGCATTGCCTCAGAAGACATCGATCGCCTAGTAAATATGGGTACTGAAGTGGCGATCGCGCCTGACTCCACCTCGATACCCAACGTTTCTTCGTCAGACTATCGCAACAATGGCAACAGTTCAGTCATAATACCCACAGTCGCAGCATATATCCAACGAGAGTCGCTTTACGCATGGCAGACAAGTCCCGCACCATAGCAACCAAAAAACCATTAGCAGACTTCAAAGTCGGTGTCGATAACGTGATCTTTTCTGTAGACACTGAGCAGAACCGTCTATTGGTGCTACTGGTGATGCGCCAACATGAGCCATATCGCGATCGCTGGTGCTTACCGGGGACTCTCGTGCATCAAGGCGAATCCCCCGAAGAATCTGCCTATCGCATTCTTTCCGAAAAAATCCGTGCCAAAAATCTTTATCTCGAACAACTCTTCACCTTTGGCGATATCGGACGCGATCCGCGTGAGGCTCCAGATAGTTATGCAGTGCGCTATCTATCCGTTAGTTATTTCGCTCTAGTTCCCTTCTCTCAAGCAGAGTTAATTGCCGATGGAGTTAGTGGTATCGCATGGTATCCCGTCAAGCAAGTTCCCGAACTCGCTTTCGATCACAATCGCATTCTCGAATATGGACATCGCCGCCTTCGTAATAAACTCGAATATAGCCCTGTTGCCTTTGATGTATTACCAGAAGCCTTTACGCTTAGCGATCTCTATCAACTTTACACCACTGTCCTCGGCGAGAATTTTTCCGACTATTCCAATTTCCGTACCCGTTTATTAAAATTAGGATTTCTCAGTGATACTGGCATCAAAACTTCACGGGGAGCAGGTCGTCCTGCCAGTCTTTATCGCTTCGATGCGGAAGCATTTGCGCCATTTAAGAATAAGCCAATGGTGTTTATATGAACCGAAAAAGCTATAGCTTTTTCGGTTTTGGGTTTATTGCTAAGCCATTGAAGCTGAAGCAATTGAACTATACTATTGAACAGTATATTAATCACACCATTATCATAATAATTGGCTTCGCTTTTTACCCAGCACAACTATGTTAAACCCATTCCTGAAGTCAATCTTCCAAGAGATTGGAAATAATCGCTATCTTCCAACTTTGCTGTCCAAAATCACAATTCTGATTGTAGTTACTAAGGTTGATCGCGATCGCTATGTTCAATACCTACAATCGAATGTGGTAAATGGGGCGCGGAGCTATTGCTTCCTTGAGGCTGAGACTATAGAAGAGGGGCTGGATTTATGGCGATCGCAAAGCCCAGATATTGTGCTACTGGATCTAAATTTGCCCGATGGGTTGGGATTTCTAGCGGCGATCGCAGATCATGCTGAGGATGCGAAATCACCTATAATCGTGCTGACGAATCAGAGCAGCGAGGGGATGGCGGCGAGAGCGCTGAAATTGGGGGCAGTAGATTATCTGATTAAGGAAGATATCACTGAGATTTCTCTGTCGGACTGTGTGCATCAAGTTTGCGATCGCGTAGCGCGTACACGTCAACTACAAGCGAAAATCCATCATTTGCAATCAAAACAGCAACGAGCATCAATACTTTTAAGTGAAAGTAAACAGCGCTATAAATCCTTAGCTTCATCGGCTCCTGTGGGTATTTTTCGCACAGATCGATCGGGGCAATGTATTTATAATAATGATCGCTGTTGTCAGCTTATTGGGCTTACTCCAGAAGCTGCACTTGGAGAGGGGTGGAAAGAAACAATTTATCTAGATGATCGCGAGATGCTTATAGCGGCGTGGGAACAATCGATCCAAGGTAATTATTACCCCTTTGAGCTTGAATATCGCTTTCGACATGCTGATGGGAAGGTGGTGTGGGTGTATGGGCAATGCGTTGCTGAACGCAATGATAACGGAGAAATACTTGGCTATGTAGGTACTCTGACTGATATTAGCGATCGCAAACAAGCTGAAATTTCCCTTAAACAAAGTGAAGCCCATCAACGAGCCTTAATTAGTGCTATTCCTGACTTAATTATGCGGATTAACCGATCGGGGATCTACTTAGAATTTGTCGTTAACGAGAACTTTCATGTTGTTGGCGATATTAATGAAATGATTGGAACCCATATTTTTGAGTCGCTTCCTCTTAATGAGGCTCAAAAACGGCTAGATTTTATCCAATTGGCTCTGCAAACCAATACTATTCAGACTTATGAGCAAGATCTTTCTATTGATGGCAGATTCCAGATCGAAGAGGTACGGGTTGTTCCCTATAGCGAAGATGAAGTGCTGTTGGTGGTGCGCGATATTAGCGATCGCAAACAAGCAGAAGCTGCACTCAAGCAAAGCGAGTCTCAAAGTAGTGCAATTTTAGCGTCAATTCCCGATCTCATGTTTCGGATGGGATCTGATGGAATTTATCGCGGGTATATTACTGAACGGGATTTTGATGCGTTGTTGCATGTATCCGATCCCACAGGTTGTTTGATGGCGGATTTGTTGCCTCCAGAGATTTCAGAACGACATCTTTACTACATGCAGCAAGCTTTACAAACAGGAGAATTGCAGGTGTTTGAGCAACAAATTCAAATAGGCGATCGCCTCCAAGATGAAGAGGTCAGAGTCATCAAAACTGATGACGATGAAGTGCTATTTATGATCCGTGATATTAGCGATCGCAAGCAAGCCGAAGCCGCCCTCATAAAAAGTGAAATTACTAACCGAGCAATTATTGAGACGATACCTGATCTTCTCATTCAAATGGATTTGGAGGGTCACTACATCAGTATGTTAGCTGGTAGTGGTGTTCGGGTTGTCTTTCCTACGGACTCGCCTAACCAGCCAGAACTCTATGATGTTTTATCAGCCGATTTAGCGGAACAGCGATTGCATTATGCCAAGCAAGCGATCGCAACTGGTAGCTTACAGATATATGAGCAGATTCTTACCATTGATGATGAGCAGCGTTATGAAGAAGTTCGGATTGCGCCACTCAATGATCGCGAAGTGCTGACTATTATTCGAGATATTACAGATGCTAAACGAGCTGAAGCTGAGCGATTGCACAATGCAGAACTTCTTCGATCAAATCGACTCAAAGACGAATTTCTCGCTAACATGAGTCATGAACTCCGTACCCCGCTTAATGCGATTCTTGGCATGACTGAAGGATTACTAGAACAAGTTTTTGGAACGATTAATGAGCGCCAAATCAAGGCGCTACGGACTATTGAGAACAGTGGCTCCCATTTGCTAGAGTTGATTACCGATATTCTTGATATCGCTAAAATTGAATCGGGTCAGATGGAATTTGATCGCAAGCCTACTGCTATAGATTCCCTTTGCCAATCTAGTCTTATTTTTGTCAGACAACAAGCGCTCTTTAAACGCATCCAGATCAAGACTCAATTGCCAACTAATTTACCTAATTTATTAGTGGATGAATTGCGAATTCGTCAAGTCTTGATCAATTTACTGAATAATGCTGTCAAGTTCACTGCGGAGGGAGGACAAATCACTTTAGAAGTGTCTTCTATCTCACAAAGTGACGATCTTCTAGGCGTGCGGAACTATCTACAAATTGCCATCACCGATACAGGTATAGGGATATCACCAGAAAATATCAAGAAACTATTTCAGCCATTCATTCAAATTGATAGTTCCCTTAATCGCAAATATGAAGGTACGGGCTTGGGACTTGCCCTAGTGAAGCAAATTGTGGAGTTGCATGGTGGCGCGATCGGTCTAACGAGCGAAGTAGGCGTGGGAAGTTGCTTCACCGTCGCCCTTCCCTATGTCGATGATCTAACTGCTGCTCCTCCTATACTCAATACTCAAGCTGAGCCAACGAGTGAACTTAGTTCACCCAATCCTGATAAGAAGTTCTCGATCTTGATAGCTGAAGACAATGAAGCCAACATTATGACAATTTCTAGCTACCTCACCGCAAAAGGCTATCGTCTTCTCATTGCAAACAATGGACTGGAGGCGATCGCAGTCACTCAAAATGAACATCCCGATTTGATTTTGATGGATATTCAAATGCCAGTTATGGATGGACTGGAAACAATCGAGAAAATGCGCCAGATTCCTAGTTTAGTCAATGTGCCAATTATCGCCTTAACAGCGCTAGCTATGGCAGACGATCGCGATCGCTGTCTTGCCGCAGGAGCTAATGAATATATGCCCAAACCTGTCAAACTAAAAGTATTAGCTCAAATGATTCAACGTCTCTTAGAAAGCATTTAAGGATTGCCAAAGATCCCCCCAACTAAACTATTTAAGGAGTACAGAGAAACCCAAAATTGCCTTCGTAGGGTGTGTTAGCGATAGCGTAACGCACTGCTCAACCGATCAAGGTTCGTTACGCTGCCGCTAACAAACCCTACAGGAAACCAATTTTCCGAAAAATCATTTCTCCGACAGGCTGCTAGGTTTTATGACAGCGCAAAGCGCTGTAGTGTGTCACATTTGTTGAATCAGGTCATTTGATAAAAACGGCAAATCCATGTCAGTATTTTTTATAATCTATGGCTGTTATTCGATCTCCAACAAATGTGACCCACTACCCGCCAATTATTCAATCCCAGTGAGACAAATCTGGTTATTACGTCCACGACCGCTTAATCAGTAACTGATGTGAACCGACAAGACATCTGATCGTTAGAAATTATAAATCACCCCGTCGCAGGAGTTGACGAAGTTGGACGCGGTTGCCTATTTGGTGAAGTCGTGGCGGCGGCGGTGATTTTACCGATTGAGAAATTAGCAGAATTAGAAAATCTTGGTGTCACCGATAGCAAAAAGCTGTCACCGCAGCGCCGCGAAAAATTAGATTTGATTATTCGGGAAGTAGCGATCGCCTGTCAAATTGGTACAGCATCAGTAATCGAAATCGATGAAATGAATATTCTCGCTGCGAGTTTATTGGCGATGGAGAGGGCGATCGCCAAATTACAACCACAACCCAATCATTGCCTAGTCGATGGCAATCAACTGTTAAGGTTTAAACTGATTGCGCCGATTCCTCAAACCACGGTCATCAAAGGTGATTCTTTGTCAATATCAATTGCGGCGGCGAGTATTGTCGCGAAGGTGTGGCGCGATCGGCAGATGGTTGAATTGGCAGAAACCTATAGAGGCTATGATCTTGCGACTAATAAGGGCTATGGAACGGCTAAGCATCGACAGGCGATCGCCCAAATTGGTTACAGCGATTTACACCGCAAAACGTTTAAACTTAAAGAAGTTGTTGCCAAACATCAACTTTTTTAAAAAACTAAAATTATGCGTTTAATCCATACCTCCGATTGGCATTTAGGTAGAAAGTTAAAGGGAGTCGATCGCACTCCCGAAATTGAGGCGGCACTGGCAGAAATTCTTGCTTATGCTCAAGAATTTGCGGTTGATGCGGTGCTAGTGGCGGGGGACATTTTTGATGTGCCGAATCCGACCACCGAAGCGGAACGTGTTGCTTATGACTTTTTCTATAAGCTCAATCAGTTAAGCATTCCATCGGTAGCGATCGCGGGAAATCATGACTCGGCGACACGCATCGATAGCCTCGCGCATTTGCTTTCGCTCGCAGGTGTGAGAGCTTTGGGCAGACCGCGAATTGCTGAAGAAGGGGGCGTGGTAAATATTGACACTGCGAATGGAAAGCTCTGTGTTGGCGCGATGCCTTTTGCATCGGAGCGGCGACTATTAGCGGCTGAGGATGTTTGGCATAAGGATGCTGGGGAGCATCGTAGTGATTATAAAACTTTAGTAACTTATGTTTTGCAAGATCTGGCAACTGGATTTAAGAATGATGCAGTAAATGTGATGATGGCGCATATGACTGTTGATGGAGCGAAGTTTGCGGGTTCAGAAGCAGCTTTTTATAGTGGTGGTGTTTATAGCCTGTCAGGACAAGCGATTCCTTCAGAGTGTCAGTATGTGGGATTGGGACATATCCATCGACCACAGCAGATTCCCAATGCTGCGCCGACCTATTATTCAGGATCTTTGATTCAAGTCGATTTTGGTGAAGTGAATGAAGAGAAAGGTTTTAATTTGATTGAAGTAGAAGTAGGGCGACCTGCGAAAGTGCAGTTTCAGCCGCTTACTTGTCAAAAGCCACTGAAGCGAGTGGAATGTCATATCGATCAACTAGATGAACAGTTAGAAGCTCATCGCGATTATGTGGGCTATTTGAAATTTGCGATCGCCGTCAATACGCCACCGATCGGATTAGCCGATCGTGTTCGCAAAGCTTGTCCACAGGCGGTAATGGTGGAGCCGAAGTTAATTGTCAATGAATCTGTAAAAGCAGCAGAACCCAAGGATTACGATCGCTTCGATCCGATCGCTGAGTTTCAAAAGTTTTATAGCGATCGCGAAAAAACTTTGTCACCTGATGTGATTACCGCCTTCAAAGATTTATATATGGAGTTTAGCGATGCGTCCAATTGAGCTAATTGTTGAAGGATTTACCAGCTTCCGTTCTCGTCAAGTTTTAGATTTCTCAACCCTCGATTTATTTGCGATTACAGGCGCAACAGGTGCGGGGAAAACTTCGCTTTTAGATGCGATCACCTTTGCACTCTATGACAGAGTTGCTCAAAAGCCCAACGCATCAAGGGAACTCGTCAGCCAAGGTGCAGCGCAATTAAAAGTAGAATTTCGGTTTAGGATGCGTCAGACTGAATATCGGGCGATCCGCACATGGCGCAATCGGGGCAAAACCGATGTAAAGAATTTTCTGTTAGATCAATTAATCAATGGGGAATGGGATCGATGCCATACTCAAAAAACAGAAGATATCATTGGCATGGATTTTGAGACTTTTACCCGTGTAATCATTCTGCCACAGGGACAATTTGATGAATTCCTCAAGGGTGAAGCTACCAAACGGCGCGAGATTTTGCGGCAGTTGACAGGGTTTCAGATTTTTGAGCAAATGCGGAAAGAGGCGAGCGATCGCAATAGTCGTTTTAAAGCTGAGCGAGAAGGTTTGGAGAAGGTTCTGGAAGGGATGCAAGCGCCAACTAATGAGGCTGTGAAAGCTCAACAAACAGCATTAGCAACTCTTGAAATTGCGATTCCTGAATTAGATATTAAAGCTAAAAACAGTCGCAAGTTATTAGATGCAGAGGAAAGATTATTTGCACAAATCCAGCAGTATCGTGAACTTTCGGCAAAACTTGTCAAGCTTCAACTTGATGAACCAAAAATTCAAGCTCTAGAGATTCAGTTCCAAAATTCTCAATTGGCTAATTCCATCGTCGGCACTTGGACAATCTTACAAACTACTCGTAAGCGCCTAGAAACTGCGATCGCCGATCTCGCAAATGCTCACAAAAAGCTAGAATTAGCCAAACTAGATCTAGAAAAGCAACAACAAAATCTTGATCAATCTCGCGTCGCCCAAATTGAATCTCAAAGCCTAATCGCATCCCAAGAGCGCAATCTCGCCTTAGCAGAATCTCTACATACACAACAGCAACAAGGTGAAGCAGAATTAGCGCGTGCGAATCAAAATGCTTTCGAGCGATCGCGATCGCTCGAAAAAGCTGGGCAAGCTCAAAAACAAGCTGAAACTGAGTTGCAAACCGCAACTCAGCAATTACAAAAAATCGAAACCGCGATCGCCAATTCTCACAACGATCCTCAACGTCTCGAAAATCTGCGTCAAGTCGCCGAACCACTTGCACAGTGGCAAATGCTGCAAACTAATCTCACCAAACAACAACAGAAATCTAGGCAGTTACAAACAGAAAGCGATAAACTTATTCAACAATTAGGGAAATCTGAACAGGCGATCGCGAAAGCAGAAATTGATTTTCAAACCGCAAGTATCAATCTATCAAAAGCAGAATCTTCAAACTTGCAAGCCTTGCAAAGTAATCATGTTAATGCTTTACGCGCTAAACTTCATGATGGCGATAACTGTCCTGTTTGTAATAATCTCTATGCCATTGATGGATTAACTGAACTTCTAGAAATAGAACTGATTGATCTAACGGCTTTAATCAAACAACGAGAACTGACTGAGCGACAGTTAGCGAAATTGCGTGAAGACAAAGTGAAGATTGAGGCTAACTCAGAGACATCGCAGCAGCAGTTACAAGCCCAAAATCATGAAATTACTGATTTAGAAGCTCAGGTTACTCAATTACAAAAACAGATTGACAAAATCCTGCAAACTGCATGGCAAGCTGAAAATATTTTGCGCGATCGCCAAGCATTAGAGAGTCAAGAGTTAGCCTATCAAAAACTAAGCAATGAACAAAAAGAAATCGCGATCGTCTGTCAAACTGCCGAAAGCAAGCTTAATTCTACGCAAGAAAATCTGCAACTGGCGCAAACAGAATCTCAAAAAAGCGAACAGGAGCGATCCCAACGTCAATCGCAATTGCAAGAAATTCAAGAGCATTTGCTAACAATCACCGCAGGCAAAACTTATGAAGCTTTGGCTCAGACAATCGCGCAAGCAAAATCAGAATTAAGCGATCGCCTCCAAACTATTGATGCTACCTATCAATCTGCCCGTGAAACCTTTATTAAGTCAGAATCTGCTGCAAATAAAGCTCAAGAAAATCATGATTTAGTGCTTTCAGAGCGATCGCAACAAGAAACCAATTGGCAAACCGAACTAAAATCGGTAAATTTTGCAGAATCAGAATTTCTGTCAGCGCAAACTTCGCGATCGCAAATAGAGGGCTGGCAAAAAGAGATCGAAACCTATCAGCGTCAAAAGCAAGACTTAACAACTCGTTTGCAAGTGATTACTGAAGCGATCGGCGATCGAGATACGGATGAACAGGCGATCGCGAAACTGCGCGAAGACTTGCAACAAATAGAACAGGAACTGCGACAAGCCAATGAAAATCGCGCCTCAATCAAAGCATGGCTAGAACAAGCACAACAAAAACGTCAAGAATCACAAGAATTAGAAGATCGCAAAAATGTTCTACAGGCTCAAGAGCAGACCTATCACACCCTCGCTCAAGACCTCAAATCTGACAAATTCCAAGAATATATCCTCGATAGTCTGCAACAGGAACTCGCTAACCGTGCCTCAGTTCTATTACAACAACTTTCCGACAATCGCTACATTCTCCAAATCGAGAGCGGCGATTATTGGGTGTCTGACAACTGGAATGGTGGTGAAAAGCGGCGTGTTCGTACTCTTTCAGGCGGTGAGACTTTTGCGGCTTCGCTCTCGATGGCATTAGCTCTATCAGAAAAATTATCAATGGGAATTGAACTCGGTAGTCTGTTCTTAGATGAAGGTTTTGGCACTCTCGATAGTGAAACCCTCGAAAGTGTGACCCAAATCCTCGAATCTTTGCGCCAACAAGATCGCCTCATTGGGGTAATCACTCACATTCAATCTCTCGCTGATCGCCTACCGATGCAAATCCATGTTCGCAAATCGCCAAGTGGATCAGAATTGGTAATAAGCGCATAAGAAAGCCCAAAAAGCCGTAGCGCGTGCGCTACGGCTTTTTGAACTTTCTTATGCATACTTACTTAACTCATCTTATGCAGAAGTCTCTAAGAACCTATTTAAGAAATCAAAAGCGCACCTAAAACGTGTATAAATATTTATGAAGAAACAGATTTAAGGCTAGAAAAGATGCGGCACCCCTATGATAGCGACTTGTCGGACAGAGAGTGGGAAATAATCAGTCCAATGCTTTCACAGTCATCAAAATGGGGCCGACCACCAACAGTAGATTTTCGTGAAGTCCTAAATGGGATTTTCTATATTCTCAAAAATGGCTGTACATGGTCAAATCTACCCCATGATTTACTACCATACTCGACCATCTATTTTTACAAGCAAA
>JBDNJN010000052.1:0-24519 GCA_041687725.1 Pseudanabaena sp.
AGTGAAACACTTTCTCAATTCGGTCAACGGTTACGCCGAATTCATGAATGGGCTAAAACCCAAGTCACTAATGAGGCAGTTCGACAGAAATTGTTGGCGCTCAAAAGCAAAGCGGTGGGGTTTCGACCTCGGTTTACCTTCCCAGAGGCTTATCGAACCAGTAATCAAGTTGACCGTTTGATCAACATTCAAGACCGACTACTCTATCAGATGCAATACTTTCATGGCACTCAAAAATCGGCTAATCTAGCTTTACGCGCAATAGCTCTGCTGTGGAATTTTCATCCCTACTGTCAAAAGATTCAAGCTGACTGTCTTTTCACTCGATCCCCCTTTAGAAACCTTAATGGCTTTTCCTACCATAACCACTGGCTGCGAAATCTTCTCATTGCTTCTTCTCTCAATGGAAGAAGTATGGATAAATCTATCAAACACAAACTAAAGTAGAACTAGCAAGACGCATATTAAGCAACTTATTGACCGAAAAAGAAGAGTCGGCGCACCGCGCCGCCTCTTCTTCTTTGTTTTTACTTTTGAACGTAATAGGCGCGTGTGCCTTTAGCCTCGATCGCCTCACATAGGCGCGTCAATGCATGAACATAAGCCGCCGTCCGCATTGAGATTTGTTTTTGGTCAGCAATTTTCCAGATTCTCAAGGTTTCAGCAATCATCATCTGTTTGAGGCGATCGTTCACCTCTTCGAGTGTCCAATACAAGCCACTACGATTCTGCACCCATTCAAAATAACTAACGGTGACACCACCAGCATTAACGAGAATGTCGGGAAAAACCATAATTCCCTTCTTTTCTAAAATTGCATCCGCCGCAGGAGTGACAGGACCATTCGCAATCTCGAAAATATACTTAGCGCGGATTGCATCGGCATTATGTTCAGTAATTTGATTTTCCAGCGCCGCAGGAATCAAGATATCAACATCTAGCTCTAGCAATTCCTCATTCGTAATCTTTTTATGCTCAACGATATTGCATACTGAATCCTGACAATAGACCGCCTCAAAAGTTCTGGTTGAATTTTTATAACTAATGATGCTCGGCACATCTAGCCCTTGCGCGGCATAAATCCCGCCCTTAGAATCGCTGACAGCCACAACTTTGTAGCCTGCTTTGCTGAGTAGATCGGCGATCGCTGCTCCGACATTCCCAAATCCTTGTACTGCGACCGTCGTTTGTTCGCGATCCATTTTTAACAATGGCAACAAAGTTTCGATCGCAAAAAATGCTCCCAATCCCGTTGCGGTTTCACGTCCGATGCTGCCACCCATAGAGAGTGGTTTACCTGTGATCGCGGCAGGACAGAGCCGACGCTGAATATTGCTAAACTCATCAACCATCCATCCCATAATCGTCTGATTGGTTTGGACATCAGGTGCAGGGATATCGACATCTTCTCCCATAAAATCGGCGATCGCATTGATATACCCACGACTGAGCCGCTCTAGTTCAAACTTAGATAATTGCTTAGGATCGACCGCCACACCACCTTTTGCGCCCCCAAAAGGTAAGTTTACCGCCGCACATTTAAAGGTCATCCAAAATGCTAAAGAGGTCACTTCATCCATGTTTACATTGGGATGGAAACGAATCCCCCCTTTTGTCGGGCCTCGCAAATCGTTGTAACGCACACGATAGCCTTGAAAAACTTTCAAAGTTCCATCATCCATTCTTACAGGAATAGAAACTTGTAAACTTGCCTTTGGCGATTTTAATCGCTCGATCGCATCTTCAGAAATATTCACATAGGCGATCGCATCAGCAAGCCGTTTGCTCGCCTGATCGAATAGAGACTCTGACACCAAATAACTCCAACATTTTGTAACCAACCTAATTTTACACCCAAATATCAAAAAGCTGTGGCGCACGCGCAGCGTGCGCCACAGCTTTTTGGGGTTTGCGCTAGACTCTTTTACAGCCTATTAAGAGGTACAGAGAAATTTTTTGACTATTTATTTCTATTCTTAACTTCTTTTTTAATCGCTTGCAATGTATCACCTAGAGCATCTTTAAAAATGCCATAGAAGGCTTCGGTGGGTGTGGAGCTATTGGGTTGAGCATCAACGGTGTAAGTAATCAAAACTTGGCTTGGGGGAAGGTTTGGAACGAGGGAAACTGGCTCCAATTTCCAATATCCTTCCATTTTAGAAAGATCGCCGTCGAGGAGACGGAAATCAATCTGTCTGAGGTTGGTTTCTTGAATCGCTAATTTGGTACGCGAAACGATCGAAATCAGGAAGACTTGACGCGAATCTACTTGCTCGATCACTTTTCGATTGTCACGACTTTCGAGGATTTTGCTAGAACTCATGTTGGGGATGAATTTGGAGAGATTGCCATAGTCGGTCAAAACACCCCAAACTGCATCAGGAGAGTCAGTGACTAGCACTCTCGCTACATATTTACCACTATCGCCTGTGACTACTGTTTGACCACTACGCAAGGAGTCGCGCTGAACTGATGGCAAGCGATCGACGGGGCCATCAAATAAGCCAGCATGGGCGGGAAGAGTTGGGGCGCTGCAAGCGATCACGATCGCCATAACAACAGCCGATCCTGAAGAAAATTTCATGATAAGATTCTGAACTAATTTCTGTTGGGAATGCATTGGTGTAGGTGCAGTTGTTGGATAGGATGAATACATGGAATGTTGTACTGGTTGTATGTATATCAAAATTTGTGGAATTACAAAACTCGATCAAGCTCAGGCGATCGCGCAAATGGGAGCAGATGCCCTTGGTTTTATTTGTGTACCCGCTTCACCAAGATATATCAATGCAATTGCGATTGGTCAAATCACCTCTAGTTTAAGCTCAGTTCTAGATTTGATCGGTGTATTTCTCAACGCAAGTGTGAGTGAAATCTGTCAAACAGTCGAGCAAGGCGGACTAAATGCGGTACAACTGCATGGTGATGAGTCGCCAGAGTTTTGTCGTGAGGTGCGATCGCATCTCAACGAAATCAAGCCCAAAATCAAGCTAATCAAAGCACTACGAGTCAAAAATCAAGCAGGTTTAGCGCAAGCGCAACTTTTTAGCGCTGTGGTTGATGCGATTTTGCTAGATGCTTACGATCCGCAGATGGCTGGTGGCACTGGCAAAACGTTGGATTGGCAAATGTTGCGCGATTTTTGTCCCAATTGTGATTGGTGGTTAGCGGGTGGGCTATCACCTGAAAATGTGGAACAGGCGATCGCGCTAGTATGCCCTAACGGGTTAGACGTATCGAGTGGGGTAGAACGTTCCGCAGGCGACAAAGATTTATCTAAAGTTGAGAAGTTTATCGCGATTGCTAAGCTTTAATGTATATTTCGATATTTTATAGATATGTAAAGTAATCTCTTAACATATCTATGCCTATAGACCTGTCTTCTTTATTCGTGAAATTACAGTTGGGAATTACCAAAAAATCCAAAAATTCTTAAATTGATCTAAAGAAATAAAAAAATATGGGGGAATAACTTAAACTTAAACTTAATAGCGAAATATAAATTTGGCTAGCACGTTGAAGGTTGAAGTAAAAAAAATAAACTTTTAAAGGTTTTTAACCATGTCATTTAATGATATTGCCGAAATTAGCTTAGAGAGTGTTTTAGATCGCATTACAGCAATATCTTTGCAAATTCATAGTTCTATCAACTTAACTGACATGTTGAACCTTACTGTCCAACTAACAAGGGAGATTTTGGATTGCGATCGCGTAGTGATCTATCAATTCTTGCCCGAGGGACATGATGCGGTTACGGCTGAGTCTGTGGGGGCTGGTTGGACAGCAATTTTAGGGAAATCAATTTACGATCCTTGCTTCTATCAAGATTTGGCAAATCTCTATCAGTCTGGAAGATTTAGTCTCACTGAAGATACTCAAGCTAAACCCATGCATCCGCACTATGCCGACTTACTAGCAATGATGCAAGTAAGGGCAAATATCGTGATGCCGATCTTGGTTAAGGCGCAAGCGCAACCATTCGGGTTAATCGTTGCCCATCAATGCGATCGCCCGCGTCATTGGCAATCTCAAGAAATTAGTTTACTACAAAATATTTCTACCCAATTGGCGATCGCGCTGCGGTATACCTCAAAAGAACAACTTAAAAAATTTGTTCAAAAGGATGAAACCCGTAGACAATATGCTTTAGAAGGCACTGGTGACGGGTTTTGGGATTGGGATATCCCATCAAATCAGGTTTTCTTCTGCTCGCAATGGAAAGCAATGCTTGGATTTGAAGATAGTGAAATTAGGAACGATTTTAGCGAGTGGGATATTCGCATTCATCCAGAAGATCGCGATTGCGCCTATGCCGAACTTGATCGCTATTTTCACGGTGAGACTAAGCAGTATCTGGTCAAGTATCGTCTAAAATGCAAGGACAATAACTATAAATGGATTTTAGCTAGGGGGCAAATTTTTAGCCGAGCCGTCGATGGATCGCCATTACGATTTGTTGGCACGCATTTGGATATTAGCGATCTTAAGCAGAGCGAATTAGCTTTATATGAAATCGAAGAAAGACAACGCACCATCCTTGAAGCTTTACCAGACTCGCTATTGCGAGTCAGCCGCGATGGTTCTTGCCTAAATCACACGATGACTGCTAATACTAAGGCTAATCAGTTTATGCCGATCTTCAATCATCTATCTGAAATATTATCACCCGACCTCTTATCAAAAGAAATCCAATTGATTGAACGAGCGATCGATACCAAAGAATTGCAGATCTTCAGCCATCAATTTCTAAAATTTGGCAAACTTGCTTATGAAGAAGTCCGCATCGCGGCAATTCATGACAATGAAGCACTGGTAATCATTCGCGACATTACATCGCAGGTAGAATCAGAGAAACGCTTAGAACAAATTTCCCATAACGTTCCTGGAGCAATTTATCAGTACCGCCTCAGACCCGATGGTAGTTCACATTTCCCCTACGCGAGTTACGGTATTCATGATATTTATGGTGTTTACCCTGAAGAAGTGAATCAAGATGCTTCTGCGATTTTTGATCGCTTACATCCAGAAGATTTAGAATATGTAAAACGGAGGATCGCTGAGTCAGCCCAAAATCTGACGGTGTGGAATTGTGAATATCGAGTGTGTTTCCCAGACGGACGGATTATCTGGGTGGCTGGACATGCAACACCGCAACGCGAAGTCGATGGCAGTATTCTCTGGCATGGATACAGTGAGGAAATCACAGAGCAAAAACAATCGCAAATTGCGTTAATAGAGAGTGAAGCAAAACTGCAAGAAGCTTATGCTGAAATGAATGCCCTATTTGCGGTTCAAACTGATGTTGTGATAATCCGTAATGCTGAAGGCAAATGTCTCAAGGTTGTACCGACCAACATTGACAATTTACTAGGAACGCTCGAACAAATACTAAGCAAGCCAATCCATGAGGATCTTCCGCAACCAGCAGCTAGCATTATTGCTATGGCAATCAAAGAATCTCTAGCTACAAAGAAAGTTGTCAGTTGTGATTACAGTTTGCTGATTGATGGGAAAGAACTTTGGTTTGACTCAAATATCTCACCCATAGCTGAAGATCGGGTAATTCAAATCGCGAGAAATATTACCGATCGCAAGCAAGCTGAGATGACTCTAGCACAAGCTAAAGAAGTCGCAGAAGCGGCAGCTAGAGCTAAAGGCGAGTTTCTCGCAAATATGAGCCATGAAATCCGCACGCCGATGAATGGGGTGCTGGGAATGGCGGAATTACTTTCCTCAACCTCACTAACTGAAGAGCAGTCAGATTATGTGAAAACAACTCGTGATAGTGGGAATATTCTTCTATCTGTTATTAATGACATTCTCGATTTTTCTAAAATTGAAGCAGGTAAGTTAGAAATAGAAAAAATTCCCTTCATACTGACGGATGCTGTAAAATCAGTTTTTAATCTCATTAGCAGTCAAACTACTAATCAAGAAACGGTCATCAAGTATGCGATCTCTGCTGATGTTCCCACCAACATTCTTGGCGATCGCGCCAGATTTAGCCAAATCCTGATTAATTTAATTGGGAATGCTGTCAAATTTAGCAAGCAAGGGCAAGTTCTATTAAGCATCAGTTATTTGAATTCTTCTCAATTATTATTTTCGATCCAAGATACAGGTATTGGCATATCTAGCGATCGCATTAATACACTGTTTCAACCCTTTGCTCAAGCCGATGCTTCGATCAGTCGCCAATATGGCGGAACTGGACTTGGTTTAGCAATTTGTAAACATTTAGTGAAGTTAATGGGCGGTTCGATTTGGGCTGAAAGCAAAGGCTTTGTCGCTGGCGAACCACCTTTAGACTGGCGCATGTCTACAAATCTAGAAACACAAGGTTCAATTTTTGGTTTTACAATCGCTTTATCTAATATTGAGCCGATGGCGATCGCGCCAAAAACACCTGTTTCGACAACCTCTAATAGCCTGATCGCAGAGCAATTTCCTCTAAAAATCTTAATCGTAGATGACACTGTAGTAAATCAAAAAGTTTCTTTTCTCTACTTAAAAAAGTTTGGATACATTGCCGATATTGCCAATAATGGTGAAGAAGCTCTAAACATGTTATCGAGTCAGAATTACGACTTGATATTCATGGATATGCAAATGCCTGTGATGGATGGAATAACTGCAACTAAAGCGATCCGTCAAGACGCGATGCTTCAGCCCCAACCTCGGATTGTGGCGATGACTGGTAATGTGATGTCAGAAGATGTTCAATCTTGCCTAGATGTAGGCATGAATGATTACATTAGCAAGCCAGTCCAGATTGATGAACTTGTGAGAATATTGACTCAATTTCAACATAAATACTAAAAGCTGTAGCGCACGCTGCGCGTGCGCTACAGCTTTTTGGGCTTTTAGTCTTTATGTTTACCTACTTAGAGCATGTTTGAGAAGTATAGATAAGGGAGTTAATTTCCGAGGGTAGAACGTTCCGCAGGCGACAAAGATTTATCTAAAGTTGAGAAATTTATCGCGATCGCCAAGCTTTAGTGTATATTCTTATACAAAGTAATCTCTTAAATATAGCTGTATCCCCGATCTAGGATTTTATTTATTTGTGAAATTATGGGTAAAAATTATCAAAAAATCTAAGTTTTTCAAATTGGTATAAAAAGACTAAATAGATTGTGGGGTGATGACTTAAGCAGAATAGCGGCAATACAAATTGGCTACTACATTGAAGTAAAAAATGAAACTTTTAAGGACTTTTAATCATGTCATTTAATGATGTTGCCGAAATTAGCTTAGAGAATGTTTTAGCTCGCATTACCGCGATATCTTTGCAGATTCATAATTCTGCCAATTTAACTGAGATGCTGAATGTGACTGTCCAGCAAACAAGGGAGATTTTGGATTGCGATCGCGTAATGATCTATCAATTTTTGCCAGAGGGGGATGGTGTGGTTGCGGCTGAGTCTGTGGGGGCTGGATGGGCAGCAATTTTAGGGGAATTAATTTATGATCCTTGCTTCGCTCGAAACTCGGCGCATCTCTATCAGGCTGGCAAATTTAGCGTGATCGAAGATACAAAAACTCAACCCATGCAGCCATGTTATGCCGAATTGCAAGCAAGGATGCAGGTGAGGGCAAATCTGGTAATGCCGATCTTGGTTGGGGCGGAAGCTCAACTATTTGGGTTAATTGTTGCCCAGCAATGCGATCGCCCGCGTCAATGGCAATCTCAAGAAATTAGTTTGCTGCAAAATATTTCTACTCAACTGGCGATCGCGCTACGGTACACCTTAGCTTCAACAATGGGCTTAAGCCCATTGCCTGTTCAAGCAACAATGGGCTTAAGCCCATTGCCTGTTCAAGTAACAATGGGCTTAAACCCATTGCCTGTTCAAGTAACAAGGGGCTTAAGCCCATTGCCTGTTCAAGTAACAAGGGGCTTAAGCCCATTGCCTGTTCAAGTAACAAGGGGCTTAAGCCCCTTGCCTGTCGCAGTCGAGCCGACAGAATGTCAACGGCTTGAGCAAGAACTATTCTGGAAAGAAATATTGTTGCAAACGATGGCAGACACATCAACACTGGCATTTTTTGTGGTGGATAATCGTAATGACGATATTCTGTATTTTAATCATCGTTTCTGTGAGATTTGGGGAATTGAGCATTTAGAAGAAAGAATGCAGCGTGGCGACCTAAAAAACAACGATATTATTCCCGATTGCATACCCTTAATTGCCGATCTATCCGCTTTTATCGAGTCCTGTAAACCTTTGCAGAGTGAAGAAAATCGCATAGTTGTCGAAGATGAAATTAATTTTACCGATAAACGCATAATTCGTCGATTTTCGAGTCAAATTCGCGATGCTCAAGACCGATACTTTGGACGACTGTATATATTTGAAGATATTACCGCACGGAAACAAATAGAATATGCACTCCAAGTCAGTAATGAACGTAATCAATATGCTTTTGTAGGAAGTGGTGATGGGGTTTGGGATTGGAACATCCCGACAAATGAGGTTTTCTTCTCGCCCCGATGGAAAGAGATGCTTGGATTTGAGGATAGTGAAATTAGGAACGATTTTAGTGAGTGGGATATTCGCGTTCATCCAGAAGATCGCGATCTCGCCTATGCTGAAATCGATCGCCATTTTCGCAGCGAGACTAAGCAGTATGAGATCGAGCATCGTCTCAAATGCAAGGATGGCAACTATAAATGGATTTTAACTAGGGGGCAAATTGTTAGTCGAGCCGCCGATGGATCGCCATTACGATTTATTGGTACGCATGTGGATATTAGCGATCGCAAAAAGATCGAATTAACTTTGCAAGAGCTTGAAGCCCGACAAAGTGCCATCATCAAAGCCATCCCAGATTTACTATTGCGAGTCAGCCGCGATGGTTCGTGTCTAGATTCCATTATGCCTGCTAATGTCGAAGCAACTCAATTTGTGCTGATTGCCAAGCATCTATCTGAAGTATTACCACCCGACCTCTTATCAGAACAACTCCAATCGATTGAACGGGCGATCGATACCAAAGAAATACAGATCTACAACCATCAACTTCTGAAATCTGGAAAACTTACCCATGAAGAAGTACGAATTGTGGCAATTAACAACAATGAAGCACTGGTAATCGTTCGCGATATAACATCGCAGGTAGAATCAGAGAAACGCTTAGAACAAATTTCCCATCACGTTCCTGGAGCAATTTATCAGTACCGCCTCAGACCTGATGGCAGTTCACATTTCCCCTATGCTAGCCGAGGGCTTCAGGATATTTACGGCGTTTCACCTGAAGAGGTTCGTGAAGATGCTTCTCCAGTTTTTGCTTGCCTACATCCAAAAGATTTAGAGCTTGTAGTAAAGACGATTGCAAAGTCATCCCAAAATCTGACGGTATGGCAATGTGAATATCGAGTGCGTTTCCCAGACGGACGGATTATCTGGGTGGCTGGACATGCAACGCCGCAACGCGAAGCCGATGGCAGTATTCTCTGGCATGGATACATTAAGAAAATCACAGAACGAAAACAATTTGAAATTGCCTTAATAGAGAGTGAAGAAAAACTGCGCGAGGCTTATGCTGAACAGAAAGCCCTATTTGCGGCGCTAACCGATGTTGTGCTAATCCGTAATGCTGAAGGCAAATGTCTCAAGATTGTACCGACCAACATTGACAACTTAGTAGGAACGCTCGAAGAAATACTAAGCAAGCCAATCCATGAGGAACTTCCGCAGCCAGCAGCTAGCGTTATTGCGATGGCAATTAAAGAAGCTCTAACTACAAAAAAAGTTGTCAGTTGTGATTACAGTTTGCCAATTCATGGGATAGAAACTTGGTTTGCTGCGAATATCTCACCCATAGCTGAAGATAGGGTGGTTCAGCTTTCGAGAGAGATTACCGATCGCAAGCAATCTGAGATAGCTCTAGCACAAGCTAAAGAAGCGGCGGAGGCAGCAACTAGATCTAAAAGCGAGTTTCTCGCAAATATGAGCCATGAAATCCGCACACCAATGAATGGGGTGCTGGGAATGGCAGAATTACTCTCCTCAACCTCACTAACTGAAGAGCAGTTAGACTATGTGCAGACAATTCGGGACAGTGGGAATATTCTTCTATCTGTTATTAATGACATTCTCGATTTTTCTAAAATTGAAGCAGGTAAGTTAGAAATAGAAAAAAGCCCCTTCATACTGACAGATGCTGTAAAATCAGTTTTCCATCTCATTAGTAAGCAAGCTACTAATCAAGAAACAATCATCAAGTATGCGATCGCCGCCGATGTTCCCACCAACATTCTTGGCGATCGTGCCAGATTTAGCCAAATTCTGATTAATTTAATTGGGAATGCCGCCAAATTTAGCAAGCAAGGGCAAGTTCTATTAAGCATCAGTTATTTGAATTCTTCTCAATTATTATTCTCGATCAAAGATACAGGTATTGGCATATCTAGCGATCGCATTAATAAACTGTTTCAACCCTTTGCTCAAGCCGATGCTTCGATCAGTCGCCAATATGGCGGGACTGGACTTGGCTTAGTAATTTGTAAACATTTAGTAAAGTTAATGGGTGGTTCGATTTGGGCTGAAAGCAAAGGCTCTGTCGCTGGCGAACCACCTTTAGACTGGCGCATGTCTACAAATCTAGAAACACAGGGTTCAATTTTTTGTTTTACGATCGCTTTATCTAATATTGAGCCGATCGCGATCGCCCAAAAATCACTTATTTCAACAGTCTCTAATGACCTGATGGCAGAGCAATTTCCTCTAAAAATCTTAATCGTAGAAGATAATCTCTTCAATCAAAAAGTTGCTTTGGGCTACTTAAAAAAGTTTGGATACATTGCCGATATTGCCAATGATGGTGCAGAAGCTCTAAGCATGGTATCGAGTCAGAATTACGACTTGTTATTCATGGATATGCAAATGCCTGTGATGGATGGAATAACCGCAACTAGAGCGATCCGTCGAAACGCGATGCTTCAGCCACAACCCAAAATTGTGGCGATGACTGCCAATGTGATGCCAGAAGATGTCCAATCCTGCTTAAAAGCAGGGATGAATGATTACATTAGTAAGCCAATTCGGACTGATGAACTTGTGCGAATATTGACTCAATTTCAAACAAAATAAAGATTAAAAGCCCAAAAAGCTGTGGTACACGCAGTGCGTGCGCCACAGCTTTTTTGGTTTTAATGATTTTTATACTCGCCTACTTAAACTAAAATATATAAGCTCGGCAAAGTAGAGTGTGTTAGCAAAGCGTAACGCACAAATAATAAGCATCAAAAAGGTGCATTACATTTCACTAATGCACCCTACGAAATTAGTAAGCGCACCACCCCAAATGCACAGATTATTTGTTTTTCATTCCTAAGTGAGCTAATTAGCATTTGTTTGCGTCAACAACATCAAGCAAAATTTAGTCAATGTTGAGGAGCGAAATTTTATGAAAATTCCAATTTTAAGTAAAAGTACTTGGTTTGCACTGGTGGCGGCGGCAGTTGTCGGTGGCTCTGGTGCGGCTGTGCTGGTTCATGGCTCTTTTAACAATCAGCCCAATAATCCCCAATCATCAGCCCCAACGACTGCCAATCAAGTCACGCAATCGCCCCCTGCGACCAGAGCCGTTGATGGTCAATTGGCAATTTATTGGATCGAGTCTAGTAAAAACAAGCTGATTGCCGTCCCGATCGCCGTTAAAGCTAAAAGTAATGATGAAGCGATCGCCTCAGTGATCAATACGTTAATCGCCGAAAAGCCTCCTGAATCTGAACTTTATAGCGCTATTCCTGCCAACACAAAAGTTTTGAGTGCAGTCACAAAAAACAAAGAAATCCGCATTAATTTTTCTCAGGATTTCACCAAAGGCGGCGGCTCGGCATCGATGCAAGGACGGATTATTCAGGTTTTATACACTGCAACGAGCTTAGAACCTGATGCTAAAGTTTATTTATCCGTTGAAGGTAAACCTTTAAAATATATCGGTGGTGAAGGTTTAGAAGTACCGCAACCGATGACACGCAAAGATTTTGCGCTAGAGTTTTAAAAAAACATATCTTAAATGAAGGCGCAAAGCGCCTTCATGAAAACAAAGTACTAATTATGTTGCCGATCAACTTTCCTGATATTGATAGCCTTAGCCTCATTGAGCAAGTTTCGCAAATGGTGGTTGTACGCACTTGCGGAATGCTGTACGACCATCAGATTCAGTATCCGCAATGGGAGTTGTCAAATGAAAAGTTGCAAACTCTAATCAGTGAATATGGAGTTGGCGGCGTAATTTTGCTTGGTGGTAGTGCGCCCGAAGTCGCCCTCAAAACCCAACAAATGCAGTCATGGGCAACGATCCCTTTATTGATCGCGGCAGATATTGAAGAAGGAGTCGGACAGCGTTTTAGTGGCGCGACTTGGTTTCCGCCACCGATGGCATTGCAAGCTGTGTCAATGAAATATGCCGAGGCGATGGGTAACATCACGGCTGAGGAAGCTTTAGCGATCGGCATCAACTGGTTACTTGCGCCAATTGTGGATGTGAATAACAATCCTGAAAACCCCGTGATTAATGTCCGCGCTTTTGGGATCACCGTCGGCGAGGTGATGGGCGCAACGCGAGGATTTATCGCAGGAGCTAAGCAATATCCTGTACTAACGACTGCCAAGCATTTCCCCGGACATGGCGATACGTCAGTGGATTCGCACTTACAAACACCAGTGATCCCGCACGATCGCGCTAGATTTGATAGTGTCGAGTTTCCGCCTTTTATCAATGCGATCGCGGCGGGTGTTGATGCAATCATGAGCGCCCATATTCTCGTGCCAGAGTTAGACAGCGAAAATATTGCCACCTTGTCGCATCGTATTATTACGGGGATTTTGCGAAACGAATTAGGTTTTGAGGGGCTGATTACTACTGACGCGCTGATTATGTCAGGGATCGCAGATTTGGATAGTCCTGAAGCGATCGCCGTTCAAGCCGTGAAAGCTGGTGTAGATATTTTATTGATGCCAGTCGATCCGATCGCGACAATTCATGCAATTTGTAAAGCGGTGGAAAATCAAGAAATAGATCGCGATCACATTCGCGCTTCAGTCCAAAGGATTTGGCGAGCAAAACAAAAAGTTTGCGGTATTCCACCCAATCTAAAAAAACTTGGTAATCCTAAAAATTTAGACATTGCCAAGGCGATCGCGATCAAATCGATTAATGTTTTTTCAACGCTCCCAGATCTAGAATCTAGCAATATTCAAAAACATCTAGACGCAAATTATCTAAATCTGATAATTGTTGACGATCCGCTCACCTGTGAAGAATTTTTAAATGCGCGATCGCCTGCGGTGTTGTTGCCAAAAAATAGTGGTTATCAGAGAATTATCGCGGATGGATTAACCTTAGAAAATCTAAAATTAGACCAATTTTCTCAAATATTTATCCAAATCTTTAGTCGCGGCAATCCATTTCGTGGCAGTGCTAATCTGCATGAAAAGATTCAAATTCTTATTACAGAATTAGTGCTAGAGCATAAACTGCAAGCATTAGTTCTCTATGGCAGTCCCTATTCTTTAGATAGATTGCTGCCCCTAATGCCATCGCAAATGCCTTGGGGATTTGCCTATAGCCAACAGCCAGAAGCTCAAAATGCAGTTTTAAAAAAGCTCGGTTTTAGATAGAAGCAAGTATGAGAACTTTATTTCGATTTGTTTTGATTGCTTCCATCACATTATTAACATTATTGGCTTGCAATTCTCTATGGGTTTTATAACAAATATCGAAACAGGCAAGGGGCTTAAGCCCCTTGTTTCTAGGTTTTTAGGCGCTCAATTTTTAGTTGCAATTTCTTTAATTGCGACTCTTCCTGCTCAAGCAAATAGCGATCGCCTCTGTCCTGCTCAATTACAAAAAGAAGTAGAAAAAGTTGCTCAATCGCCAAAATTGCAAGCCTCGCGAGTTGGTGTATTTGTACAAACCAATGAGCCTAATCCCAAAATATTAGCCAATCTTGACGGCGACCGCTATTTCATACCCGCCTCCAATGTCAAACTATTTGTAACGGTGATCGCTTTAAAAATATTGGGTGCAAACGTGCGCTTTTCTACTCGTTTGATGTCACACAGCTTGGCTAATGCCAAAGGAGAGATAGAGAATGGCTTATGGTTAGTTGCCACAGGCGATCCTAGTTTTAGTTCGGCGGGTTTAAAATCCTTAGTCACGCAACTTAAAAATAAAGGCGTAAAGCAGATTAATGGTGGCCTTTGGGGCATGACATCGCGTAAGGGTGCAGAAATTGCTGACAGTTGGGAATGGCAAGATTTGCAGGAATATTACGCGGCGATCGCTTCTCCATTCACGATTAATGAAAACGCTCTGAATTGGACAATTCGCCCTGCCCAAATTGGTAAGCCTGCCATCTTTGAATGGGAAAGCCCTGAGCTTGCTAAGGATTGGCGCGTTGAAAATCAGTCGATTACAGTTAGTGCCGACTCTGAATATAGAGCGTCTGACGATGAGTTGAAGGTTGTGCGTCCCTACGGTCAAAAGGTGCTGCTGATCAGTGGCGTTATTCCTGAGAAATCAGAGCCAGAACTCGGCGGCGTGGCAATCCCCGATCCAAAAGCTAATTTTTTACAACTATTGCGTCAAGAACTAATTATCCAAGGTATTCAGGTTTCATCAGATATTACTGCTAAGAAACTTCCGCCAATCAAAGAGTTAGCGATCGCGTTTTCACCGCCACTCTCTGAGCTAATCATCACTACGAATAAATACAGTAATAATCTTTATGCTGAATTATTGCTGAGGGCTTTAGGGGATCGCTTCCATGAAGTCGTTCCCTATGAAAGTTTTAGTGGCGGTATAATGGCGATCAATAAATATTTAGAATCCATCAATATTTCTTCTGCGAATGTCTTACTAGCCGATGCCTCTGGACTATCGCGCCGCAATTTGACTACACCTAGAGCGATCGTCCAGCTTTTGCAAAGTGTGGCTAGCGATCGCAATTTTCGACAATCTTTAGCGATCGCTGGTGTCGATGGCACATTAGCCAATCGGTTTAAAAATACTTTCGCGCAGGATTCACTCCAAGCAAAAACTGGCTCATTAACAGGTGCGATCGCCCTATCAGGTTATGCCGACCCTAAAAATTACCGCGAAGTTATTTTCAGTATTATCATTAACAACAGTAATCTTCCGTCAAGAGCCTTGCAGCAATATGTCGATGCGATCGCCTTATTATTAACTCGCCTCGAACCTTGCCAATAAAAAACTGGTTTGCTCAAAATAAATTCTTGTTCATATGTTTTCTTTGCTGATAATTCCGATGAAGGCTAGGATAAAAACAACATAGGGATTTTGAAATATGGGAAATTTTGGCAAATGGTTAATCAAGCTAGGGCAGAGCTTCTTACTGATCGGACAAATCATCACCCATATTTTGATCTATCGCCGCTTCCATTGGCGCAATACGATTGAGCAAATGTCCATCGTTGGCACTGAGTCACTGCTGATCACTTTGATCACAGCTTCCTTTGTTGGCGCAGTATTTACAATCCAAGTGGCGCGAGAATTTATTAACTTTGGCGCACAACAGGCGATCGGCGGAATTTTGGCGATCGCCTTAGCTCGTGAGCTAATTCCTGTATTGACGGCGGTGATCATTGCAGGGCGCGTGGGTTCAGCTTTTGCTGCCGAAATTGGCACGATGCAAGTAACTGAACAAATCGACGCACTCTATATGTTGCGGACAAGTCCCATTGATTATCTGGCAACTCCTCGCGCGATCGCCTGTTTATTGATGTTGCCGATCTTGACAATTTTAGGCTTCTTGACTGGTATGGCAGGTGGTTTATTTCTATGTCAAGCCATGTATGCAATTCCCTATGACATGTTTCTCAATTCTGTGCAGAACTTACTGAAACCTTGGGATTTAATCGCGGCTCTAATTAAATCCAGCATCTTTGGGATTTTAATTGCGGCGATCGGGACAACATGGGGTTTAACCACGACTGGCGGCGCAAAGGGCGTGGGTGAGTCTACTACTACTGCTGTAGTTACAGCATTGCTAGCGATATTTATTAGCAATTTCTTTTTGTCATGGGTATTTTTTCAAGGTGTCGGCTCATTGCTTAGTGGTTAATAGTAACGCTCGCAGAAAAGAAGGGTCACTTTGTGACCCTTCTTTTCTGCGAGCGTGTATACAAAGTTATCATCGATGTTGCTAGATTCTAAAGATCCCCCCCAGCCCCCCTTAAAAAAGGGGGGAGAAGATATTTTTCCCCCTTTTTAAGGGGGATTGAGGGGGATCTAAATCATAAAACGTAGGCAAATAGGACTTGTGTATACACTGACCCTTCCTTTTTGTAAATAAATTTTTAAGCTAGCAATTTCTCGACTGCGGCAATCACATCATCAGGCTGAGGAATCGTTAGGTTTTCCAAAACGCCATTATAAGGAGTTGGTACATCCAACGCCGCCAAACGGATAATCGGTGCATCAAGCTCATCGAAATAGTGATCATTGATCGAAGCAATGATCTCAGAACCGATACTGGCACAGCGCATTCCTTCTTCAACAATCACAATGCGGTGCGTCTTCCGCAACGAAGTGACGATGGTTTCCATGTCTAGAGGCTTGAGGGAAATCAAATCGATTACTTCAGGATCGTAGCCCCTATCTACTAAAGTCTCGACAGCCTTCAGAACGTGATAGCGCATCCTTGAATAGGTCAGGATCGTTACATCATTGCCTTCACGCACGATTTCAGCTTTGTCGAGAGGCAACAAATATTCTTCATCAGGAATATCTTCTTTGAGGTTATAAAGCAAAACATGCTCAAAAAAGAGAATGGGATTATCGTTACGAATTGCTGACTTAAGCAGCCCTTTGGCATTGTATGGCGTGGAACAAGCCACCATTTTGATGCCAGGGACAGCTTGGAAATAGGTTTCTAGGCGTTGCGAATGCTCTGCGCCGAGGTTGCGTCCTACACCACCTGGACCCCGAATGACGAGCGGAATTTTGAAGTTGCCACCCGATGTATAGCGCAGCATCCCTGCGTTGTTCGAGATTTGGTTAAATGCGAGCAGCAAGAAGCCCATATTCATGCCTTCGATGATCGGGCGCAAACCTGTCATCGCTGAACCGATCGCCATGCCTGTAAAACTATTTTCAGCGATCGGAGTGTCTAGCAACCGCAAGTCACCGTATTTCTTGTAAAGGTCTTTGGTTACTTTGTAGGAGCCGCCATAATGCCCCACGTCTTCGCCCAAAACATAAACGGCTGGATCGCGCTCCATTTCCTCATCGATCGCTGCTCTGAGGGCGTTAAAAAAAGTAACCTCTGCCATATAAATCTTTAATTATGTCTGTGATTGTGTAAACAAGTCTTAAGCGCCCATTATATCTTTTGGGGTGCGTCTGCATCAAGCTATCTTGACTAGCTACTCCCTTCCTACCCAAGAATTAGCGTTGCGGCGCTTCGCGCCGCAACGCTAATTCTTGGGTTTTGCAGTCTAATTTTTCACTGGGAAGGGAGTAGGCATTGCCTAACAATGGTTAAATATAGCAATGAATTTTGTGGACTTTAAACCCTAGAGTCCCAAAAGCTGCGCGATCGCCACAGCTTTTGGGGTCTAGTCACCTGTTCGCAAAATTCCTTGATATATATACTGCGACTTGACATTATGTGTGGAATTGTTGGCTACATCGGACATCGCTCGGCAAATGAAGTTTTAATCTCAGGCTTACGCAAGCTCGAATATCGCGGTTATGACTCCGCAGGCGTGGCGACAATTCCTTTAGGCGATCGCAGTTTGCATCGGGTCAGAGCCAAGGGCAAACTGATCCACCTCGAAGAAAAGTTAACCGTAGATCCATCACCTCAAGCACCGATTGGCATTGGTCACACACGCTGGGCAACTCATGGCAAGCCTGAAGAACATAATGCCCATCCCCACACGAATACGGTGGGAAACTTGGCGGTTGTTCAAAATGGGATTGTCGAAAATTATCACCTGCTGCGAACTGAGTTAAAAGCGCTCGGTCATATTTTTGTCAGCGAAACTGATACAGAAGTTATTCCTCATATGATTGCGGAATTTTTGTCGCAATTGGAAAATCTAGGTAATGTGATTCCTGAAAAGTCACCTTCGATTTTATTTGAAGCAGTGCGTCTGACGGTCGGAAAGTTGCAAGGTGCTTATGCGATCGCGGTTATCCATGCCGATTATCCTGATGAACTGGTGGTCGTGCGTCAACAGGCTCCGCTTGTGATTGGAATTGGCAAAGATGAGAACTTCTGCGCCTCGGATACACCTGCGCTGGTTGCTTATACTCGCACGGTGATTCCTTTGGAAAATGGTGAAATCGCTAGACTGACAAGAGAATCTGTTGAGGTTTACAACTCAAAAGGCGATCGCCTTCGCCGTGCGCCCCAAACCCTCAACTGGAACCCAACGATGGTGGAGAAGCAAGGCTTCAAGCACTATATGCTCAAAGAAATCTATGAGCAACCGGGGGTGTTTCGGGCTGGGTTGGCAAGTTATATCAATGAAGCCAATTATATTCATTTGGGTCTACCTACGGGCTTTATCGAGTCGATTGAGCGGGTGGAAATTATTGCCTGTGGAACAAGTTGGCACGCCGCACTAGTTGGCAAGTATTTGCTGGAGCAGCTTGCAGGCGTTCCCACTAGCGTCCAATATGCTTCGGAGTACCGCTATTCGCCGCCACCTTCTCTTGCGAATACTCTAGTCATTGGCGTGACCCAATCGGGTGAAACAGCCGATACATTAGCAGCTTTAGAATTAGCGAAATCAAGAGGCGATCGCTGCCTCGGCATTACTAATCGTGTGGAAAGTTCGATTGGGCGAATTTGTGATGCTGTAATCGATACCCAAGCAGGAATTGAGATTGGGGTTGCGGCGACGAAAACATTTGTTGCTCAGTTGCTAATGTTCTATTTACTCGCTTTAGAATTTGGTATTGCTAAAGGAAAACTCTCAGAACAGAGAACATCAGAATTAATCGCAGGATTGCGACAACTTCCTGCTTATATGGAAAGGATTCTCGAAAGCCAAGAGCGTTACATTGAGGAGCTTTCGAGACAGTTTACACATACGCAAGACTTTATTTTTCTTGGTCGTGGTATTAACTTTCCGATCGCTCTCGAAGGTGCGCTCAAGCTCAAAGAAATCAGCTATATTCATGCTGAGGGCTATCCCGCAGGTGAGATGAAGCATGGACCGATCGCATTGCTAGATGCTGATGTGCCTGTAGTGGCGATCGCTACACCTGGTGCTGTGTATGAGAAGGTTCTCTCTAATTCTCAAGAAGCGAAAGCGAGGGATGCCAAATTAATCGGTGTCGCGCCTCTTGACGATCCTGCTGCTTATGAAGTTTTCGATTATATTTTGCCAATTCCTGTAGTTGATGAGATTTTCTCACCAGTTCTCACCGTGATTCCCTTGCAGCTTCTTGCCTACCATGTGGCGGCGCATCGTGGTTTAGATGTCGATCAGCCTCGAAATCTCGCCAAATCTGTCACTGTTGAATAATCCGCTTAGGTGATCTCTAATAATAAAAGTACCCGATTTATTAAAACCAGAATGTGGTTGTGCCGCGCGAAGCGCGGCACAACCACGGTAAAATCTTTCCAAGAAATCGCCTTATGAATCAATATAATAATCGCAGAAAATTTTTAATTCAGTCGCGAAATTTGGTCTATGGGGGATTAACAAGTTGGCTCTGTGGATGTGTAGGTGCATTTAGCCAAGACTCAGATCGCTTAGCCAGTCGCTTACCAAACAATTCGAGCGACGACAAACAGCAGATTATTGTGATTGGTGCTGGTATTGCAGGTATTACAGCCGCCAAAAAGTTACAGACTGAGGGATATCATGTGGTTGTGCTAGAAGGTCGCGATCGCATTGGTGGCAGGATTTGGACAGATAATTCTTTGGGCGTTCCTTTAGATTTAGGCGCAGCATGGATTCATAAGGTTGGTGGGAACCCACTTTCTCCTTTAGTAAAACAGTTTGGTATTAATACGGTTAAGTCTGATTATGATTCACAATGGAATTATCAAGGGGTTAATCAACTGCTAGATGAAGTAGAAGAACGCCGCATAAATCTTGCCTTCCAAACTTTTATAGAGATGGTTAACAAATTAAAAGATGAGACTCCATTATCAAAGTCGATTTCTTTAGAAGAAGTTGCTCAACAGGTAATTCAAGCAAAACAAATAGAAGGGATTACGCTCAAAGGATTTCGCGCTAGATTAGCTTCGACTGTTGAGAGTGAAATGGGCGACAATCTTACGAATCTGGGAATAAGAGGGTTTAATGAGGATTCAGAATTTACAGGCGCAGATGTAGTATTTCCGCAAGGATATACGCAGCTTGTGCAAGCTTTAGCAACAGATTTAGATATTCGGATTAATCATCTAGTCCAGAAAATTGCTTATGATGATATGGGTGTAGAGGTGACAACCAATCGTGGAGTTTTTAAAGGAGCGCGGGTAATTGTCACAGTTCCATTAGGAGTGCTGAAACGTGGTTCGATTGAGTTTTCTCCAGTATTGCCTCAAGATAAGCTAACCGCAATTGAGCAATTGGGCATGGGAGCGCTCAATAAATTAGTTTTAAAGTTTCCCAAGCAATTTTGGTCTTCAGAGCCTCATAGTATGGCGTATATAAATGGCGATCGCGATCGCCAATTCTCTGATCGCTATATTGATTTTTGGAACTGGCAGAAATATATTAAGCAGCCAGTTTTAGTTGCTTTAGTTAGTGGTAATTTTTCACGTGCATTATCACAAATGTCGCAATCTGAAGCCACCCAAAACATCATGATGGATTTACAAGCCATGTTTGGCAAAGATATTTCACCGCCAACGGCAACATTATTGACTCAATGGCACAATGATCCCTTTGCCTATGGCTCCTATACGACCTTTGCACCTAGGGCTAGTTTTGAAGACTGCGATCGCTTAGCGAACCCAGTCGGCGATCGCCTGTTTTTTGCAGGTGAGGCAACCTATAGCAAATATTTAGGGACAGTTCATGGTGCTTTATTGAGTGGCGAGAGGGAAGCTAACAGAATCGGTGAAATCGATAAGTTAGGCTAACTAAAAAGCGGTGTCGCACGCTGTGAGTGCGACACCGCTTTTTAAGCTATGTCGGTTACTGCGGTCAAAAAATAAAAGTCAAAAACTTATGCAATGGTTCACATCGATTACCAAAACTTTAAAACTCGATCGCTTAGCAAATATTGTTAACGACTCACTTTGGCAAGCAAATTGCCCACTGTGTAAGCGCCCTGCGGATCAAGTTTTATGTAAAGATTGCGATCGCCAAATTGCGGCATATCAAGCTCCAGAATTCTTGCAGAAAGATCATCCTATTTCACCAGAAATTCCGCTTTATAGCTGGGGAATTTATGATGGTGCATTGAAACGGGCGATCGCTTCTTGCAAATACAACAATCATCCTGAAATCATGGAGGCGATCGCTGCAAAAATTGCTGACAGATGGAAGCGATCAGCAAACACTAAAGTATTGACGCAAAATTTCAAAAAAATATCTGTAATTCCTATCCCCCTCCATGACAACAAATTAAAAGTTCGGGGATTTAACCAAGCCGAAATTCTTGCAAGGCGTTTTTGTGACATAACCGCGATGCCATGCAATTCCCAATTATTGCAACGGGTCAAAGATACTAAGGCGCAAATGCAGACCAAGAGTAAACAAGAACGCGAACAAAATTTGTCTAAAGCTTTTATCGTCCCATCAAGCCAGCGACCTAATCGCGTAAATATGCCGCTAGATGCAATTCTATTTGACGATATTTATACTACTGGCGCGACCATTCGCGAAGCGATCGCCACTCTCGCCGACAGCAAAATCATCGTGCGAGGTGTAGTCGTCCTTGCACGTCCCCAATTTAAAAGCTAACCCAAAAAGCTGTGGCGATCGCGCAGCTTTTTGGGTTCTGCCCCACCTACTTAATTTGGTTATGTATTTCGAGTTCAGATTTCATGTTTTCGAGCGTCATATTCATCTGTTCAAACATTTGTTGTGGTGTGATCCCAAAATTTCCTAACTGGTTTTCCAGTTGCTTGAGCGTCATCTGCGCCATAAAATCATCGGACAATTCAAATCGCTTCATGAAAATTTTATAGCGATCCATCATTTCTTCCATTTTTTCGATAAATAGAATTTTGCCTTCGCGATCGAACTTGCCATAACTACCGCCAAGCTGAGTCAGCGCTTGATAATCTTGGAATAGATTACGAGCTTCATCTTGAACGATCTCAGAATCAAAAAATGCCATGACTAATGTTTTGGTTTACTTACATCTATTCTAATTTTACAGGCTAGCCAAACTTTACAGAAATTAACCGAAGTGGGGATATCACCATAAAAAAATAAAAAAGTAGGACGGTGCAAAGCACCGTCCTACTTTTTTGCGATTTATTACAGGCAATGGGCTTAAGCCCATTGTTCTTAGTAGATTTTTAAGTCATGATTGGTACGGCGCGATCGCGTTTGCGCGGCAAAAATCTAACTGAAACTCGCTTTAAGTCAAACTTATCTTCCAGTTCGTGAACATAGTTAACTGCTTCGCCCTCATGTTCTCGATTATCAAGGATCTCCAATAGGCTGAGAATCTCGTTATCTAATCCAGGCTGACCGATGAATAAGTGCATAAGTGTCTCGCAATTATCATCATCTGGGTAGATGGGAATGTAGTAAATATAAGGGGTGTCCATAGGTTCCATAGTAATGCGTGGATTCAGGCAAACTTTAATTTTTTGCAATCTAAACTTTTGTAAATATAATTTAGATCGTAGTTATGGCAGTTAAGCCAACTGCAACAAAGATACAACATTGCAATAAAGCGTAAACTAGGAAACTACAATAGAAATACAAAAATACGCAAAATCAGCCAAAGCGATCGCCATATCGATCTCTTTGGCAACCAAAGTGCGATTCATCTAAATCATGCTCAACCCAGACTTAAATACAATTCAACTTACCCAAGATGACTACGAGCGCTACTCGCGTCATCTGATCTTGCCTGAAGTTGGCGTAGAAGGACAAAAGCGACTTAAGGCTGCCAGTGTACTGTGCATCGGTACGGGCGGATTAGGTGCGCCTTTATTGTTATATCTCGCCGCCGCAGGTGTCGGACGCATCGGTATCGTAGACTTTGATGTGGTGGACACATCAAACCTTCAACGTCAAATCATTCACGGCACTAGCACTGTTGGCAAACCCAAGATCGAATCTGCCAAAGCGCGGATCTTGGAGATCAATCCCTATTGCCAGATCGATCTGTACAACACCCATTTATCTTCAGTCAATGCACTGGAAATCATGGCTCCCTACGACATCATTGTCGATGGCACGGACAACTTCCCCACTCGCTATCTAGTCAATGATGCCTGCGTGTTACTAAACAAGCCTAACGTCTACGGCTCAATTTTCCGCTTTGAAGGACAAGCAACTGTCTTCAACTATGAAGGTGGTCCTAACTATCGCGATCTCTATCCAGAGCCACCACCACCAGGGCTAGTTCCGTCTTGCGCTGAAGGCGGCGTTTTGGGTATTCTTCCCGGAATTATTGGTGTGATCCAAGCGACCGAAACCGTGAAAATTATTCTCGGTCAAGGCAATACTCTGAGCGGACGCTTGTTACTTTACGATGCCCTCAAAATGACATTCCGCGAATTAAAACTTCGCCCTAACCCAGTCCGTCCTGTAATCGAAGAATTGATCGATTATCAGATGTTCTGCGGTATTCCTCAACAAAAAGAAACTGAAATGGAAGCACAAAAAGCGATCGCCGAAATTACCGTTAAAGACCTCAAAGAGATCATTGATGCTGGTGCATCGGATTATGTGATCATCGATGTGCGTAACCCTAATGAGTGGGAAATCGGTAGAATTCCTAACACAGTATTAGTGCCTTTACCAGAAATCGAAAATGGTAATGGGGTTGAGAAAGTTAAGGCTTTGCTTGGTGACAAGAAGCTAATTGCTCATTGCAAAATGGGTGGGCGATCGATGAAGGCTTTGGGCATTCTTCATCAAGCTGGCATTGAAGGAATCAATGTACAGGGCGGCCTTAATGCATGGAGCGATCAAGTCGATCCTTCGATTCCGAAGTACTAACTTTTTTAGGGGGATTTTTCTTTTTTATATCCCCCTAAAAAAGTTAAATTCTTCTTCTAGGTGTTCAAATGGTGTGCCAAATGTACCAGCGTTAAGTTGTCGAATATTTTCCGAATAACGGACTTCAATATCCTCACTATAGCCAATATATCTATTACCATTTGACTTATTCGTCATGATGTAAATACCACTAGTACAGGGTGGCTGAAGTAACAAGACACTAACCACGGAACTTCCATTTGAAAGGTTTGGATAAAAGCTCATTGAAATAGTTGATAAAAGCGATAATTTTCTGACGCAAATGGTCAACAGATAAAAAGCTACTGCGACGCAATAAACGTCTGGCAAGAATGCTAAACCAACACTCAACTTGATTCAACCA